>JALSLW010000022.1 GCA_026988155.1 Methylomonas sp. | reverse complement strand
TTACTTAAAAACTGATGTTTTTATTTAGCCGTTATTTTGGGTTAAATAACTTAGAATAGAATGGCTTCTGGATTAAGTCACCTCAAGCAGCTGTATAACTTCGCATAATGTATATTATGTTAAATTAAAGAAAGGTGTAATGTGAAATGCTTCAAAGTATTTTTGCTCCCATAGACTATATTTAATTTGAGTCCTATGGATTCATTAGAAATAATTCCTAAAAGTTAAGCCCCCAAACTAGCCATTCGACACTTATAGTTTTGGGGTTTTTTTATCTATAAGTACCCAAGTAAAATTAATTTAATAGTTTTACGCAGGATTTTTTTTCATTTTAGGCCCTGAATAAATAGGCGCATAGCGAGCTACGTAACTATTTATTCAGGGTCTAAAATGGTAAAAAAGACAAGTAAAAAGTTAAATTAATTTTACTTGGGTACTTATACTCATTTGTGGCATAAAGAAACCCTGCAAACTTTATCAGATCATATTTTTCTCGCTGTAGTTCTTTAATGGAAAACTATGCCCAAATGGTCGAAAATTCAAATGCAATTTTGCACTTTCCCAGGTCGAAATCACAGCTCTCATTTGTAGCATCAAGCATTTTTATAAATTTCCCACTCTGCAATTGATAAACTTTAGCCAGCTGTTCACTAGGGTCAACAATAATATAGTGCTTAACACCTTCTTCCTGATAAAGACGAAATTTAGTATTTTGATCTTTCGTTGCGGTGGATTTGGAGAGGATTTCAAAAATAAGCACTGGAGCTTTAGTTAGGTATTGCCCTTCTGGCTTTTCACAGACGACAAGGTTATCGGGTTGAACCGTCGTACTGTTATCAATTTTCCAGTCAACTGGTAATAAGGCTTGGCATTGCCCACACTGTTCAAGTGGTCTAGCCAGCTCAACGTCAATTTTATGGCTAATTGCCTGGTGCTGAATGGTAGGAACTGGACTCATGGCATAAGGAATGCCATGAATTAATTCCCACTTGCCTTCCCATTGCATATAATCTTCGTAGCTTTAGCAAGGCAGCTCTTCAATTCTCAGGAAACTCATGTATCCTCCGTTTTTTATGGGTCAAAATATTTTCCAGTAACCATGCGTATAGAAAAATCAACTATTACGGGTTGTCCTAACTGATCTTCAAGATGCTGCTCAAACAGCAATAACATTGCGGTATCTGGAATGTGTGAACTCATTAATTCACCACTAATTCTTAATGGTCGACCTAAGCGAACTTTAATATTGCGTAATTGCTGTTGCTGGCCACCAATCTGATAACGCTGACTAAGCAGCTGCTTTTTAACGGCAGCAACCTCCTGCATTTTAGAAAAAGATAAAAACAGAGGTACAGAGATAACCGAGACCATAAACACAGATAATACAATGCCTTTTTTTGCTCGGGAGAATGGCGCAAAGCCGATGACCATAAAGGATAGACCCGCAGCCATAATGATGCCAGTCAAGTTCGTTAAAAACAGCAGCATGGCGCCATAAAACACTTCAAAATTCCACCAGCCTATGCCTATGCCTGAAACGCATAATGGCGGAACCAGTGCTACTGCTATTGCTACGCCTGGCAAACTTTTGGCAATATTTTCTCTGGCATTGGCAAAAGCCCCTGCGATACCTGACAGTACTGCTACCAGCAGATCTAGCGTAGAAGGATGCAGGCGCCCTTCTATCTCGTTGGTTATTTCTTGAAATGGCAGTAATGCGGCCATGATGGCAGATAATGCCAGTGCGATAAACATCCCTATAATGAGTGTAAAGAATGAGCGGCGGCTTAAATCGCTGTCTGAACGCAACACCCCCATTGAAAGGGAAATAATGGGCGACATTAACGGAGCAAGAACCATAGCACCAATAACAACGGAGGGACTGTTTAGGAATAATCCCAAGCCTGCCAGCAATGTACTCAATACCATTAGCAAAACGTAGGTATTACTGGTATTTGCACTGTCCTTTAATGCTAAAAATAGGTCTTTAAAATCAGATTCTAAGGCATGTGAAAAAAAAGGCAGCGATTCGCCGATGTATTTTATTAATTTTTCCTGCTGTGGCAGTTGACTGCAAATAACATTTTCTTTGTCATCTGAGAATTTTTGGGTTTCTCGAAATTTTTCCCCTGCATTTATTCTCACCCCTTCACTCAAGGTTCCTATTCTCAATTCACGGGTGGTTAATGGTTTTTTATTCACCAGATAATGTATGTCAACTGGAGATTTGATGGTTAAAGATTCTGTACGAATGTACCCTACCTGCTGAGGCAGATCTTTTTTCTTAGCACCTATCAATGATGATGTAGACAGCTGCAAATAGGATAAAATAGATTGCGGTGCAAACAGAGCAATGGAAACACGTCTATCTTTTAGGGAAACGGATTCCCTGAATAAATCAACAAGCGCCCCGCTTTTATGAAAATCCAATAAAACCATGCCGGTAATTGCTGTTGAGACAGTTTTCTCTTTGGCAGTAATTAAGGTTACCGGATGCGGAGTGAGCGAAAACGAATGAATAAAACGCTTAATTCTAAACTCTAACTTATTTAGTCCGTTGCGTTTGCTGTCGCTGAGAAACTCACTCATCGTTGTCTGGTTTTCCAGGTTAACCCCATCTGTTACTACTTCATCGTTGCAGACGATTACATCTACAAACAAAGGGTCCTCGTGCAATGCAATTTCAAGACAGGCATCGAAGTCATCAGGTAAATCCAGATTTTTAAAAAACTGACAGGCTTCATCACCTTTTATGGGCAAAAAACCCAGCGATATTTGTTTTTGCTCAGCAAATAGCAATGCTTGCTGATAATCTTTCTGTTCTACCCATAACAGAGCATGATTCAAGTTATCATCGATATGAATAGATGAAAGTTCTGCCAATTTTACTTTGCGTAATTCAATCCCATTCTTTTCAATTAATGCATGAGCTGTTATGCTTTCTAACTCTTCTTCTACACAAGGAGAGTAAATCAGATATACTTTTTTTAGGTGCGTCATATTTTAGGCTGAGCTGCAATTAGTTTATAGTTTCAATCCAGCGACAGCGCTCATTAACAATCTTAGCTGTTTCTTTATTCCCAATGCCTTTAGCTATTAAGGCAACAACCCTGTCATCCATCTCATAACCAATATGTGCATCCATAGGATTTGCCAATTTTCCCAAGCCGAAAACATCATAGACGAATGCAACATTAATATTTATATTCGTCACATCAATGCACAGCCTTGAATCTAAATATTTTTCAACAAACCCCTGAGGTATAGCATAACTCAGCAAATCATTGGGGTCGCTAAAGGCAATAATCGGAGTTTTAGTCAGCATCCGCTGAGCATATCTATCCCCGCCTACTCTGCAATATCTGTCTTCCTGCCCTCTGACTTCTGGTAATTTCCTTCCTAATTGCAGCATTGGCAATTGATTGGACATCATGTAGATTGGCATAGTCTTATTTCTAAGAGAATTTTTAATCCTTACATATTGAGGGTCATCATTGCCAAGTGTAAAAGCAATACGCTGCATTCCATCAATGGTTATTCTGCTGCCTAAACTATGTGAGAAAAAGGCATATTGATCTTTATCTATGATGGATACTTTAGGTGTTTTGCACACTGCATTGCTTGTTGTAGGCAACTCTTGCCAGTTGGTAGAAGTCATCCAGCAAAAGGACTGTGCAAAAGAAGTCAATATTTTTGCTCTGCTTTCACCCAAATAGATAATAGGGTCTGGCCCTGTATCATTAGAGAAGCGTTTCATTAAATCATTTATTTCAGCCCGCCTAAATGAATGTTCACCTGAATTATCATATGCCAGTACCTCTTTTTCTTTGGCTGTGATATCAGACCAGGTTAATTCATAGAGAATAAGCTCCTGAGATTTATCTTTACTTAAATAGCGTTTTATCCGTAAATTACCTAAAGGTTCATCAGGATAGGCTGGACTGTTAAGCTGAATATCTTTATGAACCCTTGATGTTACCGTTAGATCCAGTTCTTTGGCCAGTTTTTCAAAAAACTGAGTAGCATAGCCGGGTTTATGGTCCCCTACCCCATGCACCATAAGGACTTTCATCTTGCCTTGGCTTTCTACAACGTTAGGCTTTATGCCTGAAAATTCTGGCCCCCATACTTCACATACACGGGTGTCTACGGCTTCCTGTTTTTCGAGTATGGCTTCAGTAATTCCTTTGCCTAGGCTTGAACAGCCTGAAATTAATACGCTTGCCAAACTGGCGAGCATCACTAAGCTATTTTTTTTCATTTTATTGTCTTTAATTATTTATCAAGATCAGCAAGTTGCCGGTTTTCTATTGTTGGCGTATTTCCAAGGTATGCTATATTAACCTCAGGTTGCCAATCTTTATCTTAGAAACAGCATTTGCTCATGGTTTCTGAACCAGAATCGGCATATTATAAACATACTATATTAAAATACCAGGTAGCTTATTTTGAAAAATAAACTAGCAAAGGTTTTGTTTTTAGCCGTTTTTTCTCATTCAGCATATGCTCAAGATTTAGTTGAGACATTTCAGCTGGCGATTCAAAATGACCCTCAATTAAAACAGTCTTATTATACGCAATATTCGGTAGGTGAAAGCAAGGCTCAAAGCATTGCAAATTTATTGCCTACTATTTCCGTTAGCGGAAAATCTAGCAGAGACCGAATATATAATAAAAAGGCAAATTTCCAAAGTGCAGGCACGCAAAATTACTGGAATCACGGGTTTTCTGTTACATTTTCTCAGCCTGTTTTCCATTGGGATCATTGGATTCAACTGGATCAATCCAGTAATCGGATAGCTAAAGCAGAGGCCAATTACCAGGCAGAACTGCAAAACCTTATCGTTAAAACCGCTGAAGCTTATTTTAATATTTTGGCTGCTCAGGATAATGTTAAATTTGCCCAATCTGAACTTGATGCAATTAAAAAGCAGTTAGAACAGGCACAGCAGCGTTTCGACGTGGGGCTAATTGCCATTACCGACGTCTATGAGGCTCAGGCAGGATATGACCAGGCGACAGCGAATAAGATTGATGCCGAAAATAATCTAGATGACAGTAAAGAAGCATTAATTGAAATTATTGGAGAAACCGACCTGGACTTAAAGAGTCTAACTAAAACTATAATACTTGCCCCCCCTGCCCCCAATGATATTTCAGCATGGACAAAAAATGCTGAAACTAATAATTTAAATATTCTCGCGGCACTTAACCAGGCAGAGATAAGCCGGAAAGATATTTCTCTTCAGCAATCGGGGCATTTGCCAACACTTGATATTATTGCCAGTTATGGTGTGCAGGATGTTAACAGTACTTTTGGGTCACGGGGAGACAATCAAAGTGTTGGGCTGCAGCTAAATATCCCTATTTTTCAAGGTGGGCTTATCAGTTCAAGATCTAAACAGGCTCGTTATGATTATATAGTGGCCAAAGAAGCTTTGCTGAGTACAAAAAGGCAAGTTAAGCGACAGATTAGAAATGCCTTTCGGGATATAAACTCCAGCATTAGCCGCGTGCATGCATTAAAAGCAGCTGTTGCTTCTGCTGAAAGTTCTCTGGAAGCAACGCTGGCCGGTTCTGAAGTTGGAACGCGAACCATGGTTGATGTACTGGCTGAACAAAGAAACTTATACCGTGCCAAACGTGACTATTCAAGAACCCGTTACGATTACTTTATAAATGGAATCAAGTTAAAACAGGCAGCAAGCAGCCTGTCGGAACAAGACCTGAAATTAATCAATCAATATTTAGAAAATTTACCCTAGAAAAAGCACTTAGGCCTACAGAGAATGAACCTAGAAAAATCAGTTGAGCATGGATTTTGTGGGAAATCTGGACGAACAAGGCAAAGAATAGCTCGAAGATAATGGCCGTAGTCCTTATCGAGAGCTATTCTGCAGAATTTTTTGTCCAGATTTTTTACAAAACCGTGAAGCGAAATACACTCACCCATCTGGTGAATAGTGAAAAACTGGATTAAACAGTTTATTTAATAAGTTACAGCTAAACTAAGCGATCAACTGATTTATTTAGTTGAACATATCTATCTTTTACTTCACTTTTACCCATGCCTAAGTATCTGCACATCTGGCTTATTAACCTGATAAACTTAGAAGGTATTTAATTTTAAGAAACAGCATCATGCCAAAAAAACTATTAAAAAAATATATGCCTGATTCTGAAAAGCTTAAGCAGCAGAAAAGCTTACAGTTTTTGGGAGACCGGTTGCATGAACCTAATTTATGGCATTTAAACCGTCGTTCAGTTTCATTAGCCTTTGCCATTGGCTTATTTGCTGCATGGATACCCACGCCAGGGCAAATGGCCATTGCTGCCGTTATTGCATTTTATTTTAGTGCTAATTTGCCGATTTCTGTTGCTTTAGTATGGGTTACCAATCCTTTAACAATGCCACCCATGTTCTACTTTGCCTACCGTGTTGGCTTATGGTCTTTAGGAGAACCCCTTCCAGGGGAAGGGTTTGAATTTTCTTTAGACAGTGTTATGGCCAGTCTAGGAGAGATTGGAGGGCCATTTTTGTTCGGATGCTTTATTTTGGGGATTATTTCTTCAATAGCCGGTTATTTTTTCATTCGTCTATTTTGGAGATACCATGTAACTAAACAATGGAAAAATAGAAAAAACAGATAAAACTCCCTCTTTTTAGCCATTTTGTTCAATGCCTTTATGTTCTTCATGGTGACAAGTACCCAACTAAAATTAATTTAATAGTTTTACTTGGGTACCTTAGCCATTCTTTTTCCTTAACTTATCTCGATTAATATATAGCCACTGTATCGCAATAATAGGTATACCCGATTCTATCCTGCCATCTTCTACCATTTTAAATGCGTCATCAAACTTGACAACCGAGACTAAAATATCCTCATGTTCATCATCTAGCCCATGTATGCCGCCAACATGACTGCTATCAACTATACCCAGAAATAAGCTAATTCGTTCAGATGCTCCCCCAGGTGTAGTATAGAATTCTTTAATAAGAGTTAATTCTTTAATTTCACATCCTGCTTCTTCTACCGACTCTCTATAGGCCACTTCTTCAGCAGTCTCTCCCTCTTCTATGGCACCTGCAACAATTTCAAGCAGCCAAGCTCTATCAGGATTTAAAATTGCACCGGCACGAAACTGTTCAATTAAAACCACTTCATCTCTGTTCGGGTCATAAAGCAATACGGCAACACAATTACCGCGCATAAAGAGTTCACGAGTAATTTCTTCTCCCCAGCCTCCTTGGAATAGGGTATGTCGCAACTGATATTTTTCCAGCCTGAAAAAACCTTTATAGGCTACTTCACGGTTAATAATTTTAAAGTCTTTAATCATTTGTTATAGTTTACTCGGTAAATAACGCCTAAGGTATCATCTGCTATTAACAGGCTTCCATCAGGCATCTGCAAAATATCAGTTGGCCTGCCCAAAACTTTTCCTTTTGCAGTAAGCCAGCCGGTAATGAAAGCCTGTTCAGAAATAGGCCTGCCCTGTTTAAATTTAACTAAGGCAATACGGTAGCCATGAGGATCGGATCTGTTCCAAGAACCATGCTGAGCAACAAAGAGCTGATTATGGAACCGTTTGGGAAATTGTTTACCAGTATAAAACCTTAAACCTAGCGGGGCCATATGGGCTTTAAACTTCCATTCTGGTGCTGTAAATTCCAAACATTGCCTTTTTCCAGCAAGTTCTGGATCAGGAATACTGCCGCCATGACAATATGGAAAACCGAAATGCTGGCCTTTTTCTATCCATTTATTTAATTCATCTGGCGGAATATCATCACCTAAATGATCTCGTCCATTATCAGTAAAAAAAAGCTGGTCTGTTATGGGCTGCCAATCAAAGCCGACTGAATTCCTAATGCCCCGGGCTAAAATTTCGAACCCGCTTCCGTCTTGGTTTATTCTAATCAAAGAGGAATATATTTCTTTTTCAGGGATGCAGACATTACAGGGTGCACCAACTGCAGTATATAGTTTTCCATCGGGACCAAAACGTAGATACTTCCAGCCGTGATGCTTATCTGACGGCAATTTATCATAAATGACTTTGGGGGCCTGAGGATTGTCTAAACGCTCTTCTATCCGGTCAAAACGAAGGATTCTATTAGTTTCGGCAACAAACAGATTGCCATCTTTGTATGCTACCCCGTTAGGCATATACAAATCGCGGGCGATAATATAGCGCTTGTCTGCAAAACCATCACCATCAGAATCCTTTACAGCATAAACATGTCCCTTTTTGCGTGATCCCACAAATACGACTCCACTATCACCCAGGGCAAGCGTCCGTGCATTTGGTACATTTTTAGCATAAACAGAGATAGAAAAGCCTTTAGGCAATTGCAACTGTCTCAATATGTTGCTATAACTGTCCTGTTCTGCAAAACTGCTGTTTATAGCCAATAGAAAAAAACAGAAAACTCTAATAAAAAACATTTTTCTCTCCCGTATTAAACTTTACAGCCATATTAACAGTCCTATCTATTGAATTTAAACTTTTATTCTCCATATTTAATTAATTAACTAATCATAGGTATCTTAAAAATGATGCGAATTGTACTTTTTCTAGCAACAAACGTGGCAATCATGGTTGTCATCACTATTGTCTTCAGTGTTTTTGGCATTGGAGGCACACTGCAAGCCAATGGCGTTGACCTTAACTTAAACGCTCTCTTAGCTGTCTCAGCCATTATTGGCATGACGGGGTCAGTAATTTCATTGGCTATATCAAAATGGTCGGCAAAAAGGGCCATGAATGTACACGTAATTGAAAACCCTCAGAACCAAACTGAACAATGGCTAATATCAATCGTTGAAAGACAGGCTAAAGCGGCCGGCATTGGCATGCCGGAAGTCGGTATATTCCAAACGCCGGAACCTAACGCATTTGCAACGGGGATGAGCCGAAACAATGCCCTGGTTGCTGTCAGTACAGGCTTGCTAGAGGCAATGAGCGCTGATGAAGTTGAAGCAGTAGTTGGCCATGAAATTAGTCACGTGGCTAATGGCGATATGATCACCATGGCATTAATGCAAGGTGTAGTTAATACCTTTGTATACTTTTTTGCTTCGATTATTGGACATATTGTAGACCGGGTCATTTTAAAGAATGAGCAGGGGCATGGCATGGGCTATTATATCACTCAGATGATTGCACAGGTTGCCTTATCATTCCTGGCATCAATGCTGGTTATGTGGTTTTCACGCTACCGTGAGTTCCATGCTGATGCAGGTGGCGCCAGATTAGCTGGAAAAGAAAAGATGATTGGAGCTTTGCGTGCACTGCAGCGTGCCCATACTCCGGAAGATTTGCCTGGCCAATTGGCAGCTTTTGGTATTAATGGCGGTGGAGCAAAAAAATTGCTTATGAGCCATCCGCCTCTTGAAGAGCGGATTGCCGCATTGCAGAAGTAGCATAGCTACTTTTTTCCTCTAATCCCCCCCCTTTTTCATAGGGGGGGATGCTAAAGCGGAAGTCGGGTTCCATTTTCTTTCGTATCAATGCAAAAACCTTTCAGTAACCATTTCGGAAGAAAGCGGTTTGTCAAAATGGTATCCCTGAAATGTATCACAGCCTTTTTCAGATAAGAACCTGACCTGTTCGTTCTTTTCAACACCCTCGGCAATTACATTCATGCCCAAGGTATGAGCCATTGTAATAATAGTTTCAATAACAGCCTCATCTTTAGGGCCCTGAAAAAGATCATTTACGAAAGACCTATCTATTTTTAGCTGATCCAGTGGCAGTGTTTTAAGATGGTTAAGTGAAGAGTATCCGATACCAAAATCATCTATGGAAAAGCTTACGCCCATTTTATTGAGTGCATGCATTTTTATATTGGTATCCTTAATATTTTCATTGACTACACGTTCGGTGATTTCCAGCCTAAGACGCTGAGGGTCAACTCTTCCTTCCTGAATAATGCCCTGTATGTGGGAAACAAAATCAGCCGTGCTAAACTTCAGGAGACTGATATTTACAGATATTTGAAAGTCTATGTTTTTATAAAGATGTTCCCATGCTTTTAATTGCCGGCAGGCAGTTAATAAAACCCAGGCCTCTATCTGAAAAATCAACTTAGTATCTTCAGCAACTGCAATAAACTGATCGGGTAAAATAATGCCTCGACGCGGATGTCGCCAGCGCAGCAAAGCTTCTACTCCAATCATTTTTCCATCAAGATTTATCTGAGGCTGATACAGCAGAAAGAACTCTTCTCGTACAAGTGCCTGGCGTAAATCTTTCCCTAGCAATAGTTGGGCATCGGTCGCTTCCTGCATAGCTGTTTCAAAAAAACGAATGCTATTGCTATCTGTTTCTTTTGCTAAATACATAGCGGTATCGGCCTGTTTTAACAAGTCAGCTGCTGTATTGTTTTCTGCAGAAAACAAACTGATGCCAATGCTCAAAGTGACAGATATTTTATGCTGAGCAATGTTGAAAGAATGATCGAAGGCTGTCCGTATTTTTTCAGCGACTAACTGAGACTGATTGGCTGCTACTTCAGGACTGTTGCTAAGTTCTTTAAGCAGTACCACAAATTCATCGCCGCCAAAACGGGAAACCGTATCTTCCAGACGTATTTGGTCTTTTATTCGGTTTGCAACTTGTTTTAATAATTCATCACCTACTGCATGCCCTAGCGAATCATTAATGGATTTAAATTTATCCAGATCCATATACAGCACTGCAATAGAAATAGAGTTACGTCTAGCAACTGTAATTTCTTCATTTAACCGATCTAAAAATAAGCGTCGGTTGGGCAATTTAGTTAATTCGTCGAAATAGGCAAGATGTTCTATTTTAGCCTGAACCTTTCGTGTTTCAGTCAAGTCGATGTCAACACAGTACATTTCAGGGTTACCTTGAGAATTTCTTAGCATGAGATGACTTGATAAGACAGGTACCATGAAACCATCTTTATGCTGCATTTCCATCTCTTCAGTAGATATGGCTACATTATTGGCAAGCCATTGTTCAATGGCCTGTATAACCTGATCAGCAGCTTCGGCCGGAATGATAAGTTTTTCAAGTTTTGAGCCCAGAGCGTCTTCCTTAGTATAGCCATAGAGTTTTTCACTGGCTATATTCCAGAAAATAACATTCCGGTCTTTGTCATATCCCTGTATTGCAACATTAGGTATCAGTTCACAAAGTCGCTTAAATGTGCTGCCCTGGCCGGAAGGAAACTTTTCTTTTGGTTTTGAATGTTTGATGACATTGCCTCGGGTAAGTTTTTAGTCACTGAAGGCGAACCCCTTAGTATTCAGCATTATATCAACAATTAAGGCTTATTTCTCTATATTATGTGAACTTGATCACAATAAAATCATTGTATCAATAACTTACCTTGGTGGATAGGAGATGAATTTCATAGTTTTCTATATAGCCCAAGCACTTTTTTTACATAATGCTGAGTTTCAGGGTATGGAGGAATAGCATTATTATATTTCTTGACCGCACCTTCACCTGCATTATAACTTGCAAGCACTAAATCAAGATTGGAGTCAAACATCTTGAATAAGTCTTTTAAATAGCGAGTGCCGCCATCAATATTTTCTTTCGCATTTTTTCTGTTCAAGACTCCATAGCGCTTTGCTGTTGCAGGCATTAGCTGCATTAAGCCAACAGCACCGGCAGAAGAAATGGCCTTCACATCATAAGCTGATTCAGTTTGAATCACCGCATGCAATAATTTTTCGTCAATTTGATACTTGGCAGCGGCTCTAGCAATAATTGGAGCATATTTTTTTTTATTCTTAGTCAGTTTTTTATATGCCCTAGCATAACTTTTGGGTTTAGTACGAATGATTCTTTTATATTTGAGCCCTTTTATTGGTTCATCCGTATAATATACACGGCCATCAGCCGCCGTACGCTTGTATACATCAGCTCCGGCCTGACAGGAAAATGCAAGTAACAAAAACCAAAAAAAAATTCTCATTTAAAACAGCCCGCTATTCAATAATCTGTATAAGTTTAGCAGCTCTAACGGCTTTTTCAATGGCATCAGTCACATTATCAGAAGTTGCAAGCGATACCCCCATTCGTCTTGTTACAAACGCTTCGGGCTTGGCAAATAGTCTTACATCAACATCCGAATCAGCCAATGCTTTATCCAGCCCGCTGTATGCGACACCTTTCGCATCTACTCCGCCCAGAATAACAGCACTTGCCCCAGTTTTATTCAATACGGTAGAAATAGGCAGGCCTAAAATAGCTCTTGCATGCAAATCAAATTCAGTCTGTCTTTGAGTCACCATGGTTACCATACCTGTATCATGGGGTCTGGGGCTGACTTCACTGAACCAGACTTGATCTTGCCTAATAAAAAGCTCGACGCCAAACAGGCCTAAACCGCCAATATTTTCAGTGATTTTTAAAGCAATGTCCTGTGCATTTTTTAATGCGATGGGTGACATGTCCTGAGGCTGCCAGCTTTCCCGGTAGTCGCCATTTTCTTGCCTGTGTCCGATGGGTGCGCAAAAATGTGTTTCAATCAGGCCTTGTTCATTTAATGCCCTGACTGTTAAAAGTGTGATTTCATAATCAAAATCGACAGCACCCTCAACAATCACCTTGCCCGTGTCTGCTCTTCCACCTGATTTAGCATGGTGCCACGCCTGTTCAAGCTGGTCTTCAGCCTTAACCATAGACTGCCCTTTACCAGATGAGGACATGGTAGGCTTAATAAAGCAGGGATAGCCAATTTCGTTTTCTACCGCACTTTTTAATTCTGCATATGTTTCTGCAAAAGCATAGCTGGAAGTTTGAACACCAGCTTCTTCAGCAGCCATGGTACGAATCCCCTCGCGGTTCATAGTCAATTGCACTGCTCTGGCATTTGGAACAACTTTGGACAGCTTCTGTTCTTCAATCTCAGCCAAAGCATCCGTTGCAATTGCTTCAATTTCAGGAATAATAAAGTCAGGCTTTTCTTTGACAATCAATTTCTTAACTGCCTGCGCATCTGTCATATCTATAACATAGCTGCGATGAGCTACTTGCTGGGCAGGTGCATTTTGATAACGGTCTACCGCGATCACTTCAACCCCATATCGCTGAAGAGCAATTGCAATTTCCTTGCCTAATTCGCCACTGCCTAGCAGCAATGCCTTTGTTGCATTTTTTGTAAGAGCCGTTCCAATTTTCATTTTAATCCTATTGCCCGCTGTTAGCTAAATAGCCATCAATATCTTCTTTTGAAAACCCTATTTTTTTAGCCACTCTATCAGCGTGGCTAACTCGCGAAATGCCTTCAACCAATTTGTAAGTCGGCTGGTCATTTGCAAACTCGACCTGCTTTGCCACCCCCTTCCCCTTATTTAGAAATACATCAACTAATTGATGATTATGGGTAATTAAAATAGTACTGTTGCCTTTTCGATAGAAACCGTCCAGCACATTGGATGAAGATTCCATTTTTTCTTCAAAGGTAGTGCCTTCGGAAAGTTCATCAAGTACAATAAGACTTTTGGCAGTCGCTGCCAGAAAAATATCTTTCGTTCTTTTTAACTCGGTGCCGAATCGTCCCTCACCATCGTCAAGGTGACTGATTTCAGGTGCCTGATAAAGTACTTTGTCTGCCACAGTTAAAATGGCCTTTTGCGCGGGAACATAACAGCCTATTTGAGCCAATATCTGTATTTGAGTCACTGTTTTGCAAAATGCCGTTTTACCGCCACTATTAGGTCCTGTTATAAAAACCAGTTTCTCTTTTTCCATGCTAAAGTCATTACCTACATAAGCCTTATTTTCAAACCCTAGAACAGGGTTTTTTGCATCAGTCAGTCTAATGGAATTATGCTCGCTTTCATTCATTGATGGCAATGACATACTGCTGCCATATTTCTCGGAATATTTGATAAATGACAGCAACTCATCCAGTTGTCCCAAAGCATCCAAAGCATCTCCAAGTTCTTTAGACTGCCTAAACTCGTCACGCAGAGGAATAATGCAATTATCTCTGTCAAATCCACCCACTACAGGAAAATAAGCAAGTAGCAAAGGTGCAAATAGGATGCCTGCCATGGTACCGCCCCCAAAAGAAAGACCGGGGATGCTGTAGCTTATAAATTGTGTTAACAGCCAAATGCTAAGAACCACCGTAGTGATTAATAATGGCTTAAATATATGGGGAACAAAAATAGTAGCAGGTACAAATGAGCCTTTGCGCTCTTCTTTAGTTTTAAATCCCTGTTCTGTATTGTAAACAGGGCCGGCCATTAAAGAATGCATTCTGCTTTCGGTAAAGGCATTGATTTTTGCAAATATATTTTTAAGATAAGAACTTTGCGGTTTGCCTGATGAATAGATATAACTGCTAAGATCCAGCATAAACCGAATCCCTCTGCGATATTGGCGGTATCCATACCCTTCAATCTGATGATCTTCTCTGGCAGTGGCCATAGCACTTAAAAACTCACCAAATAGCAATAAATATAATGAATGTTCTTTTTCCGCCGCATTGGCAATAATATTTTCCAGATTATCTCTGATTGCCTGGTTTTCCTGAATTTCTCTAATTGCTTCCTGTTTGGCATTAATGTCTTGCAGCGAAGCAGAGGGCTGAGCCAATGAACGATACAGAACAGATTGGCCGGCGACGGTACTTGCCTGATTAACAGTATCGAATAGCTGGTCGACTTCAATAGTATTGAATGCCGGCTGGTCAACAACCCCCTCCCCCGTCGGCAACGGCTTCGTAGATTTTATTACCGGCCATTTATCATCCCAGCTCTGTAAAATATTATGCTTCATCTGAACCTCTTAGTTATTTTTGCTTTTTGAGTTTCGTTTATATTTGTTTTTATCTAGCACTCCAAAGACAATGATGGCAGAGACAGCTATTCCTGACATATAAATATTTTCCTGGCTAGCCCCCATTAAATAGGCCACACCGCTGCCAATGCCCATGCCTACTCCCGTAAAGGCAAGGCTGCGCATTAGCCGACAGAATGCGCAGTTATTTATATCGTACTCTCTCATATCAGCCTCTAATTAATTTAACCCAGTGTCCAGGAATTGAAAACTTACTCAATGGTATGAATTGGGGCTTTGCAAAATAAAGCATATTATCAGAATATGCAGATATTTTTTAGCATTTATAAAGTTCAGGTGTTAAAGCATTTTTTTGTGACGAGAATAAAATCCAAGCATTGAAATTGCAGCAATAAAAAATGGAAAAGCCGCTGGTATAGGCACTATGCTTGCATAGGCTGCATTTCCAATAATAAAGTGGGCAGCTGCTGTCGGGTGTATGCCATCCCAAAACAGATAATCCTCAGGATTTGTACATGCATCGCCGCCAATTTGTATACAGGCATCAGTAACATTAGTAAACCCAAAATTAGCCGGATCAAAGATAATGTCATCGACTAAAGATTCTATATCCAAATCAATGATTTCTATCCCTAAATCCAGTTCCAATCCAGGTAATACAACAGATGCAAGATTGTCATTAAAACTGCCTGTTAATTGGGAGATAAACCCAGTAGCAAGCGGTCCAGAAAGCTGAACTGCAGGCATTAATCCTAGGTCAGGAAGGTTAGGCACCAAAAAACGTGTTGCTCCTTCATTTGCCAGAGAGGTAATAACGCTGGATATATTAAACAGAGACCCTTGAACTATATCCAATGCCTGAATAGGATCTCCTGTAAAAGCTGCATCACGAATATCATTTCCACCTCCCCATACGACAAATAAATCACCTGAGGATAGAGTCCCTGGCAAATCTGTAATAGTTTGCGCTTGCCGGGTTAGAGTGGGAATGCCTGAGGGGGTTATTCCGGTTAAGGGACCAGTCCGGGCACCGCCATATGCGTATCCAGTTCCTCCTATTAATGATGCCTGCAGATCAATTCCTAAATTTTCAGCCAGTCTTTCTGCCCATACTGGGCCGTTTGATAAACGTTCACTGCTATAGGCGGCTGAAGGAATTAATTCTGTATAAGGAGGATTGGTTATTGTTCCTCCCAATGTATAAAAAATATTGCCGGTATCTGAAAGACTGTCCCCAACAACATACATAGACATAGCATTTATGTTTAGAGACGATAGTAATATGAGTGTTCCCATTAAATGGGACATAATTAATTTAATGCACATAAGTTACCTCTTTTCTTTATGAAAAAATGTTGCTGTTACCATTCAACTTTTTTCAGTTTTTTATTTTAATTACAAACCTCATTGAGAGACTGATTAAATATTCACAGCCATTCTTTTGGCCCCCCAGTTTCCAGGCTGTTCTTCAAATACGCCTGCACAGCGAGCACCGCAATCTGAACAGCAGCCCTCAGCAGTTAAATTCCATTCGCTGAGTTCGTACCAATCACGCCCAATTAGCAAAGTTCCACAGTGATGGCACCAAGTGCTGTCAGCTGTTTTGTCATGCATATTGCCAACATAGGCATAATGAACACCATTATCCAATGCAATCTGCCTTGCTCTTTTAACTGTTTTTGGCGGTGTTGACGATTTATCTATCATTTTCCAGTCTGGGTGAAAAACCGAAAAATGCATTGGCACATCCGGCCCCAAATGCTCTACTACCCATTGCGTCATTTGCTGAATTTCCGCTTCCGAGTCATTTTCTCCAGGAATAATCAGTGTGGTGAGTTCTAGCCAGACATTGGTTTCATGCCTGATATATTCCAAAGTGTCCAAAACCTGCTGTAAGTGAGAGCCAGTGAGCTTGTGATAAAACTCATCAGTAAAGGCTTTCAAATCAACATTGGCAGCATCCATATAGCGGTAGAATTCCGCTCGCGGTTCTGGACAGACATAGCCTGCTGTTACCGCAACATTTTTTATCCCAAGTTCAGTACAAGCCTGCGCCACATCAATCGCATATTCATGAAAAATTACGGGGTCGTTATAGGTATAGGCTACACTGCGACAGCCTAGCTCTTTTGTCTTATTGGCAATCATTTCTGGTGTTGCTTTTGCCATCAGTGTATCCATTTCCCTTGATTTGCTGATGTCCCAATTTTGACAGAATTTACAGGCAAGATTGCAGCCAGCCGTACCAAATGACAGAACGGGCGTTCCCGGCAAGAAATGATTGAGAGGTTTCTTTTCTATCGGGTCAACCGCAAAACCGCTGGAACGTCCCCAAGTTGTCAGAACAACCTTATTATCCTGATTGGCACGTACAAAACAGAGGCCTCGCTGGCCTTTATGCAATTTACAGAACCGAGGACAAAGATCACATTGAACACGGCCATCTTCAAGCAAGTGCCAATATTTTGTGGGTACTGCATCGGCAAAACTTTCATTGTCATTAATAGAACTATTCATAGTGACACCTCATCAAACAAATTTGCAATCTTGAATGTGTTGCAGGATACTAAAGTTAATATTACTCCTTTAGGAGATGATAATGGAAATTATTCGGCCACCGGCAGTTGCCGGAATGTTTTACCCGGCAAACCCTCATGTTCTCAGCGACATGATTAAACAGGATCTTGCACAGGCTAACCTTAATCCAGATATTGCTACTCCAAAAGTTATTATCGTCCCGCATGCTGGCTATATCTATTCCGGTCCAGTTGCCGCAAGTGCTTTTGCATTGCTTAAACCTTATCGCCAGCTTATAAAGCGGGTGGTAATTATTGGTCCATCACATCGCGTGGGCTTTAATGGGGTGGCTATCAGCAGTGCCGATGCTTTTGATACACCTTTGGGGACTATTCCCATTGATAAAAAAGGACTGGCGAAATTATCAGGAATGGCTGGCGTGCATATCAATGATGAAGCCCATGAGGCTGAACATAGCCTAGAAGTGCAGCTGCCCTTTTTACAAACCATGCTAGATCAATTTTCAATTGTACCGATTGTTGCCGGAGATGCCAGTCCTCAGCTAATATCCAATATCATAAAAACGCTTTGGGGAGGTTCTGAAACACTCATTGTTATCAGTTCTGATCTTAGCCACTATCACCAATATGAAATAGCGCGGCAACTCGATAAGATAACTTCTCAAGCTATTCTGAATTTAGATGTAGACACTGTAGATTCAGAGCATGCCTGTGGCTGTGTGGGAATCAGGGGGCTGCTTACTTTCGCACAGCAACACCCTCTTGAAGCGAGCCTCATTGATTTGAGAAATTCAGGCGATACAGCTGGCAGTAAGGACAGTGTAGTAGGCTACGGGGCCTATCTTTTTACGGAGCCAGCATAATGTTATCCGTTAGCAACAGAAAAATACTAAAAGACTTGGCTAAATCCTCTATAGAACATGGTCTGAAATATGGGTACCCTTTACAAGTGGATCTTTCCTCAATGCCTGATGAACTTACTGTACATCGTGCAACTTTTGTTACACTAGAAAAAAATGGACAATTACGTGGCTGTATCGGCATGCTGGAAGCACGCAGACCACTGGCTGAAGATATTGCTGAAAACAGCTATGCTGCAGCCTTTTCTGATCCACGTTTTCCACCATTAAACGAATCTGAAACGGATAGCCTTAGCATCCACCTTTCTATTCTGAGTCCGCCTGAAATAATGCCCTGTCAATCAGAAGGAGAACTGATCCAGCAACTTAGACCTGATATTGATGGCCTTATTCTTGATGATGGCTTGCACCGAGCCACTTTTTTACCTTCGGTATGGGAATCCCTATCCGATCCAATTGATTTTATTCATCACTTGAAAATGAAAGCTGGGTTGCCAGAAAATTATTGGTCAGAACAGCTTCGAGCATACCGCTACACAACAGAGAGTTTCTAAGCGCAACTAAATTGCTTTATTATTCCCTAAACGTAGATACCGAGAGTAGCTGCATTTTTCAGGTAAAGATAGATAAAAGATAGTTAACTTATTTGATAAATGTTATGTTATAACATATTATATTATTTTAATTACTCTTTCTGCCCTTCTTAATTATGAACTTTCGTTTACCTTTTTTTGTCTTGCTACTCATTAGCCAGTGGACTTATGCTGGATCAGAGCATGTTCAAGAGCTAGATCAACTCATTATCAGTACACCATTAACTGAATCCACCGCCAATACCGCATTGCCTGTTTCAATAATAAGTGGCGACGAATTGCGTATAAAAGCAAGTTCGAGTATTGGGGAAACATTAAAAAATGAGCCTGGCATTACCAGTCAATCGTTTGGTCCAGGTGTTGGACAGCCCGTTATTAGAGGTCAGAGTGGATCTCGCGTTCATGTTTTGCAAAATGGATTGGGCAGTCTTGATGTATCCTCATTAAGTCCTGATCATTCAAATAGCACTGAAGCTTTGTGGGCGGGAAGGATTGAAGTACTCAGAGGGCCTTCAACCTTATTATATGGCAGCGGAGCGATTGGCGGAGTGGTCAATATAATAGATAACAGAATACCCAATATCGTTCCTGACACTCTATTTGAAGGAGCATTTGAACAGCGCTACAACACAGTTAATGAAGGTAAGTCGAGTGCTTTCAAAGTGGATGGTGGTAAAGGCATGCTGGCTTGGCATTTGGATGGGTTTTATCGGGATAGTATTAATCAACAGATTGCTGATAATGCAATTAGGGGAGTGGATGACGATGGCCGTCTATTAAACTCTAATACCCGTGCTAAAAGTGGCACGGCCGGTTTTTCAATTATAGGCGATACCGGGTTTATTGGTTTTTCTATTAATCATTTAGATAACAATTATGGTGTGCCACCAGGTGATGAGCCTGAAGAAGTACGGATTGATTTAAAACAAACACGCTATGACATGAAAGCCGAAGTTAAGGATCCGTTGGCATTTGCTGAAAAACTGAAGGTTCGTTTGAGCTATAACGACTATCAGCATATTGAATTAGAAAATGGTGAGCCTGGTACAGTATTCAGCAATGAAGGATTTGAAAGCCGGATGGAATTGATTCAGAAACCATGGGCATTTTTTGATCATGGCGTGGTTGGAGTACAAACTAAAAATAGCGAAGTTTCTGCAATAGGTGAGGAAGCTGTTATCCCGAAATCGGAAATCACTTCATTAGGCTTTTTTACAGTACAAGATATTCATACCGAACATTTTATTTATGAAATAGGTCTCAGGGTTGAACAGCAATGGATTGACCCCGTCGTGCTTCCAGAAGTTTCGCACACGCCCGTTAGTTTTTCTGCATCAGCACTGTGGAGTGTGACAGATGATGATTCTATCAAATTGACTTTTTCCCGATCAGAACGCGCACCAGATATTCAGGAATTATTTTCTAATGGAGCGCATTTGGCGACAAACAGCTATGATGCTGGAAATGCAAACCTAAAGGTAGAAATCTCCCACAATATTGAACTAGGCTTTCATATCGACCATGATTTTTTTCAGGCCGATTTTAATTTGTACCAGAACTGGGTACAAGATTATATTAGCCAGAATAACAGTGGCCAATTTTTTAATACGGTTACCGAAACCTTTGAAAATACGTGTATCAGTGATGGCTGTATACCTGTTTTTAATGCACAGCAGCAAGATGCAGAATTTCAGGGGTTTGAAGCACAAGTAAAAATTCCTCTATTAACTACTGATTATGGGCACGTTGACAGTGAATTATTTGCTGATTATGTTCGCGGTCGATTTTCTAACGGTGGTGATATTCCACGCATGCCTCCTTTAAGATATGGAGTTCAGCTGAGCTGGGAAGGCACAGACTGGACAACCCAGCTTCGTATGACCCGCGCAGAAAAACAGGATAATCCAGGCCTAAATGAAACTGAAACGGATGGCTATTGGCTACTGGATCTATCGGCTAATTATCGTTTGGGTATTGTGGATTATGCCGATATGCTATTATTTGTAAAAGCCAATAACCTGCTTGACCAGGATATCCGGCACTCTGTTTCCTATTTGCGCAATAGTGCACCAGAAGCAGGGAGAGGCGCTGAAATGGGGTTAAAGATAGAGTTTTAATGACTGACAAGATAGATATTTCTTTACAGAAAGCACAGGATGAATGCAGCCGCACAGGCCTGCGCATGACAGATAAGCGCTGCAATGTGCTGAAAATACTTTTGCAGGCATCAGGTCCTCTGTCTGCCTATGAAATTGCAGATCAATTTAAAAGTACTTTTGCCGAATCATTATCTGCAATGTCAGCCTATCGTATGCTTGATTTTCTGATGCAGGCAAATTTAGTGCATAAACTGGAAACATCAAATCAATACTTAGCCTGCTCGCATATTAGTTGTGAACATAAGCATGAATTGCCACAGTTTCTTATTTGTGACAAATGTCATACCGTTAAAGAAATTGGCTTAAGCAAGCAACTATTAAAGGAACTTAAAGACAGTATTGAAAACACAGGGTTTGCATTATCCAGTCAGCAGTTAGAATTGCATGGTGTGTGTAAAGGCTGTCAGCTTATTCATGCTGATTAACTTGGCATTGTTGCTTGGGAGACATTGAAAAAACGTCCCCAAAAAATAGGGGGCAGGCCATGATTAAATATCTTCGCCAACAATTTTATATGCTTTAATCATGGTCTGTCCCCCCATTCCCTCTCGATTTATGTACTACACTTAAATTGCAACAACTTTATTTGCACATGGACCTTTCTGTCCCTGCCCTACTTCGAACTCAACGGTTTGGCCATCAGTTAATGTCGCGTATTCACCGCCCGCTTGAATTTCAGAATGATGAACAAATAAATCGTTACTTCCGTCTTCTGGAGTAATAAAACCGAAACCTTTATCTGCACTAAACCACTTAACTGTACCTTTACTCATAACACTCTCTAATCTGCGGTGAAAAATATAATTCTGATTTGCTTTCACCATGACAAAATCAGAACTTGAACTTAATTAACCGTAAATAATAAACTACTTTAATGAACCTGTCTGCATTTTTTACTAACTGAGTTGCAATATTTGGTTTATTTGGTCACTGGTTTACTCAATGGCATTCTAAAAGTCGTGAGATAGCATAAAGTCACAGAGAAAGAAAAAAAGAAGTTTACGAAAGTTTCTTTTGCATGATTGAAAAGTTAGGACAAACGGGAAAAACCTTTCTGAGAAGGAGACACAAGACCGGAATAAACTAAATGATGATCTTGTTTTATGGGCATCGCCAGGGTGTAATAACTGCTTGGCTAGATTTTTGTGAAAAAGGTTTTTTACTAGAAATAGATGAAGTATACAGAGCTATTTGGGAAGATCTTGGGCATAACAATTTATGAGGAGAAAGTACTAAAGGTTATCTTTATCATATGAATTTTTCCTTGAAGCCGCCCGATTGACAGCAAAACCCTGTTGCACGCTGCCTCTGACAGGACAAGATAGAAAGGTTTTCTTTAAGAGTTTTATCGAAAAGGATATGTCTCTATTCCAAGGTAGCAATGACACCATACGCGCCATGGCGCAATAACCAAATACTACTTGTGCCCAGGTTCCTATACAGGGGAGCCAATATAACCACTGCACCGATTCTGGCAATGAAACCAATAAAAGCATGAAATACCAGAAACGTACTTGCACAGGAAAGGCTTTTACATTTCCTGTGCGAAAAATAAAGTGCACGAGTTGAAAAGAAGTCAGACCGATTGCCAGCATAAATCCCAAGTCATTTCCCAATATACCAATCGTTAGCAGTATTGCTGTTGCCAACCAGTACCACCAAGCAATATCTTTGTATTCAATCATCAACATATTGACTTACCTTGCATAATAAATTTAATCAGAGAATAGTCAAAAGGAACAATACCTTTAACCACCCTCTGGTTTTTCATTAGTGATCAATCATTTTTCATCTGCCGACCAATAATCCGCATCGCCCCAATAAAAAAATGTAAAGAACGGCGAACATCAGGATCATTTAGCGAGCTCATCAACGAGAACAGTCCAGGTGGCTTTTCCAACGCTTCTGTTTGTGCATTGGCCATCCGTACTGCATTTCCACCCGTCCAGCCCAATGCCATAATTTCTTCAGCCACTTTAGTGCTTTTTTGCAGTGCCGCTTCATCTATAAATGAGATGTTATCAGAGACTAGCGATAACAAATCGACAATATTATCAAATCTACCGAATAAGGTTAGATTGTGATCGCGAAGCGAGCCACAATCTGAACCGTTTGTTGGACAAGCCCGGTTTACCCTTTGAGATGAATTCCGCTATTGCAAATAGCTTTTTGCTGAACAGCCCGAATAATG
>JALSLW010000021.1 GCA_026988155.1 Methylomonas sp. | reverse complement strand
TAATAATTATGTGAAGTGCATCACATTAAATTCCGTAGAGTTTTGAGGTGCGCCCTTTCCCCTCTAACAACAAAAGAAGGTAATGTTATGTTTATGAAAGTAAAACGATATTTTATTTCACCTGTAAATACATTTTTATATTCTTTTTTTCTGCTTACCATTTTATCTATAAGCCCTCTATATGCTAAAACCCTTTCCATTTCAATAGATAATGGTTACGATGACGTAGAAGAAAAGGAAAAAGGCGGGTATATTTATTTCCATAGTTCCGACCTTGAGCTAGTAAAAGATAACTATAATCACCAAAACAAACAAACTGTCGGGTTAAGGTTTAACAATATCAGCCTTCCTCAAGGGTCTTCTATATCAAATGCTTATATAGAATTTTCTGTCGATGAAACAGATTCAAAATCTATTGACTTAAAAATTACGGGGCATGCTGTCGATGATGCACCGCCATTCAACGATACACCCTACAGCTATCTTAGATACAATGTTTCTTCTCGCCCAAGAACATCTGCAAGAGTTAGCTGGCACCCTGAAGCCTGGTCAGAAATTGGCGCAAAAATGCAAACCCCCGACCTTGCCGGCATTGTGCAGGAAATTATTGACCGTCCTGGCTGGATGGCTGACAATTCAATAGTGTTCATCGTTAATAATGACAAGGGAAAAAGCAAGCGGGTAGCCGATTCTTTTGAAGGGTCAGCAAATGGAGCCCCAAAACTCGTTATAGTCTATGACACGGAAGAAACTGTCAGCATTCTTCCAATTATCAAGCTAAATGCGGCAATTATTGTAGATGAGCCAAAAAAACCTGGTACATTCCGATTGGTTAGTGATGATTTCCCTCAGGATACAGGCATTGTTGATATGGGAATTGAAACTCGTGGTTCAACTTCTCAGGAATTCGATAAAAAATCCTTTAGCATTGAACTGGTTAAATCGAATGATCCCACCAATGAACTCAAAATAACGCTTCTTGATCTGCGAAAGGATGGTGACTGGATTTTAGATGCTTCTTACCGTGATACCTCTTTTGTAAGAAATATTATTGGCCATGATATTTTTAACGCCATGCGCCCCTATGCATTTATAGATGCCAATGGCATACAAAAAGGTCAGGCGGCCATTCGTGGACATTTAACTGAAGTCGAGTTAAATGGAAATTACCATGGAGTTTATGTATTAGAAGAAAAAGTTGATCGCAAGCTATTAGGCCTTAAGAAAATCAGCATTCCAAAAGATGCGGACGGCAATGAACTTTTTGATCAAATTGACTTTTCCAACCCCGAAAACGGAAGCGTTCTTTATAAAGCAGATTCTAATCTTGCAAACCTTGGGCACCTGGCAACCGTCAGAATAGATTTTGAACAGAAATATCCAAAAACCAGGGATATAGCTCGCTGGGAACCACTGGAGGAGCTTATCAGTTTTATCACTACTTCCAGTGACTCGGAGTTTATTGCCAATATAGGAAATCTGGTTGATATTGATAGTGCAGTAGACTATTGGCTGCTGATGAATGTTATTGCAGATACCGACTCATTTAAGAAAAATTATTACCTTGCCCGCAGCGGCTCTGGCAAGTTTTTCTTTGTTCCCTGGGACAACGATGCCACATTCGGCATAGCATGGGATGGTGCTCGCGACACGCCATCAATTGGCTTTTTTCAGTCTGATGACAGTGAAAACTTTCTTTTCAAGAGACTGTTCAACCTGCCTCAGACGGGGTTTATAGCAAAAATAAAACTGCGCTGGAATGAACTGCGAAACTCGCTGTTCAGCCAACAGCAATTGACAGCTCGTTTTGAAGGCTATCATGCTTTGCTGGATGCTGAAGACGCAAATGGTGAAAGTGCCAGAGATAGAAATATAACAGAATGGCCTGGCTCTGGAAATATTGGCTCGGGCGATTTTGCACTTGGTGAGGCTGCGTCTATCGGCGACTGGATAGGGGCTCATCTTGAATATCTCGATAATATAATCCCTTATCTTCCTGAGTAACTTTAGCCCTGAGGTACCTGGAAATAAATAACCCACCCAGTTTTCGAAGCAGTTTGTCCTGCTTCGGTATTATTGTTTCGGTTTCATAGCCCGCTATGCACTCTATATAACAATGCCGAAGCAAGACAAAACCATACAACGGTGAGTTATTTATTTCCATATTTTAGCTATATGATCCGCAAATGTAACATCAAAAAATGTCGAATAATTTTACTTGGGTAGTTATGATTTCAACAACACACTTGCCATTGCTTAGATAACTGACATAACAGTTTTTGATAAAAAAATCGCTCTATTTATTAACGATATCTAACTTCGACCAGCGCAGCCATAAGAAATTTCTTTAACCGTAAAACCAATTCGTCTGTTGGATGCACACGCCACTCATCACCTAACTGAAGAACAGCCTTTGCATGTTTTGAATAATGTATCTGTATCGGGCAGTTTCCGCCTGTAAATGGAGTTAATATGTCTTTCAGCCCTTTAACAAATGACTTTGAATCTATATCACTGCTATCTGTGACTTTGCTATTCCTGTTCCAAAAGAGCACAATACAGCGAGCATACAGCTCCCTTGCATGCTCGATAGTATAAAGGCTATCAACAGTCATCCTCAATCCGCCTGAAAAATCATCAATTCCTAATGCCCCTTCCGCAACTAGCAGAGCATCCTTAGATAAAATATCACGGTATTTTTCATAGGTTTTGCTGAAGACCGCTATTTCAAGCCTGCCTGTTCTATCATCCAATGTTGCAAATCCCATCATAGTTCCTTTTTTGGTCTGTCTAGTACGCATTTCTACAACCAAGCCGGCAACTCGCCCTTCCATTTTGGATTTAGAGCGTTCCGCGTCGGCAATTAGCGTTCCGATGCTAGCATGTCTTATATGGTCTAACTCTGCCTCATATTGTTCTATTGGATGGCCTGTTAAATATAAACCTAAGGTTGTTTTTTCTGCATCCAGCTTTTCTTTTTCCGTCCACGGCTCAACATCGGTTGAATAGGCTTCTAAATCATCGCCTTTATCTACTTGAACAGCCAGTCCAAACATATCATTTTGACCTGTCTGGCACATTTTCCCATGCTGTTCCGCCACTTTTAAAGCGGTTGTCAATTCTGCCAGGTGCGAAGCTCTGTTTTCATTTATACTGTCAAAGGCCCCTCCCTTAATTAATGCCTCCAGCACTCGCCGATTCACTTTTCGCAACTGAACCCGCTTACACAAATCATAAAGTCCTAAAAAAACGCCATTTTCAGCTCTTTCTTCCAGTAAATCCTCTATTGCTGACTCGCCTACACCCTTTATTGCACCGATCCCATAGACTATCTCGCCTTTATCATTTTCTGTAAACCGGTAGTGAGAAAGGTTAATATCTGGCGGAAGCAGAGTTAAACCCATTTCACGACACTCTTCTATCAAAGTCACTACCTTGTCTGTATTGTCCATATCAGCTGACATTACTGCTGCCATAAAAGCAGCCGGATAATGCCTTTTAAGCCAGGCTGTCTGATAAGCTACCAGAGCATAAGCGGCCGAATGCGATTTATTAAACCCGTACCCAGCAAACTTTTCCATTAAATCAAAAACATACGTTGCTATTGATTCTTCTATTTTATTGTTGATCGCACCTTCGGTAAAAATGGTTCGCTGCTTAGCCATTTCCTCAGGCTTTTTCTTACCCATAGCTCGACGCAGCATATCGGCTTCTCCCAATGTATATCCTGCCAATTCTCGTGCAATTTGCATCACCTGTTCCTGATACAAAATAACGCCATTGGTCGGACTTAAAATAGGAACCAATAAATCATGAGCATATTCGGCTTTGGCACCATGCTTTACATTGATATAGTCATCAACCATGCCTGACTCCAATGGACCAGGCCTGAATAATGCCACTAGCGCAATAATATCATCGAAGCAATCAGGTTTCAGCTTACGAATCAGCTCTTTCATGCCTCTAGACTCTAACTGAAATACTGCTGTGGTCTGGCATTTCAAAAATATTTCATCATAAGTGGTCTGATCATCTCTGGGTATCTGACTAATATCAACAACCGCCTCATCCAGCATTTTTTTCTTGGCATTAACAGTCTGCAAAGCCCAGTCAATAATAGTCAGTGTCCGTAACCCTAAAAAGTCGAATTTGACTAGACCGACAGCCTCGACATCGTCTTTATCAAATTGCGTAACTAAGTTCCCACCTTCCTGATCGCAATAAAGAGCTGAAAAGTCTGTCAGTTTAGTGGGGGAAATAACCACACCACCGGCATGTTTCCCAGCATTTCTTACTGTTCCTTCTAAAGACAGAGCCATATCTACCAGGGTTTTGACATCTTCTTCTGTTTCGTAGCGTTCTTTTAAATCAGGACTTTCCTGCAAAGCTTTAGATAAAGTCATTCCAATTTCAAACGGTACCAGTTTAGACAGGCCATCGACAAAGCCATAAGAAAAGGCTAAAACACGCCCGACATCACGAATCACCGCTTTTGCTGCCATGGAACCGTAAGTAATAATCTGGGAGACTTTATCTCGCCCATAATGTCTGGCAACATAATCAATTACTTCATCACGTCTGTCCATGCAAAAATCAATATCAAAATCTGGCATAGAAACCCGTTCTGGGTTTAAAAACCTTTCAAATAGCAAATCAAATTCAATAGGGTCAAGATCTGTAATTTTAAGTACATAGGCCACCAATGATCCTGCACCGGATCCCCGCCCAGGCCCTACAGGAATATCATTTTTTTTGGCCCACAGAATAAAGTCTGCAACGATCATGAAATACCCTGGAAATCCCATTTGAATAATAATGCCTAATTCAAACTCCAAACGATCCAAATAGACTTGTCTATTCTCTGCTTCGGTTCCATGGCCAAATGCAGGGTACTGTTTTAATCTTTCTTCCAGCCCTTTTCGAGATTCCTCAGCAAAGAAATCATCTAAGGTCATACCCTCAGGCACAGGGTAATCAGGTAAATAATTTTTTCCTAGGGTTAATTCAACATTACAGCGTTTAGCTATCTCAATGGTATTTTCTATGGCCTCCGGAATATCTGAAAATAATGTCAGCATCTCCTCGGAACTGCGCAAATATTGCTCTGGGGTATAATCTTTTGGCCGTCTCGAATCGTCCAGTACACGTCCCTGATTAATGCATACTCTTACTTCATGTGAATCAAAATTAGACTTATCAAGAAAGCATACACCATTGGTAGCAACAACAGGCAGATCTAACTTTAAAGCCAGATCAACGGCTGCTTTAATATAGCTTTCCTCATCCGGCTTTCCTACCCGCTGTATTTCAAGATAAAAGCTATCTTCAAAAAGTGATGACCAATAGCTGGCACATTGCTCTGCCAGATCCTGCTTATCAGCAACTAATGCGACACCAATATCGCCCTCCATTCCTCCCGACAGGGCGATCAATCCCTGATGATTTTTTTCTAGCCATTGTTTTTTTAACATCGGCACCTCTAGATGCTGACCTTCCTGATATGCAATAGAGATTAATTCAGTTAAAACCTTATAGCCCTGCTGATTACGGGCCAATAAAGTCAATCGAAATGGTTTTGTGGGTTCATCAGGGTTATAAATATGAACATCTGCGCCAAAAATTGCTTTAATGCCTTTCGCCTGAGTTGCCCGATAAAACTTAACCAGTGAAAAAAGGTTAGACTGATCAGTAATGGCAATTGCTGGCATATTATGCTTAGCCAAGCGCTCTACTAAAGGCTTAATTTTGACAATGCCATCAACTAAAGAGAATTCGGAATGAACGCGTAAATGGACAAACTCTGGTTTCATGAATGATATTATGATTAACGGCTATGGGAAAAGTGCTAGAGATTCCATCCCATTGCAAACTTTAAACCAGCAATTTTTTAATAGGTGAAAAAGACTTTCGATGCTGCTCTGTTACCCCAAGACTGTGCAATTTTTCCAAATGAAGTTTTGTGGGGTATCCTTTATGTTTTGAAAACTCATATCCTGGATATAGGGCATCCAAAGTACTCATTTCATCATCTCTGGCAACTTTGGCTAAAATAGAAGCTGCCGAGATTTCTGCTATTTTCAAATCCCCCTGAATAATGGTTTCACCTAAACAGGGAATATCAGGATAGAAAGTTCCATCAACTTGAACCCAGTCGGGCGTAATATTAAGAAAAGTGTATGCCCGCTTCATTGCTAGCAAGCTTGCCTGCAAAATATTAACCCGGTCTATTTCGCTTGGTTCTGCTCGTCCAATAGCCCAGGATTTTGCATTTTCTTTAATTAGCCGGGCAAAAAGCTGTCTTCTTTTATCTGTCAGCTTTTTAGAATCTGTCAGCCCTGCAATAGGATTTTCTGGATCTAAAATAACCACAGCCGCTATAACTGCACCAACAATACAGCCACGACCCACTTCGTCGATGCCGGCTACAATTTGCATGCCTATCTCAGAATGCCTCTAGTAACATTACGCAGAAAACTCACCATATCCGACAGCTCCTTGCTTTCCCCAGCCATTTCTTCCATTTCTTCTACAGCATCGTCTAAGCGCAAATTATTTTTATAAAGTATCTTATAGGCCTTTCTAATTTGCCTGACCACTTCAGGCGAGATGCCATTTCGTTCCATGCCAACTGAATTAATGCCGTGAGGTGAAGTAGGTCTTCCTCCAACCATCACAAAAGGAGGAATGTCTTTAGTAATTGCGCTGCCCATAGCAGAGAAACTATAGGCACCTATTTGAGTAAACTGATGCACCAGTGTAAAGCCGCCTAAAATGGCATGATCGCCTAAATGCACATGACCTGCTATAGAAGCACCATTCGCCATGATGACATGATCACCAATAATGCAGTCATGAGCAACATGAGTATAGGCCATCAATAAATTATCACTGCCAATTAGCGTTAAACCATGATCTTGCAGAGTCCCCCGATGAATACTGGTAAATTCACGAATGATATTTCTGTCACCAATTTCTAAATGCGTTTCCTCATCTGCATATTTTTTATCTTGCGGACATTCACCTATCGAAGAAAACTGATAGATATGATTGTCTTTTCCTATGGCTGTAGCACCATTGATAACCACGTGGGGCCCCACTATCGTACCAGAGTCTATTTTTACTTCAGAACCAATAACAGAGAATGGGCCAATGCTTACATCATCAGCTATCTCTGCTTTAATATCAACTATTGCTTTGGAATCTATCAAGCTAACCTGCCACTGCCGCGCACATAATATTTGCACTGCATGCCAACTGCCCGTCAACCTCTGCACGGCAGTCAAATGTCCAAATATTGCGTCTGCTTTTAACAAACACTGCTTCTAGCATTAATTGATCGCCAGGTCCTACCTGTTTTTTAAATCGCGCTTTATCTATGCCAGCCAGATAATAAATTGATCCCGGACCGAATTGGTCATCTGACTGAGATGTCAATAATGCCGTAGTCTGTGCTAAAGCCTCAAGCATTAAAACGCCAGGAAAAACGGGGTTGGCCGGAAAATGTCCCTGAAAAAATGGCTCATTAAAAGTAACATTTTTGCAAGCCAGCAAACGTTCTTTAGGCTCGCATTCAATCACTTTATCTACCAGTAAAAATGGATAACGGTGTGGCAATAATTGCTGGATCTGCAAAATGTCTAACTGAGCTGTCATTTATTGTACCTTTCTATAATGCTAATTAATCAGACAAAGACGCTAATTTTTTCTGAACCTTTTCAGTCACATCAATTTTATTTGTGTAATAAACTACGCCGTTTTGAACGCCATCCATTAATAAAAGATCAAAACTTTCATCTTTTGCCAAGGCTTTGATTGCATCAAGAACACGACGCTGTATCTTGCCCATTTCTTCATTATTCCACATGCTTATATCTTCTTTAAACTCTTGCTGAACTCTTTTTGCTTCCCTTTTTTTATCAAAAATATCTTTTTCAAGCTTACGTCGCTCACTCTCTCCCATCACAGAAGCATCTCTGTTCAGTTTTTCTTCAAGCTGGTTGATTTCCTTAACCTTAGTTTCTAAAAGCTTTTTTCTAGGAGAAAATTCCTTTTCCATTCGCTGCTGTGCTTTTTTAGCCTGTGGTGATTTCTGCAGTACCTTTGCCACATTAACCACTCCGACTTTTAATTCGGCATAGCTTACGTTAGCAACAAACAAAAGCACTACAAATAAAGAAATTTTATTTTTCATTGATATTTCCATCTTTAATAAACTTGAATATAAACGGTACAAGAGAAACTCTGACCGCTATGAGTACAACATTTACACCGCACGGTGAATACGCGAAGTATAACCCTAAACTTTAGCTGAATGATAGGCAAAATTAATGACAAATTAAACACTAAAAAGTTCAGCGTTCAATCCAACCATTGTTCTAAACATACGGACGGCATAAAGCTATTAGAACCCTGACCCAAATGAGAACTGAAAGCTCTGTTTTTCATCATTGCCATCAGCATTCATGGGAATCGCAAAACTTACAGACAATGCGCCAAAAGGCGATAGCCATTCACCGGAAATTCCTACAGAATATTTCATATCCCCAATATTAAATCCATCCGTTACCGTACCTGCATCAGCAAATGCACCAATACGTATTGACCTGACATCCTCGACAAAAGGAATAGGAAAAAACAATTCGGCCTTGCCTATAATTTTTGTTGAACCTCCAAACGGTTCATTTCTATCATCTCTTGGGCCAAGCGTATTATCATCAAAACCGCGAACCGACCTTACGCCACCTGCATAATAATGTTCAAAAAATGGCAGTTTATCAGTAGAGCCATAGCCGTCGCCATACGCCACTTCACCCAACAGCCGAAAGGTAAGATCTTTTGCTATTGGAAAATACTGCTGCTGCTTATATGAAACTTTATAATAGGTTAAATCACTGCCAGGAATAGTTGCGAAAGCGGATAGCCTCTGCTGCCCTCCAGCACTTGGAAAAATAGCCCTATTTAAAGTATCGTGCGTCCAGCCAATAGAGGCGGCAAATGTTAAATATTTATCTCCATTCTCTTCAACAAATTTTTTGATCTCACCTGAAGAAAACTCTGAGGTCTTTAATCTAGTATGCTTAAAGTCAAGATTAAAGCGCAGGCGGTCATTTTCATTTAGCGGGAAGCCAAAGTTAAAACTGCTGTTAATCACATCGGTTGAATAATTGGATATATTGGCTTCTCTGGCATCTCTTGCACTATAGCCAAGGTCATAGCCCATGCTAACGCCATCCAAGGTAAAATAAGGGTCAAAATAGCCAAAATTATAACGTGTTGATACGTCACTATTATTAAATGCCAAGTTTACCCGTTTTCCCGATCCAAATACATTATCCTGAGAAACGTTAGCATTAAACACGATGCCTTGCGTCTGAGAAAAGCCAATCCCCGCCATCAAGTTCCCCGACGATTTTTCAGTCACTGAATAATTGACATCAATTTGGTCAGAAGTACCAACAACAGGCGGCGTTTCAACATTAACATCTTCAAAATAGCCTAACCGCTGCAGTCTTATTTTTGACCTTTCTATTTTTGTTGTAGAAGCCCAGCTAGACTCCATTTGCCTTAATTCTCTTCTTAAAACCTCATCCCTTGTTTTGGTATTGCCACTCATATTGATCCGGTTAACGTAAACACGCTTGCCTGGATCAACAAAAAAAGTCATAGCTACAGTTTTTGACTCCTTATCAATATCGGGCACCATATTGACATTGGCAAACACATAGCCTTCTTCTCCTAAACGATCAGAAATGGCTTTTGAAGTTGCTGTGGCATTTTTGCGTGAAAATATTTCTCCGGGCCCGACCTTAACCAGCTTAATAATTTCATCCGGTTCAACCACTAAATCACCGGACAATTTAACTTTTTCAAGGGTAAACAAATCGCCTTCTGTAACATTAACAGTGACATATATCTCTTTTTTATCGGGTGTTATCGCAACTTGAGTAGAGTCGATAGAAAAATCAATATAGCCCCGATCCAGATAGTATGAACGCAAACGTTCAAGGTCGGCAGAAAGTTTCTGCTTTGAATATTGATCATCCTTAGTATAAAAAGATAGCCAATTAGTGGTATTTAATTCAAACGTTTTAAGCAAATCGTCATTCTCATATTTGCTGTTACCGACAATATTGATTTGCTTGATTTTGGCAACGCGCCCTTCCGATATATCAATATGGATACCCACTCGGTTGCGCGTTAATTTAGAGACTTTGGTGTCAATTTTTAACCCATATTTACCATGACTAAAATATTGCCGTCTTAATTCCTGCTCAACTTTGTCCAGAATTTGCCGATTAAACACTTTGCCTTCCGCCAACCCTATCTGCTTAAGTGCTTTGGTTAAATCATCAGAACTTAGATCACTATTTCCTTCAAAAATTATTTTTGCAATGGACGGCCTTTCAACAACATTGACTACCAGCGTTGAGCCTTGTTTGTCCAATGAAATATCTTTAAAAAAACCTGTTTTAAACAATTCTCTAATGGCTGAACCAGCTTTAGAAGAGGTAAATTTTTCGCCGACACTGATAGGAAGATAGTTATAGACAGTCCCAGCCGAAATTCGTTGCAAGCCGTTAACCTGAATATTTTCAACTACAAACTGATCCTCAGCCTTCAGCGTTTGGGAAGCCAGCATTGCTGTCAATATCAATGAGTGAAATATTTTTTTTGTCACAGGCCTACCAGTCTATTAAAAACAGCGTAAAATTATATCATGCTCTATCAAAAGGGAATGCGATTACATCATTCAGTAACTCTGCATCATCAATAACCATCAACAGTCTATCCAGACCTAAGGCAATGCCGCTGCAATCAGGCAGCCCTGACCTTAGTGCGTCAAGAAATTTCTGATCTTTATCAACTACTCTTAAGCCTTTCACCTGTCTGAATTGGTTCTCTTTCTCAAACCGCTTTTCCTGCTCATTAACATTCGACAATTCAAAAAAACCATTGCCAATTTCTATGCCTTTAATGAACACCTCAAATCTATCTGCTATTGCAGGGTTCTGCTTATTTACTCTTGCTAGCGATGACTGGATTGCCGGATAGCCATAAACCATGCAAATAAATTTACTTTCTAACACGGGCTGAACCTTAAAGCTAAAAATAAAATCCAGCCACATTGAATGGTCATCCTTGCAAACTAAAATGGCATCCTCTATGGCATTTTTTTTTGCATATTCAGCATAGCTTTTTTGATTGAAAACCAGAGGATCCAACCCTGTCACCTGCTCAAATATATCTGCATAGCTAATTATAGCTGCAGGGTCATCCGACCGTCCCAATAACTCAGCAATTAATTCGGCTGTTTCATCCATCAGCTGCTTAAGCGTATAGTCTATGCGATACCACTCGAGAATAGAAAACTCGGGGTTATGAAAACGCCCAGCCTCGCCATTTCTAAATGCTTTGCATATCTGAAAAATTGAACCGCTTCCAGCGGCCAATAGTCTTTTCATTGCAAACTCTGGCGATGTTTGCAAAAACATTTCTCTATTATCAGGAGTACAATGGTAAAAGCTAGAGAAAAAGTCCAGCTGCGGATCTGTTCCCGTTGCAGAGCATAGCAGTGGGGTTTCTACTTCAAGCACTGACCTTTGATGAAAAAAATGTCTGATTGCCGACAGCATTTTCGCCCTTGAGCGCAAAGACTGCAAATCACATGCAGGTTTCCAGTTCTCAGTCACTGGCTGTCCATAAATTTCATTTTAATCGAGGCTAGCATAAAATCTTTCTTAAAGTCTCTGACAGGAAGTAGCCAGCTAGAATTCATTTATTAACACCGTATTATTCTTTCACACGTGAAACATATTCTCCAGTGCGCGTATCAATCCTGATCATTTCACCAATTTGAATAAATAATGGTACTCTTACCACAGCACCTGACTCCATTGTTGCAGGTTTACCACCACCGCCTGAGGTATCGCCCTTTAAACCAGGGTCGGTTTCCGCAACTGCCAGTTCAACAAAGTTTGGGGGGGTAATAGTCAATGGCGAATCATTCCACAATGTCATGGTACAAATATCCTGTTCTTTCAGCCACTTAACAACATCAGAAACTGCTTTACTGTCTGCCTGATACTGTTCAAAAGTATCTGGCACCATAAAATGCCAAAATTCACCATCACTGTATAAATATTGCACATCTATATCCATAACATCTGCGCCATCGACAGATTCGCCTGACTTAAAGGTACGCTCTATCACCCTGCCAGTGTTTAAGTTTCTAATTTTTACTCGGTTAAACGCCTGACCCTTTCCTGGCTTTATAAATTCATTTTCAATAATTGCACAGGGATCTTGGTCTAACATGATCTTAAGACCTGCTTTAAATTCATTGGTGCTGTACTTAGCCATTTTTTCCTCAAGTAAACAAATTATGATAGACCTATTATAATGGAGCAATCTATTGATAGGAACAGTGACCCTCAGTATATAGGAAAAAACTTGCTTCAGAACATAAAAACATGGCAACAGGAACTTGCAGAAGGGTTCAGCAATACAGATGAAATTTGTAATTATTTAAATATTTCTCAAGCTGACAAAAACTTCATTAGCCCTTCAGACTTCCCTCTAAAAGTCCCCGTCGAATTTGCTGACAGAATGGAAAAAGGCAATATTAATGACCCATTGCTTAAACAGATACTCCCCTCGAAAGATGAGGATGTGGCCACCCTGGGATTTACTGATGACCCAGTGGGTGATATCAGCTCATTGAAAGAAACGGGCGTTATCCATAAATATCAAGGCCGTGTGCTTCTTATTATGACGGGAAGCTGTGCAATTAACTGTAGATACTGTTTCCGCAGAAACTTCCCCTACAATGACATTCAGCTTAGTACAAAAAAACACCTTAATGCCATAAAATATATACAAAACCACCCTAACGTTTCAGAAGTCATTTTAAGCGGCGGTGATCCTTTATTGCTTAATGACCAAAAAATTCTGAGTTTAATGCGACAAATTGAAAGCATACCTCATATTAAACGTATCCGCATCCATAGCCGTATACCTATCGTTTTGCCAAGCAGAATTACAGAGGAATTTTGCAGTAAATTATCAACCATAAAAAAAGATTTGATTTTGGTTGTTCATTCAAATCATGCTAACGAATTAAACAATAGTGTACAACTTGCATGCATAAAGCTGAAAAAAGCCAATATCACTTTGCTTAACCAATCCGTATTATTAAAAGGTATTAATGATAATGCCCAGCAGCTATGTGCATTACACGAAAAACTTTTTACCTTCAGCATTATGCCTTATTACCTTCACCTACTGGATAAGGCAACAGGAACTGCCCACTTTGAAGTAAACCAGCAACAGGCTGTAGATATAATGAATCAGATAAAAAAATCATTGCCAGGCTACTTAGTTCCTAAATTAGTCAGAGAACAGGCGGGAGCATGCAATAAAATCGTTATTGCATAATAAAAAAATATAAAACAGCTAAACTTAAGGGTATAAAGAGCTAATAAAGTATCCGAATGACAACAGCTAAACTCCCATTTGAATTATCACCTGATGCACTATCCTTGTGGCTACAGTCATTAAGCGAAAAAAAAAGTGCAAATTCAGCTATCGAATTAAATAATGCAGTAAAACTATTACGAAAAAACAAAACGGATGACACTTCAACATACTACGCACTCAATACATTAACACCCACTATACTTCATGTCAGCGATGCTATCGAAACATCCCTTTTAGAAGAAGCAGGAAATCAAAGTCCGACACCGAAAATCATTAAACTATGCATTCAGCTTTTACGAAATACGGGTCTGGCTTTTTGCAAAGTCAGTGAAAGTAAAAACTTAGCCGGTAACCAACTAAATATTGCCATTTATTCTGCACTGCAACTTATTGGCTACTCACAGCGGTTAAGCACACTATTTTTTGAGCAGCCTTCATCAACACTATGGGGGAAAATGGGGAAAGTTTATTATCTATCCATTCAGGCAGATAATACCCAGCAGACAATAAACCATAAAATACAGAGATTTAAAAACCAGACATCGATTGAATCGGTGCTAAAGCGCAATATTCTTTTCAATATATGCAATTCTCAGCAATACTCTGCCAGTCAAATTATTGAGATTTTTTTTATTTCAGACCAGCTTTCGGACAAATTATCTTTAAATCCTTCATATTCTGCATCTCCTGACACCTTTCACTGGAATTGGAAAAATAAAACGCCACCTCTAGCATTAAATAGCACCCAGAAGAAAGAGAACCTAACTGCTGCTATTAATACAGGGGATTTGATTGCCTTTATGCAATCAAAAAAATTCAATTCCAGTCTGGATCAGAAAGTATTAACAAAACTCTTCGATCATCTATCAGGCTACCAGACAATAATTAATGGCATTGTACCCTCAGCCCCTACTATAGCCAACCTTATCATAGGTTTTGACAGAATTTCCGAACACCTGAAACAAACCGGCAAGCTAAAAAAAATCCATCACTTAAGTGGACAGCCGATATCAACCCAGCAAACGGAAAACATTGAATTAGAACCCGTAGCTTTTGAAAAAAGCGACCAAAACCTTATATTCAGAACCTCGGCTTCAGCAGGAAAACTCAATTTGCTTTCTGAAGCTATAACCGTCAAAACATTACAAGTACAAAATAAAAAATACATTATTGCCGAAACAAGCTATTTAAATTGCTCTATAGGTGATCTGACTTTACTTTGTTCTTCCAACCTCACTTATAAACTGGGTATTATTAGACAGGTTAAAATCACTAACGCATCAAAAACAGTGCATATCCTGATTCAGCAAATAACTGGTGTACCGTCAGCTCTACAGCTCACCTCTCCGCAAATGACAGATCACCAAATACTTAGCATTAAGACAGCCAACACCGAGTCAGACTTTTTCATCCCGCAAAGCAGACTTGCAAATGGCTCTCAGCTGACTACAGCTTCAGGAAAAAAATATACCTTAAATAAACTGATCGACTACAGTCCTTTTTTCAATCGCTACCGCACGTCAGCTCTCTGATGCTTTGTTATGCCCACATTCTTTATGGCGACTGCACTTTTATATACTATAAAGCAGTAGATTAGATGATGATTCATCCTAATAATTATTAAAAATGCAGCAGCCTTGGTCCTAAAGGGATCGAAAATGACTACTGCAAACTTAGTATTATTTATTTGCTTAAGTTATAACAAATCTAAAATAAGAAATAACACTAGAGTTAAACCTAACCCGCTATATATAACACCATTTACACTAGCGTACAGTTTCATTTTTCCGCATTCAGGCAATTTTTTAAATGCTCCAACATGTTTAATAGCTGGGTATGCACCATTGTATTCAAGTGCAAAAATAATGACCACAGCAATAATAAAAGCTACCCCACTAAAGCTATGTGGATAATGAGCAGATGCCCCCATAAAAAACAGCATAGGAATAGAAAATAGTGTATTAGTTCTTGATGCCAACCCTGCTGTTGCTAAAGCTCCAGCAGCTTCTGGCAAGACTTCACCGCCATCAGCAACCTGTTTAGCCGATGCAATAACAATTTGCTGATTTGGCCAAATAATAAGCCAAACGTTTATAAACATAAACAATCCTAATAGCGCACCTACATAAATATCCATGGACATTCCACCACCTCGAACTCCAAAAATCCCCAATCCTGTTATTAATGTAAACATTGCCCCCCAGCGAAACCACCATAAAGCTTTAGGTACCAACTTCTGAATGGCATCAGACTTTGATGAAGCATCAGCCTCTTTAAAATATTCGGTTTGCACAAAATTAAAATAATAAAGCAACCCTATCCAGGTTATGCCTGCCATAAAATGTCCCCATCTCAATAGCATTTCAATACCGAGTTTAGTCGTAATTAAATCCATAACAAATCCTCTTTTTATAATTATTGTAGTACCACATAATCTTAAGAAAATGTGAACAAAGAGTATAGTCACAGGTAGGGGTTTGCCGTCAAATAATAAGTATAAATAAAAATGATAATTATTTACTATTAGCATAGTCTTTACTGATCCAGCACGGCTTACAGATAAATTGAATACAGATTCAGTTAAATAATTCAGTAACTAATACCGTCACCATTGACAGGTTAAATTTTAAGCGTATATTTCCCGAATCTATATAAAGCGCTTATCCTAAAAAAAACCAGTATAAGTACGGATTTTGTGGAAAACATTGGAAAAAAATGCAAAGAATCGCTCTCAATAATGGCCATAGTCCTTTATTGAGAGCGATTTTTTCAGCTTTTTCAAAACCGTGAAGCGGGATAGTCTCCCCCATCTACGGGGAAATGAAAAACTTGCTTTGGAGTGAGGATTTAATAACTTCCGAAAGTTTGGCGAAGAATTTTAACTTCACAGCGGGGGGGGGGATAAAATGGGGGGAATTTAAAGTATCAGATATACATTAATTTCCTGTCCCTTTACAGACAGGAAAAATTTCGTTGCTAACAAATATTGGCTACCCCATACTTAAGTAACGTTCTCCTGTATCATGAATAATGGTTACCACCATTTTTCCTGCCCCCATTTTCTCAGCAATCTGCAACGCGGCATGTACACTTGCTCCTGATGATATTCCAGCTAGAATACCCTCTTCTGAGATTAACCGCTTACGCATTGAAAAAGCCTCTTCAGTACTGACTAGTTCAATAGCATCAATCAAATCAATATCAAGGTTTTTAGGAATAAATCCTGCACCAATGCCCTGTATCTTATGGGGACTATGATCACCGCCAGAAATAACAGGCGATTCAGAGGGTTCAACTGCAATGGCTTTAAAATCTTTTTTTCTATTTTTTATCACATCTGCGACACCGGTAATTGTCCCTCCTGTACCCACACCACACACAAAGGCATCAATTTTACCGTTTGTAGAAGACCAAATTTCCTGGGCTGTTGTTTTTCTATGTATTTCGGGATTTGCTGGGTTTTCAAATTGCTGAGGCATAAAGGCCCCCTTTATTTCAGAGACTATTTCAGTTGCTTTAGCAATAGCCCCTTTCATTCCTTCTGGCCCAGGCGTCAAAACAATTTCAGCACCATATAATGCTAATAGTTGCCGCCTTTCTACTGACATGGTTTCAGGCATTGTTAGAATGCACCGGTATCCCCGCGTAGAGGCAACCATTGCCAAAGCAATACCCGTATTGCCTGAAGTCGGCTCAACAATTGTTCCTCCCTGCTTTAATTGAGCTGTTTTTTCTGCCTCTAAAATCATTGCCAACCCAATCCGGTCTTTAACAGAACCTCCTGGGTTTCGTGATTCTAATTTTACAAAAACATTCGCTGAACCCGGCTTAACTAAATGCTGTAATTGAACCAGCTCGGTGTTACCTATAAGTTTAGTTACATCATCTACTGCTGTCATATCATTCCCCTCCACAAAACCGCTTATTTTATTATTGTTAAAAAACACACTTCATTTAACCTGAAAGATCTACTGAACCCTGAATCAATAATTTGTTGTAGAAACCGCAAGCAACTAATTTTTCTAGGTTTAAAGCTATCAGCCAGCTCAATCTTCAATTAGCACAACTGCCTGCACCGCAATGCCTTCCTTACGCCCTTCAAATCCCAGCTTTTCAGTTGTGGTTGCCTTTACATTAATGCAATCAATATCAACCAATAAGTCTTCTGCAATATTTGTACGCATAGCAACAATATGTGGTGCCATTTTTGGTGCTTGGGCAATAATGGTAATATCTGCATTAACCAGCTTATAGCCTTTTTCCTGCACTATACTATAGACGTGGCGCAACAGAACCCGACTGTCTGCCCCTTTAAATTCTGGGTCAGTATCAGGGAAATGCTTGCCAATATCACCTAATGCAGCGGCACCTAATAATGCATCCGCCAATGCATGAAGAGCCACGTCGCCATCAGAATGAGCTTCAAGTCCTTTTTCATAATCAATCTTCACTCCACCCAGAATAACATCACCTTGATCTATAAAACGATGTACATCATAGCCTTGGCCTATTCTTATCATTTTTGTTGCTCCATATAAAATTGTGCGAGTGCTAAATCTTCGGGGCGGGTTATTTTTATATTATCGGGGCGCCCTTCTACTATCTTAGGCTGCAAGCCTTGCATTTCTAATGCACTGGCTTCATCAGTTACTGCCGGATTGCCTTCTGCTGCTTCTAATGCATGCTTTAACATGCCATAGCGAAACATTTGCGGAGTTAATGCCCGCCAAATAATGCTCCTATCTATGGTTTCAGTAATTTTTATACCATCTACATTTTTCAGGGTATCGTGTGACGATAAAGCTAAAATACCGCCTATATCATCATTATTTAATGATTTGATCAAAAAATGAATATCTGTACTGGTTATGCAGGGTCTTGCCGCATCATGGACTAGTACCCAGTCATCATCCGAAGCTTGTTTTCTTAATGATTTTAATGCAGATAAAACTGAGTCTGCCCTTTCTTTACCGCCAGAAGCCGTAATGACTTTTTCGTGTATTGAACATTCAAGCTCAGGCCAGTAAGGGTCTTCTTTGGATATAGCGACAGCGATTGCAGAAAAAACATCAGCTTGCAGCAACCGGTTGAGAGTTTGTTCTAAAACTGTTTTACCAGTCAAAGGTAGGTATTGTTTGGGCCTGTCGGCTTGCATTCTTTTGCCAACACCTGCGGCAGGAACAATAGCCCAGAATTTTGTGGCATTTTTCATATATTTTTTTGAATTGGTTATTCTACCACCTGAAAAAAGGTTTCATTTTCTTTAATCATCCCCAATTCATAGCGGGCTCTTTCTTCTATTGCCTCTTTGCCTTTCCTTAAATCAAGCACTTCTGCATACAAGGCATCATTACGCTCTTTTTTTCCATTAACGGCTTTGGTAAGAATATCCAGTCGCTCCTGATATTCCTGAACTTCCTCTCGTCCACCATCACCCAGCCACAAACGATATTGCAACTGAGCAATAAGCAGAATCAGTACGGCTATAAGTATTTTGACAAAATTCATATTTAACCCCACTTTTTTGTTAAAGAGATTTATTTATAACATCCCCCTCAATCCCCCCTTTTTCCAAAGGGGGAAAGTTAAGAATATTTCTCTTGTGTTAAAAGGTTGATATTTTTTCGCCCGGCTCTTTTAGCCTTTCACCTGATATTAGAGCATTTTAAACGCACTGCGACCTGCATAAGTGGCTGCATCACCTAACTCGTCTTCAATTTTCATTAAACGGTTATATTTAGCTATACGGTCTGAACGGCTCAAAGAACCTGTTTTGATTTGACCCGTACCCGTTGCAACTACTAAATCGGCAATAGTTGTATCTTCAGTTTCACCTGAACGATGAGAAACAACCGCACTGTACCCGGCTTCAGATGCTTTATTAATTGCTTCTAAAGTCTCAGTTAAAGTGCCGATCTGGTTCACTTTGATTAAAATTGAGTTAGCAATGCCTTTATCAATGCCTTCCTGCAAAATAGCAGGATTAGTTACAAATAGATCATCACCCACTAATTGGATTTTTCCAGCCAATTTTTCTGTTTGAACTTTCCAGCCTGCCCAGTCATTTTCGTCCAAACCATCTTCAATTGAAATAATTGGGTATTTATTTACCCAGTCTACAAAGAAATCAGTCATTTCTTCAGATGTTAGACTTTTGCCTTCCGCATCTAATACATATTTTCCATCTTTATAGTATTCAGAAGCTGCTGCATCCATACCTAGAAAAATATCTTCGCCAGCCTTGTAGCCAGCCAATTCAATTGCTTCTAAAATAACTTCAATCGCTTCTTCGTTTGAAGAAAGGTTTGGAGCAAATCCGCCTTCATCACCAACAGTTGTTGCCAACCCTTTTCCTTTTAGTACCTTAGATAGGTTATGGAAAACTTCAGCGCCATAACGTATGGCTTCACGAAAAGTCGGAGCCCCCACTGGCAAGATCATAAATTCCTGTAGGTCAACACTATTGTCTGCATGAGATCCGCCATTGATGATATTCATCATAGGTACTGGCAATACAAATTTACCGCTAGTGTTTAAATAGCGATACAAAGGAATGCCACCTTCTTTAGCAGCAGCATGTGCAGCAGCCATAGACACACCCAAGATAGCATTAGCACCTAAAACGGCTTTATTGTGGGTACCGTCTAAATCGATCATTTTTTGATCTAACGTTTTTTGGTCGGCAGCATCCATACCGATAACAGCATCACGAATCGTTGTATTGACGTTAGCAACCGCTTTTAAAACGCCTTTGCCTAGATACCGAGCATTATCGCCATCACGCAGTTCAATTGCTTCCCGCTCGCCTGTTGACGCGCCAGAAGGCACCATTGCGCTTCCTACAACACCTGAGGCTAAAGTAATTTCTACTTCAACCGTAGGATTGCCCCTCGAATCAAGCACTTCGCTTGCTTTAACATCTACTATTTCAGCCATGTTTTCCTCTATAAAGTTGTTTCTATCAAACTGTTTGCTTTAACAGCTTGGTCGATGGTTATTAAAGTTTCTAATAATTCTTTCATTCTATGCAATGGCCATGAGTTTGGTCCATCACTTAATGCTTCTTCCGGTTTTGGGTGGGTTTCCATAAATAGCCCTGAAATTCCCGCCGCTACAGCTGCTCTTGCTAAAACGGGGACATGTTCTCGCTGACCTCCAGAACAAGTGCCCTGCCCGCCTGGCAATTGCACTGAATGGGTTGCATCAAATACAACAGGACAATTAGTTTTACGCATTTCTGCAAGAGATCGCATATCTGAAACTAAGTTGTTATAGCCAAATGATGCCCCACGCTCGCAAACCATAATGTGGTCATTTCCAGTCGCTTTTGCTTTCGCTGCAACATGCACCATATCCCAGGGCGCTAAAAATTGACCTTTTTTAATATTTACAGGAATTCCCTGCTTGGCAACATTCTGAATAAAATTGGTCTGTCTTGATAAAAATGCAGGGGTTTGCATAATATCAACCACAGAAGCCACTTCCGCCAATGGAGTGTCTTCATGTACATCCGTTAATACAGGCACACCTATTTGATCTTTCACCTTTTGCAGTATCTGCAAGCCTTTTTCCAAACCGGGACCTCGATAGCTTTCGTGAGATGACCGGTTAGCTTTATCAAATGATGATTTATAGACAAAGGGAATACCCAATGTATCCGTCAACTCTTTAAGAAATCCTGCCGTATCTATCGTCATTTGCTCGCTCTCGATAACACAGGTGCCTGCTATCAGAAATAAAGGCTTATCTAAGCCTGCTTCAAAACCACATAAATTCATTTTTTATTGCCTTTTTTATATTTTGCCGCTGCTTCAACAAATCCTGAAAATAAAGGATGCCCTCTACGAGGAGTCGAAGTAAACTCCGGGTGAAACTGACAGGCTAAAAACCAGGGGTGATCAGTCAGTTCTATAAACTCTACCAGGCGACCATCCATTGACTTACCAGAAAAAATCAATCCCGCTTTTTCTAGCTGCTCAAGATATTTATTATTGAACTCATAGCGATGACGGTGGCGTTCTGTGATGACATCTTTTTGATAAAGGTGATAGGCCAGTGAATCAGGCTGTAACCGGCATTTCTGAGCACCTAGACGCATGGTACCTCCTAAATCAGAGTCTTCATCACGCGTTTCAAGCTGCCCATCTTCATCCATCCATTCAGTTATTAAGCCAATCACAGGATGAGGCGAATTAGGCAAAAACTCTGTACTGTGCGCGCCTTCAAGCCCTACTACATTTCTGGAAAATTCAATTACAGCGGACTGCATGCCTAAACAAATGCCTAAATACGGAATTTTATTTTCTCTTGCATAACGGACAGTGGCAATTTTTCCTTCCACACCACGTTCGCCAAAACCGCCAGGAACAAGGATTGCATCTACATCTTGCAGCGCTGCAGTGCCTTCTTCTTCAACCAGCTCAGAATCAATATATTTAATGATTACTTTATTGCGCGTTTTTAAACCAGCATGGATCAAGGCTTCATCTAATGATTTATAGGCATCGGAGTGATCAACGTATTTGCCCACCATAGCAATAGTTACTTTGTCTTTAGGGTGAGTAATGGCTTCAACCACCTCTTTCCATTCAGATAAATCAGCAGCAGGTACATCAAGGCGCAACTGATCAACAACAATATCGTCCAAGCCCTGCTCATTCAGCAGCAAAGGAATTCTATATATTGTATCTGCATCAATCGCAGAAATAACCGCCTTTTCTGCCACATTAGTAAACAATGCAATTTTACGGCGTTCACTTGCAGGTATCGGCTGTTCGGATCGGCAAATTAAAATATCCGGCTGTATGCCTATAGTTCTTAATTCTTTTACCGAATGCTGAGTCGGTTTAGTTTTTAATTCGCCAGCAGACTTTATATAGGGAACCAGAGTTAGGTGGATAAAAAGAGCTTTATCACGCCCCTGTTCAATGCCAATTTGCCTGATGGTTTCTAAAAACGGCAATGATTCAATATCACCCACCGTACCGCCAACCTCAATAAGCGCTACATCCATACCCTCGGCACTTGCATAGACACGACGTTTGATTTCATCAGTAATATGAGGAATAACCTGAACAGTTGCCCCTAAAAACTCACCTTTCCGTTCTTTTCTCAAGACATTTTCATAGACCTGACCCGATGTAAAATTATTCTTTTTACCCATGGTGGTCTTAAGAAAACGCTCATAATGTCCCAAGTCTAAATCTGTTTCCGCTCCATCTTCAGTAACAAATACCTCGCCATGCTGGAAGGGACTCATAGTGCCTGGATCAACATTAATATAGGGATCCAGTTTAGTCATGGTCACTTTTAAGCCACGCTCTTCAAGAATAGCGGCTAAAGATGAAGCCGCAATCCCCTTACCCAACGAGGAAACCACACCGCCCGTAATAAATATGAATTTAGTCATCTATGTGAATATATCCCTGTGCCAAATCAGCTAATTAAGCAAACAAAAACCCAGTATTCTATCATTACTTATTATTATTTTTTTGATTATTACAAGAAATCTATAACACTTTATTTATTTGGAAAAGCCACAATCAATCAACGCCGGCAATAACCGAGAAGCAGGCTTGGATTAAGAAATATTCAGAAGATTTATACATTAAAAAAATCAGTTGATCGCTAAGTTTGGCCATAACTTATTACATAATCCTAAAAAAATCAGTTGAATATAGAGTTATAA
>JALSLW010000020.1 GCA_026988155.1 Methylomonas sp. | reverse complement strand
TCTAGTACCTGTTTTGTATAGTTTGTATTTTCAGGTTGATTTTAAGCAGTCTGAGTATTCTCAGGATAAAACAATTTAGGGGCGAGGATTTAATAATTTCCGAAAGTTTGGCGAAGAATTTAAAGCTGGATCAGAATAGAGGGAGCAATCTGTAACAAAAAACCAGCTTGAGTTTTTAAAAGTCGCTGTTTTAGGGATTTAAAAAAACTGTAATAATCTACACCTATTCTGCATTAGGTAAGTTTTGTCTGTTGATTATGTGCTGATGCTATAAAATGCCTCCTCTGTTAATCACAGAGGATAGTGTGGCATGTTTTTAGTGGCTAGGAATTACATAAACGATCAATCGGCTACAGTGTATATAGTAAATATTTCTCAAAATAGTGCTCTACTCTTGAGACTTTTTGTATAGCGTTGAGAAATAATGAGCCGAAGTGCCAAGGTATTTTTTATTGTGTCTATTGTGATAGTCTAAAGTTTTTTGAACATAAAGAATATCTGAATAGTTAGCAAAACTCTTTACATCAATACCAACAACAGTTTGAGCTTTAGAAAACTCATCTTCTGATCTTTGCTGTATCTTAAAAATAGAATCCGTTCCATATACCATGGGAACTAAAGTATCCAGGTATGTCGCGAGTAGCCCAGCATCGCCAGAAGGCAATAAACCTTGTTCTGCCCACTCATTATATTTCCACTGAATGGCTGCGGAAAACTCTAAGTTTGTATCGAAGCCATGAATGATTGGTTCAAGCTTAGAGAGTAATGCAACATATTGAGCCATTAAACTTTCGACGGCATTCCAGTCGCCGGCTCTTTTTGCATTTTTCCATTCTGTCAGTGTATGAGGCTCGGTATCAATGTGGATGCCTGAAAATTGTTCGGATACAGAGGCATTGCCTTGGTAATCACCAATCCAGCTAATCATATTTTCAGATTTAGCATGATTGCTGCTGAGAAAAAATGTATTCCCCATCAGTGTCATTGCATGAATTTGAATGTTTTTTTCAGTGGCAAGAGAAACAAATTGTTTTAGTTTATCGGTATATGCAGCAGAAGCATGGCTACCATTTGGTAATAATCTTTTGGCACTTACACCTAGGTAAACCCTGTTAATCCCTAATGCAGCCAGTTTATTAATTGTGCTAGTGTTATCTAGAACTGTAAAGTTATACATCCACGTGGCACGTACTGACGTCGCATTAGCATTGTTTACATTAATCGACAACAAACAAAAAATAGCAAATGCCGGGTAGAATATTTTTTTAAAAATCATAGAAACCTCATTGATAAAAAACTCAGGATAATAAATTTGGAACCATTGAATTGTTTCATAAGCATTTATTTCGAAATGTGATTAATTTCAACTATCCTGAATTTATTGGCTCAACCCTGAAAAAAGCATTAGGATTACTTTTAAGGCACCACAAAACTACAAAAAAATCCTTCTCGGCTTAGGTGTAGAAAGTATCTCCGTCCTGAATTTATAAGGATTAATACTTTTCCCTTTACAATAAACAGCGGGCTCATTTTTCAAAAGAGCCCTTTTTTCTTTCGGTGGCCGCTCCAAAACGCGTTCGTCAAACCATCAGCGCTGCTCTGTTAATTGTACTCAGGCATCTTCTTCGCCATAAGAGAACACATAAACCCAGAAAAATCATTAGTTTCAGTTATTTAATCCTAAGTCCTTATAACCCATTGACAGTTGAAATTTAAGTTCAAATGAAATTGTCATGAAAAGTTCAAAAAAGCTTCATAGTATTGTCACATTAAAAAACTATCCTACCCTTGAAGAAAAAATACATAAATTAAAGGTATAGATACTTATCAAGGGGTAAGAAAATGAAACTGATCAATTCAGTGCATAACTATGATGTTTTTATTTTTACGCGCCTAATTAATGCAGGCATGTATAGACAGTTAGCGATAGTATCCCGATATGTATCTCGGACGGGAGACGGTCCACTATATGTTTTATTAGGTGTAGGTCTCTATTTTCTAGAAGGCCTGGAAAGTTTATTTCTGCAAGCTCTATTGCTGGCATTCACTATTGAGAGGCCTTTATACTTTGTTCTGAAAAACAGTTTCAAGCGTAACCGCCCGCAACAGGCGCTAAAAAATTTTAACAGCTTAGTAAAACCGGCAGATCAATTTAGTTTTCCCTCCGGACATACCTCAGCAGCTTTTATGGTCGCAACGATAATAGGTTTTTTTATACCTGTTTTAATATTGCCACTACTCTTTTGGGCTGTCTCGGTAGGTTTTTCACGGGTAGTGCTGGGTGTGCATTTTCCAACAGATACCATGATGGGAATGGTTCTTGGGGCCAGTGTTGCAGCCTATAGTTTAAATCAAATCACCGTATGAAAATATTTTATGGCGTACAAGGCACAGGTAATGGACATATTACCCGTGCTCGGGTAATGGCTAAAGAATTATATGCTGCAGGCTTTGATGTAACTTTTCAGTTTACAGGCAGGCCCCATGACAAATTTTTTGATATGAAAGTGTTTAATGGCTATCAGCATCGGGAAGGCCTGACTTTTAATACAGATAAAGGTCAGGTTAATTATATAAAAACAGCTTATGAAGCAAAACCGATCCGTTTTATTCAGGATATTAAATCATTAGATTTATCCCAATATGATTTGGTGATTAGCGACTTTGAACCTGTAACGGCATGGGCAGCTAAAACTCAGAAAAAACAAGTACTTGGTATTGGACATCAATATGCTTTTAATCATAATATTCCTAGGGCAGGTTCTGATCTGCTGGCAGATGCGGTGATGAAAAATTTTGCCCCGGTAAATATTGGCATTGGACTGCATTGGCATCATTTTGGCCAGCCTATATTGCCGCCAATTATTGAGCGTTTAAAGCAGCCCCTGGATATCCAGAAAGACAAGGTGCTAGTTTATCTGCCGTTTGAAGACCAGGAGGAAGTGATAGCATTTTTATCTCCATTCAATAACTTTCAATTTCATCTTTATTCACCTGTACCCGTATCAAGCAGGTACGAAAATGTTATTTGTCATGCACTATCGAGGGAAGGTTTTCAGAATGATTTGCTTGATTGCGTCGGTGTTATCAGCAATGCAGGGTTTGAACTAGCCAGTGAATCACTGCAATTAGGGAAGAAAATTTTAGCTAAACCTCTGCATGCACAAATGGAACAGGTTTCAAATGCCGCCGCATTACTTCAGTTGGGCTATGGACATACAATGAACGATATGGATTCATCAACAATTGAAAAGTGGCTATATGATGCTCATGCAGTGAGGATAACCTATCCGAATGTTGCCCGTTTGATTGTCAATTGGATCAAAGATGGGATGCCTGCCATAGATACCGGTTTTACTGAGCAGGTTTGGAATAAAGTGGATGTATTTCAGGTTGAAAATTGATGCGTTTTAACTTGGTAGTATCCGGTGGAATGTCAAAAGGTTTTGTTGCCTTCAAAAATCCCTCCTACTTAAGTGGTTGATTAATCAATTCAACTGAATAACTGCCCCTTTGCTCCAGCACCATTACGGCGCCTTCATCACTACTACAGGGCCATCCGTCCCCGTGCCTTGCATCGGCACTCAGGCTCTTGCAGGGTCTCTGCTTGGGCAGCAAAACAGGTTTCCCCCCAAACTTATCCCGAGTTAACGACTCTCTCCCCTCTGTTTTGACATCATCACTACGCTTTCGACACTTCATCAAAGGTTTATTTACATTCGTATTCTTAACACTTACCTGACAAAGTCATGCTCTGCCTTTTCCTCAACGCTCACCACCATGGCTCTTTACCATCGCTGCTTAACACGGTTTGAAGCCTCTTCCTGTAAAGCGGTTTCGAGGGGGCCTTCCCTCATCTTTTGTGCAGCACGCACAGGTATTGCTTACGCAACACATTGTGCTCGTGGCACACTGTCTGTGGACAAAGCATGGATAACCCTATACATGCAGTAACCGAGTAAACAAGATTGCGGAGGCGAGTTAACTATATATCCTGACTAAATAAATCAGTTGAACGCTAAGTTTAACTGATTTATTTAGGTTTAATTGAAAGCTTTTTCAATCAGAGCTAA
>JALSLW010000019.1 GCA_026988155.1 Methylomonas sp. | reverse complement strand
CAAAAATCAAGCTGGCTGACCCCTTGGTATTTGGAGCATCATAATCATGGATGATAAGCAGACCGCTATATAGCCATTCCACTTTTTCTCCCTTTGCATTAAGGTAAGTGTGGCTGGGTTCAGCCTGTAAAGCTGGTTCAATCTGAGATTCATATTCATATTCATATTCATATTCAAATTCAAATTCAAAGTACTTGACTTGAATATCTACAAAGTCATTATTAGGAATGCCTGCAACCTCACAGCGATAGGCTGCAATGGCAAGATATTTTTTCTTGTCCATCACCTGTTGCTTTTAACCCAGTTAATAAAGTCGCCAGTAGCCATCGGTTTTGCAATATAGTCACCTTGTGCAATATTGCAGCCCATACTTTGCAGTTGATCCCATATTTTTTTTGTTTCAACGCCTTCTGCCACCGTTTTCATATTGAGTTCTTTAGCCAATAGGATACAAATTCTGACAATGGCTCTTGCGTCTTCGTCATGTGCTGAACGTAGTATAAAATGCCGGTCAATTTTTAATTCGGTAAAAGGAGCCTGGTATAGTTTAACTAAGGATGAATAGCCTGTCCCAAAATCATCTATCGATAATGAAAAGCCTTTCATTCTTAATCTATTTAGAATATCTAATGAATCGGATACTTTATTCATTAGTGCTGATTCGTTAATCTCCAGTACAATTAGTTCCGGATCAATATTATTGCTTTTAACTAGTGCCTCAAGCTTTTCAGGCATAGACAGGTCATTAACATTTTGAGCTGATAGATTAATCGCAATTTTAATAGTAAGTCCAGCAGCAATAACTTTTTTATATTCCTTAATGCTTAACATGAGTATTTCTTCTGTTAGCAGGTTCATTAGCTGGTGCTTTTCTGCCAGAGGAATAAAATGCTCCGGCAATAACAGCCCTTTCTCTGGGTGTTGCCAGCGGATTAAGATTTCAGCTCCCTGAAGGCTGTTTGTGTCAAAACAAATTTGAGGCTGAAAATGGATCAATAGCTGATGTTTTCGGATGGCAAGTTTTAATTCTTCAATACTTGCCTTTTCACTGCTATTGCCTTCGTTTGATGGTGTGTTTTTTTCCTGCAGACATTTTTCTTCGCATTCAGCGCGAGTCTGTTTGATTAAGGCGATGAAATCTTTGGCCTTAAAAGGTTTGGAAAGCGTACTGACAACATGCAGATGCTTTGATTCTGCCAACTGTTTTGCTGAATGCAATACCCTCTCGTCAAAGCCACTTACTAAGATAAAATGGGGTTTTATATTGCGTGACGCCAAGTCGCGCATTATTTCAATGCCATCTTTTTCAGGCATTTTTAAGTCTAGGATGATAATGTCATGGGCTGTAATGGGGGCATTTAAAAACTCGATGCTGCTAGTATAGGTTTCTGTCTCAAATTGGATGGTGTGAGCCATGGCTTGCATCAGATTTGCCTGCTGCTCATCGTCATCAACAATATAAATTTTACAAAGTTTGTTTTCTGTCATTATTTTGATACGGGCAATAAATAGCCATCCAATAATAGGCGGATGCTGGTGAGCAGCTCTTTTGAGCTATAAGGTTTATGGAGCATGTTCTGTTTTAGATGCAAATCGGAGTGTGTATGCCTATTGTCACTAAAACCGCTGGCAAGCTGTATCTTTACTGACGGGTAAAGTTTAGAAACCTGTCTAGATAATTGATAGCCATCCATATTTGGCATAATAACATCACTTAGCATTAAGTCGATAGCCTGGGAGGCTAAAATTTTCAGTGCATCTTTGCCGGAACTTGCTGTGACAACTGTGTATCCAAAGTGAGTCAAAATTTGTCTGGCCAGTTCACGCAGTGCCGGCTCATCATCCACCACTAAAATACGGTCATTGCCTGTCAATTGAGGTGCTGACTGACTGTCGAATGTTTTGTTGGCTTTCTGGTTTTCATTATGCCGAGGAAAATATAGGCTGAACTGAGACCCTTCGTCCTTTTCCGAATAAAGATTGATAATGCCGCCCGAACGTTCCATAAAGGCAAATACCTGGCTTAATCCCAAGCCATTTCCAGCATCACCCTTGGTGGTAAAAAAGGGGTCAAAAACGTGTGCTTTAATCTCATCTTCCATGCCGCATCCGGTATCGGTAATGCATAGTTTTAGATAGTCATTTGGGCTAAGCCCCAATAGATTTGCCTCTTCTCTGGAAAGGTAAGTATTTTGGGTCTCAATGGTTAGAGTGCCGCCTTTGGGCATGGCATATTTTGCATTGATGCTGAGATTTAAGATAGTATCTTCCAATTCATGAATATCGAGCCATACAGGCCATGCCTTTTCATTTAATTTATACTTGAGTTTGATTGAAGCAGTTAATGACTTTGCAAGCATGTCTTTCAGGTCAAGTAGGGCCTGATTAATATTGCAGGCCATTGGGTTGCTGCTTTCAGATTTTGAAAAAGCTAGCATTTTTCGGGTCAGTACCCTGCCACGTTCTCCTGCGCGAATGATTTCTGAAATATAACTCGCGCCTTCTGCATCCTCCTCGCATTTCATTTCCAGCAATTCGGCATAGCCAAGAATTACGCCTAACATATTGTTGTAATCATGGGCTATGCCTCCGACTAACTTGCCCAAAGCATCCATTTTTTGGCTGCGTTTAGAGTGTTCTTCTGCCAGCCGTCTGCGTGTTGCATCTCGTGCTTCCGCCACTAAAAAACTAATGTTGCCTTCGCTGTCAAAAATGGGGTGTACACTAAAATCAACCCAGATTTTACGATCAGTTAGGGCAAATTCAATTTCTCTGTCGACAAGCTCGCCTTTTGCAGCTAAGTAGCAGTCACTTTGAATGAGCAGCCGAGTCGCTTCATCATAAGCAAACCAAGGACAGTCCCATATTTTTTTACCTAAAACATCCTTATTTGATAAACCTGCCAGTGTCAATGGTCTGGAGCTGGCGAAATCTAAAGTGCCGTCAGGTAAAATAATGCTAACCATGGTGAGCAAGCCATCTAAAACCTGCTGCGTCTTTCTTTGGCTGTTTTCTAGATTTGCAAGCAGGTAAGTGATTTTTTCTGCAAGCTGATTGAAGCTATTTCCTATGTGATTAAGCTCATCTTGAGTATTCAATTGTATTCTTTGTTGTAAATCACCATCTGCAAAGGCGTGTAAGGAATGTGTTAGGGTCTGTACACTCCCTTTTATGGAATAATAAATGCCTATGACAAAATAGAGAACCAGAGATAATAAGATTAAAGAGATGCTGATACTGATATAAAGTCTGTTTTTTGCCTGCTGTAATCGTTTGTCTGTGATGGCTTTTGTTGTTGGCAGTAATATTTGATACATATCTGCATAACTCTCATCAATAGCGGCCGTCACTTGAGAAAAGAAACTTTCAGGGCGGGTAAGAAATTTTTTTCCTAACAGGTCTTGCTTGACTAGGCTGATGATCTGTTTAGATGATTTAGTTATATCTGTAAGAGCAATGCGTAGCTGCGGGCTAATGGTATAGTTTAAGCGGGCTGTTTTATTAAGGTTGATTGCTAGCTGTCTAAGAGAGTCTTCTAGCTTGGCTATTAAGATAATTAATTCAATTCGCTGATATTGTGAGGCATTTTTTTTTGCCAAAATGCTGGTACCAAAATCACGTATCTGGGCTAGCTGTTCCATAGCATTCGGCAATTTATGAATACTGGTATCTATTAAGTAGAAGGTATCAATTTCTGTGGTAAAGCTAAGGGCAAACTCATCAGCAAGCATAATTTTGAATAATGCCAGCTGTTCAATGATCTGAGTGTGTTTTGTGAAATTTTTTGCAATTGAAAACTTTAATCCATTATCAGCAACGTTTTTCCAATTGTTTTTTATCGACAGCCAATGACTGTTTCTTATTAAAAGGGTAGGGCCGATGATTGTCTCAATAGAGTCCAGGTTTTTAAAGACTTCCCTTTCTTTTTTTTCTAACATGGATAGCATGGTTTTGTTTCCGCCTAAAAAACCTGCGGACAACCCTCTATGCTGCTGAATTGTCTGGATGGTTTTTGATAGAGGGGTTAGCAGTTTAAGCCCCTGCAATTGTTGCTGAGAATTATTGACGACCCTGTTTAAACCAAGAAATAGGCTATAAATCAAAACCCCGATAGCAATTAATGAAATAGCACCTAAAAAAGCAAATTTCCTTCGGTAATTGAATTGGTTCATCAAGGAAATTGCCGGGGTAAATAATGTCTTCATTTTATAAAAGCTTTCTGGTTTTTTGCTGCAAGCGGACTAAATATTTGCATAGTATCGCACCTATATGACTTTGATGAAGTTAGAAACATACAAAAAAGCAATAACCTAGTGCTTTACTATGTTATTAAATAGTACTAGAATAGTACTCATTGTAAAGGGAGAAGCAATGCTAAAGTTAAGTAAATTAACAGACTATGCAACCGTTATCTTGAGCTTTATGGCTAAAGATCATCTTAATATCCATGCCGCATATGAAATGTCGGAGGCGACGGGGATTGCTTTGCCTACGGTGAGCAAGGTTCTTAAACTTTTGGTTAAAGCTCATGTGTTGACCTCTGTAAGAGGGGCTAAGGGCGGTTATCTGTTAGCAAGAATGCCCGAAAAAATTACGGTTGCTACTGTTATCAATGCGCTTGAAGGGCCTATTGCTTTAACTGAATGCAACGCTTCTCACAAAAATTGTGATCAGGCCTCGGGGTGTCAGATTCAAGGCAGCTGGGGGCTGATCAATCAAAAAGTTTTTAATGCGCTGGATTCTGTGACTTTGGCTGATATGGTTATGCCTTATAAACCGCCAGTAGAAATTTTAATTCCCGTTAGTAGTTTATATAGATAGAGTGATTTATGTCATCAAGTGCTAAAGAAGTTGAAAACCTGATTGCTCAGGAATATACACAAGGTTTTGTTACCAAGATAGAGGTGGAGACTTTTCCTCCAGGATTGGATGAAGACGTTATTGCCAAGCTGTCAAAGATTAAAAATGAACCTGAGTTTATGCTGGAATACCGGCTTAAGGCATACAGACATTGGCTGACTATGGATTCTCCTGATTGGGCGCAATTGAATATTGAGCCTATTGATTATCAGGCAATCAGCTATTATTCTGCGCCTAAAAAAGATTCTGATAAGCCGCAAAGCCTGGATGAAGTTGATCCTGAATTATTAGATACATATAAAAAGCTGGGAATTCCTTTAGATGAGCAGGAACGTTTGGCTGGTGTTGCAGTTGATGCAGTTTTTGACAGTGTATCTGTCGCAACTACTTTTAAAGGCAAGCTGAAAGATGCAGGAGTGATTTTTTGTCCTATTTCAGAAGCTTTGCAGGAATACCCTGAGTTAGTGAAACAGTATTTAGGTACTGTGGTGCCGGAAGGGGATAATTTTTTTGCAGCTTTAAATGCGGCCGTTTTTACTGATGGTTCCTTTGTCTATATTCCTAAAGGTGTTCGCTGCCCAATGGAGCTGTCTACCTATTTTAGAATTAACGCTGCCAATACAGGACAATTTGAACGCACGTTGATTATAGCGGATGAAGACAGCCATGTAAGCTACCTTGAAGGCTGTACCGCACCAATGCGAGATGAAAACCAATTGCATGCCGCCGTTGTTGAGCTAATAGCAATGGATAATGCGGAAATTAAGTATTCAACTGTACAAAACTGGTACCCAGGCGATGAAAATGGGGTAGGGGGCATTTATAATTTTGTAACCAAACGTGCTGAATGTCGCGGGCATAATTCCAAAGTATCCTGGACGCAGGTGGAAACAGGTTCTGCAATCACCTGGAAATATCCCAGCTGTGTATTGCTAGGCGATAATTCAGTGGGTGAATTTTATTCTGTTGCTCTAACCAATAATTATCAGCAGGCTGATACAGGCACCAAGATGATTCATATCGGTAAAAATACCAAGAGCACGATTATTTCAAAAGGCATTTCAGCGGGTAAAGCTCAAAATACTTATCGAGGCTTAGTTAAGGTAGGGAAGGGCGCTGAAAATGCACGTAACTATACCCAGTGTGATTCTCTATTAGTCGGAGATAAATGTGGTGCCCATACTTTTCCCTATGTAGAAGTTAAACAGCCTTCTGCACAGGTGGAACATGAAGCAACTACTTCAAAAATAAGTGAAGACCAACTGTTCTTCTGTCAGCAGCGAGGATTGTCGGCAGAGGATGCAGTGTCTATGATAGTGAATGGTTTTTGCAAGGAAGTTTTTAAAGAATTGCCGATGGAATTTGCGGTTGAAGCCCAGGCTTTATTAGGTATTAGCTTAGAAGGTTCGGTAGGCTAAATTATAAATAGTGTATTCCCATAGCAGAGCTTGGGGTCAAAAAAGATAAATTAGGAAAAATAGAAATGCTTAAGATAGAAAACCTTCATGCTAATGCCGGCGATACTCCCATACTGAAAGGTTTAAATTTAGAAATAAATTCCGGTGAAGTTCACGCCATCATGGGGCCTAATGGTGCAGGAAAAAGTACTTTGTCTCATGTACTGTCAGGGAAGCCTGGCTATACGGTTACCGAAGGAAAAGTGACATATCAGGGCAATGATCTTTTAGACCTGGACCCTGAAATAAGAGCGCGAGAAGGTGTCTTTTTAGCCTTTCAATACCCAGTGGAAATCCCAGGGGTAAGTAATATCTATTTATTGAAGGCTGCCTTAAACTCAATCCGCAAACATCAGGGGTTAGATGAAGTGGATGCGATGGATTTTTTAACCTTGGTTAAAGATAAAATTAAGCTGCTGCAAATGGATCAGAAATTCTTATACCGTGCCGTGAATGAAGGTTTTTCCGGTGGTGAGAAAAAACGTAATGAAATATTGCAGGCAGCCATTTTAGAACCTAAATTATGCATTTTGGATGAGACAGATTCAGGTTTGGATATTGATGCCTTAAAAATTGTAGCAGAGGGGGTTAACTCTTTGCGCTCAGCTGACCGTTCATTTTTAATGATTACTCATTATCAGCGTTTACTGGATTATATTACACCTGATTTTGTACATGTTTTGGCTGATGGTAAAATTGTTAAGTCAGGCGGCCCTGAATTGGCATTGGAACTTGAGGCTAAAGGCTACCAATGGGTTGAAGGGCAGGCGGCATAATGACAAGTCACTATATTGCTGAATATGAAAAAACGGCTGATTTATTGCCAGGACAGTCTATAGCCTGGCTAAAAGCATTAAGAGCAGACGCTTTAACTCATTTTTCTGAGAACGGCTTTCCCTCTTTAAGAGAAGAAGAGTGGCGTTATACCAATGTGTCAGCCATAGAGAAAAAATTATTTTTGCCTCAGTTAACAGCTCAGACGGCAGAGACTGATGATGCTTTCTTTAATGACTATCGGCTAGAAGGTGCTTTAACGGTTGTATTGATAAATGGACGGTATTCAAAGCAGCATTCTTCGCTGGAAGGTTTGGATGAAGATATTTCAGTTCTCAGTATGACTGATGCTTTAGCACAAAATCCCGATTTAATCGAACAGTACCTATCTAAAGCGGTAAGTATTGAAGAACATAGCTTTGTTGCTTTTAATGCGGCATGGTTCAGCGATGGTTTGTTTATCCATATTCCGGCTAAAAAAGTTGTTGATAAGCCTATTCAGCTATTGCATGTGGTGACGCAGGGTGATTGCTTATCTACCATTCGCAATATATTAGTGGTTGATGAAATGGCAGAAGTTAATGTGATTGAAACTTTTGTCGGTGTTGATAATGCCTATTTAACGGCCTCGGTCACTGAAGTTTTTGTTGCACAAAATGCCTGTTTAACTCTTCATAAAATGCAGATTGAAGGGGATAAGGCGTACCATTTTGGAGGCACTTATGTAAAGCAGGCTCGCAATGCCCGCTTTAATCATCATAACTTTGCTTTTGGTGGCTTACTGGCCAGAAATGATATGCATACTGATTTAGATACTGCCTCAGAATGCGATTTGAATGGTCTGTATTTAGGAATTAAGCGTCAGCATATTGATAACCATACGCGCATTAATCATTTAAAACCTCATGCCATTAGCCGTGAACTATATAAAGGGGTGTTAAATCAGCGTTCAAGAGGCGTATTTCAAGGTATGGTTTATGTGGCTGAAGATGCTCAAAAAACAGATTCGGCGATGAATAACCGCAATTTATTATTGTCCAATGATGCAGAAGCTGATACTAAACCTCAATTAGAAATTTATGCAGATGATGTGAAATGTGCGCATGGTGTCACAGTAGGGCAACTAGAAGAAAAATCTATTTTTTATCTGCAGGCGCGCTGTATTGATGAAGAGACTGCTAGGAATATGCTGACTTTTGCCTTTGCCAATGAAATGGTCGATAAAGTAAAGTTAGATGGTTTGCGTGAAAAATTATTAGAGCAGTTATTGAAACGTTTTCCTCAAGTTAGCGTTGATAAAGCGTGGTTGTAACCGACTTGGAAGTGAAAGTTTTGTTAAACCCTCGTTCCTAAGGCTTGGGTTGCCAGGCGAAAAAAATACTGGCTTCCCCGGCCTTTTCCATTCGTCCAAATTGGTTAAATGTTTTTTTATAAAAACCTTCGGTAGGTACTGACGTAATCAAAAAAAAAAATAGATAAATCAAATTAATTTTGTAACTGCTCAGCGTGTTTTGTTATTCAGACCTGCGGGAGGAATCTTGCGGACTGAAGTATCCTCTCAATATTATAAGATTTCTCTCGCTGGTCGAAATGACAGAAAATCAATTGCTTTTATAAAACAGGCTGAGTAGTTACAATCAATTTAAAATACAATACAACATCAATAAATTAGCAAACCAATTTACCATAATAAAAAATGACATCATTTCCAGTAGAAAAAATCCGTGCTGATTTCCCCATTTTAAAAGAAAAAATCCGTAATAAACCTTTAGTTTATTTGGATAATGCTGCTACCTGTCAAAAGCCTCTGGCAGTGATAGACAGTATCTCGCATCTTTACATGCATGAATATGCCAATGTACATCGAGGTGTACATACGCTTAGCATTAAAGCCACTGACCGTTATGAAGGGGCTAGAGAAAAGGTTAAAAACTTTATAAACGCCAAAAGCACTAAAGAAATTATCTTTGTTAAAGGTACAACAGAAGCCATTAATCTTATTGCACAGACTTTTGGCAAAGCGAATATCAGCGCAGGTGATGAGATATTGATCACTGCTATGGAGCATCATTCAAATATTGTGCCTTGGCAAATGCTCTGTGAAGAGACTGGAGCCATTTTAAAAGTAGCACCAATCAATTTACAGGGTGAATTGATTTATGATGAATTTGAAAAACTAATCAGCAATAAAACTAAGCTGATTTCAGTTGTTCATATGTCTAATGCACTGGGGACTGTTAATCCGGTTAAAAAAATCATTGTGACGGCTAAAGTAAAAAATATCCCTGTTTTATTGGATGGTGCACAGGCAATTCCGCATATGCCGATAGATGTACAAGACTTGGACTGCGATTTTTATGTCTTTTCAGGGCATAAGCTTTATGCACCCTCTGGAGTCGGCGTGCTATATGGCAAACAAGCCCTGTTAGAGGCTATGCCTCCCTATCAGGGCGGTGGCGATATGATACGAAAAGTAACCTTTGAAGATACTGAATACAATACCTTGCCGTATAAGTTTGAAGCAGGTACGCCAAGTATTGCAGATGTGGTAGGTTTGGGGGCAGCTATTGATTATCTGACAGATATTGGCATGGATAATATAGCCAATTATGAAGCTGAACTGTTAGATTATGCGACTGAAAAAGCGAATAAAATTAAAGGCCTAAAAATCATAGGCCAAGCTAAAGAAAAAGGGGCAATCCTGTCTTTTGTGTTGGATAAAATACACCCGCATGACATTGGTACCATGCTGGACAGCTTAGGAATTGCAATAAGAGCAGGGCATCACTGTGCCATGCCGGTGATGGATTTTTTTGAAGTGCCTGCAACCGCAAGAGCATCCTTTGCAATGTATAATACTAAAGCAGAAATTGATGCATTAATGGCTGGAATAGAACAACTTATTGAGGTATTTGGTTAAAATGTTTGATGATTTACGAGATCTTTACCAGGAAGTGATTTTTGACCATAACAGAAATCCGCGCAATTACAGAGTAATGGAAAATGCAGATAGAGAGGTGGAGGGTTTTAACCCTTTATGCGGTGACAGATTAACGCTGTTTTTAAAAATGGATGGCGATGTCATTACCGATGCCAGTTTTCAAGGTTCAGGCTGTGCCATTTCCACCGCGTCAGTGTCATTAATGACTGAAATTGTAAAAGGTAAGACGGAGACGGAAGCTGAAGCTTTATTTAAACAGTTTCATGAAATGACAACGGGCAAAGAAGAGGATGTTGATCTTGAAGCCATTGGCAAATTGGCTGTGTTAGCGGGGGTAAGGGAATATCCTGCACGAGTAAAGTGTGCAACATTGGCCTGGCATACGTTGGATGCCGCTTTAAAGAATGAAGAAAACTCTATTTCTACCGAATAGTGCTGTGATGTGCGGCAATTAGGTACGATTATGAGTGACACTATGATTAGCGCATGTGTTAATAAATTTAGTGACAGTCCAATCTATATTTTTGATATGGATAGCCATTATGATCAATTTTAAATATTAATTATGAAGATGTTAATTAAATTTCTTGTTTTTTGTTTAATCAGTTCATCTCAGGTATTTGCAGAAAATGAACACTCAGCAATGCATCATCAGCAAATGATGAAAGTAACTGAAAGTAACCTGACGCAAGCTGGAAATGATATTTTTGCGACTATTCAGGAAGTCATCGTAAAATTAAACAGTAACCCTGATACAGATTGGTCAAAAGTTGATATAGAAGCATTAAGACAGCATTTATTGGATATGAATGATATGGCTGTCAATGTTGAAATTCTCAACAGAAAACCGATAAAAAACGGCTTGCAGCTTACTATTCAAGGTACCACAGCACGAGCTGAAAAAACCTTGGTTCACGTTTTTAAAGTGCACCCAATGTTTTTAAAACGCGAGACGGGCTGGGATATGCAGACCCAGCGATACGGTAAGCAGTTTATTGTCACTACAACTACAGAGAAGCCTGAGGAAGTACAAAAAATCATTGCACTTAGCTATATAGGTCTAATGGCTTATGGCAGGCATCATCAGATACATCACTGGGGCATGTCTACCGGTCAAAGTCCACATTCTCAACAGCATTAATTTTGATTCAAACCGCACTTCATAAAGGAAAGCTTGCTGTTTTTTACCAAGAGCGGGATAAAGAAGTGGCATCAGCTCTATTGGCAGAGAAGTTAGGTATAACAGCTTATCAGTCTATCAGTAAGGATACAGCAGAAGATTTTTTCTTAACTTGGCGCGATGGCCGGCTAAAGCTCTTAGATAAAGAACTGTTAAAAAAAGGAGGTCTGTCGGTTGATATAGAACCTCGTCCTGGGGAACAGCGATCCTGGCCAGCCCCAAAAAAAGGAGCTCTGGCCCAAGCCCTAGGCAGAAAAACTAAAACCGTTGTTGATGCAACCACCGGCTGGGGACAAGATAGCCTGCATATATTTCGGATGGGATATGATCTTCGATGCATTGAACGTTCACCCGTTATGGTTGAGCTGTTGGCTGATGGTTTTAGTCGACTATCTCAAGCTGAGTGGGTAAACAACCTAAATGCTCAAGTGCCTGAACTGATTTTTGGCAATGCCATCGAAATTTTGCCAGATCTGGAAATAAAACCTGAATGCATTTTTATTGATCCAATGTTTCCTCCTAAGCGTAAAAAATCGGCTTTAGCAAAAAAATCTATGACCATACTGCGCGAATTGTTAGGTGATGATGAGGATAAAGAACAGCTATTTGAAGTGGCATTACAGATGGCGAGAAAAAGAGTCGTAGTAAAAACCCCCAATCATGCTGAGCCGATAGCAGGAAAGCCCAGTGAAAGTTTTACAGGGAAATTGCTGCGGTATGATGTTTATTTAATAGGATAAAAATGACAGACTGGATTGATGTTTGTGCTGAAAGCGCATTGGCAGATGGTGAAAATATAATTGCTGATGTTGACGGAACTGAAGTCGCTATTTTTAAATTAGAGGGTCAATTCTACGCCATTGAAGATGTTTGTACGCATGACGGTGCAGAAATAGCCAGTGGCGAACTCGATGGCGATGAAATTATTTGTCCACGGCATGGGGCACGGTTTTGTGTGAAAACAGGCGAAGTAAAATGTGCCCCAGCCTATGAAAATGTTGATACCTTTCCTATTCGGATAGATGATGGAAGGGTGCAAATAAGAGACAGTCGCTGGGATTAATATGGACTACTTTGTTTGGAATGCTGATCCTATCGCCATATCAGTAGGATTCGCTAAAATTCGCTGGTATGGTCTGATGTTTGCTTCGGCTTTTATCTCCAGTTATTTGCTGATGAGCTGGATTTATAAAAGGGAAGGCAAGAATAATGAGGATATCGATGACTTGCTAACTTATGCTGCCGTGGGTACTGTTGTTGGCGCAAGATTAGGTCATTGCCTATTCTATAGTCCCGAGTATTATTTTAGTCACCCCCTTAAAATATTAGCGATATGGGAAGGCGGATTGGCAAGTCATGGTGCAATTTTAGGGATATTGATTGCTCTATATTTTTTTCAGCGACGGGCTAAAGAATCGTACGTCTGGTTTATCGACAGAGTGTCAATCGTATCGGCATTAGGGGCCTGCCTTATACGCATCGGCAATTTTTTTAATTCGGAAATTGTCGGAGTACCTACTACGGTACCTTGGGCTGTTATTTTTAAGCGAATAGATATACTGCCGAGGCATCCCGTTCAGCTGTATGAAGCAATATCCTACGTCATTATTTTTTTGTTGCTGTTAAAGATATATAAAAGCATTGATACAGTTAAAAAACCAGGCATAATTTTTTCAACCTTTTTAGTTAGCGTTTTTACAGCACGGTTTTTTATTGAGTTTGTTAAAACTAAACAAGCTTCTTACGATACTGGTTTTTGGATGACTACAGGGCAAATGTTGAGCGTTCCATTTGTTTTAGCAGGTATACTCTATATTGGGCTGTCCATATTTAAGAAAAATTGATATCCGCTCTGTTATAATCAGTGGTTACTATTTATTCGGGCGATAAAACCAACCATGCAAGAAATTAACCCAATAAAAAACACCATTCTTGACCTAGGTAAAAGAGGCCGTGCGCTTAAAGATTATCTTGAATTTGAGATTAAAAACGAGCGTTTAACTGAAGTTTTAAGAGAGCTGGAAGATCCTGAAGTATGGGCTGATCAAGTGCGTGCTCAGGCTTTAGGAAAAGAACGTGGTCAGCTAGAAACCATTGTTAATACTATTATTGATTTAGAACAGGGGTTGACAGATGCCGAAGAATTGCTGGAAATGGCGGTTGAAGACAGTGATGAAGAAACAATCGATACGGTTATTGAAGACTTAGCTGGGTTTGAAAAAAAAGTTGCTGAATTAGAATTTAGACGGATGTTTTCAGGTGAAATGGATGCTAACAATGCCTACTTAGATATTCAGTCAGGATCTGGAGGTACAGAAGCTCAGGACTGGGCATCAATGATTGAACGAATGTATTTGCGTTGGGGGGAAGCAAAAGGGTTTAAAGTCGAATTGCTAGAAGAATCGCAAGGCGAGGTCGCTGGGATTAAAAGTGCAACGATTAAATTTGAAGGAAACTATGCCTTCGGATGGTTAAGAACCGAAATTGGCGTACACCGCCTAGTTAGGAAATCACCTTTTGACTCAGGCAGCAGAAGACACACCTCATTTGCCTCCGTTTTTGTTACACCTGAGATTGATGATGATATTGAAATAGATATAAACCCTGCCGATTTAAGAGTGGATACCTACCGAGCCAGTGGGGCAGGCGGACAGCATGTAAATAAAACTGAATCTGCTATTAGAATAACGCATAATCCGAGCGGAATTGTTGTGCAATGTCAGAATGACCGTTCGCAGCATAAAAATAGAGATACGGCAATGAAACAGCTAAAAGCCAAGCTGTATGAACTGGAAATGTCTAAAAGATCGGAATCGTTACAGGCAGTAGAAGACAGTAAATCCGATATAGGCTGGGGCAGTCAAATCCGCTCTTATGTATTAGATCAGTCAAGAATTAAGGATTTAAGAACTAATATTGAAACAGGCAATACCCAGGCTGTTTTAGACGGAGATTTAGATCAGTTTATGGAAGCCAGTTTAAAGAGCGGTTTGTAAAATAATGTACGCTGGATAAGCGCTAGCGCAATCCGGCATATAGCATACCAATCAAAACAATTTATTATGTCCATGCTCTGCATCAAAGCTATTAAATTAAAACATAATATTTAAATGTAGGCTGGGGTTGCTCTTTCGTTCCGTCCCAGTCCGCATTTTTTATATTCTTAACTAATCGCCATAATGCTTTGCAGAAACGAAACCATTATTAATATTAAGTAAGCTACAAAAATGTCAGAAAACCAACAAGACGAACAACAGCAAATTACCCAGCGTCGTACTAAACTATCAGCACTGCGTGAAAATGGAATTGCTTTTCCCACTGATTTTCGCCGAAATGTTATTAGTGGCGAATTGTTAGCAAAATACGATGAGAAAACTAAAGAAGAGTTAGAGCTGCAGCCTATTCGGGTTAAACTTGCTGGTCGCATCATGACCCGTAGAATTATGGGTAAAGCCAGTTTCTGCCATATCCAGGATATGTCCGGAAAAATGCAGCTTTATGTTACACGGGACACCTTGCCAGAAGGCTTCTACAACGAACAATTCAAGAAATGGGATATTGGTGATATTGTCGGTGTCGAAGGCGAACTGTTCAAAACAAAAGTTGGTGAATTAAGTGTCAGAGTAGATGATATTCGACTACTAACCAAAGCTTTACGCCCGCTTCCAGAAAAATTCCACGGTATAGCTGATCAAGAAATTAAATACAGACAGCGCTATCTGGATTTAATAATGAACGATACTTCACGCAAGACTTTTCTAGTTCGTTCGCAAATTGTTGCCTATATTCGTAAGTTTTTAGCAGATAAAGACTTTTTAGAAGTTGAAACTCCAATGATGCAGGCCATACCTGGCGGCGCAACCGCACGCCCTTTTGAAACGCATCACAATGCTTTGGATATGGGGTTGTATTTACGAATAGCTCCTGAGCTCTATTTAAAACGCCTGGTTGTAGGCGGATTTGAAAGAGTCTTTGAAATAAACCGTAATTTCCGTAACGAAGGCTTATCAACCCGTCATAATCCAGAATTCACGATGCTGGAGTTTTACCAGGCTTATGCAGAATATGGCGATTTAATGGACTTGACGGAAGCTATGTTAAAAGGCATTGCAGAAGAAGTGACAGGCAGTTCAATAGTCAAATACCAAGATGATGAATATGATTTTGGCAAGCCATTTGACAGGATGACAGTGGTTGAATCCATTTTACACTTTAACCCTGATTTGACTTTAGCTAATATTAATACCCGTGAAGAAGCGGTTAAAGTAGCTGAAGCATTGTACATTCCTTTTAAAGACAGCTATGGATTAGGCAAAATTCAAATCGAAATTTTTGAAAAAACTGTAGAAAGCCGTTTAATGAATCCTACTTTTATCACTGCATATCCTGTAGAAGTTTCACCTTTAGCAAGACGAAATGATGATGACCCTCATGTTACTGATCGTTTTGAGTTTTTTGTGGGCGGACGTGAAATAGCCAATGGCTTTACCGAACTGAATGATGCGGAAGATCAGGCAGAACGCTTCCAGAAACAAGTAGAAGAAAAAGAAGCAGGGGACGATGAGGCCATGCATTTTGATGTGGATTATATTGTTGCCTTAGAGCATGGCATGCCGCCAACTGCTGGGGAAGGAATAGGCATAGATAGGCTGGTTATGCTGTTTACCGATTCACCCTCGATTAAAGATGTTCTGCTATTTCCTCAGATGAGGCCAAAAGTTTAATGGAACTGTAAGTTGGGTTGAGCTTAAGAAATAGTTTAACCTAACTTTCTCCACTATTTACCTGAAAGCTGAAGGCTCAATATTTTAATGTCTCAGGCGTGTTAGAAAGATAAAGCTAAAAAATTAGGTGAAGGAGGAATCAATAGAGTGTGCCAGAAACCTTGAGTCTCTGATTTTTCTAGGATAAATGAAAAACTTATAGGCTAGCCTCAGCAGTTTAGCTGTTCCTGTTGAATCTGGCTTGCTCTATAAATCTATGCTCTACCTATTTATTAGGATTAAGGGAGCTGAACTTACAACAAAGATATTAGCAAAACAAATGCCATTAATACGACTTAAAAACGTTTCCATTGCTTATGGAACACATGCCCTGCTTAAAAATTCAGAGTTTCAGTTAGACCCAGGTGAGAGAGTTGGCCTGTTAGGGCGAAATGGCGAAGGAAAATCAACGCTAATGAAAATTATTGCAGGCAGTGTGCATGCAGATAATGGCGAGGTTTGGCGAGAGCCTGAGCTAAAGCTAGCCTGGCTGGAACAGTCGCCGGATTTGGATGACAATGAAACCATTTATGATGCAGTTGCCAGTGGTTTGGGTGATTTAGGCAACTGGATTTCCCAATACCATCATTTATTGGAAACCATGGACGGCGGTGAAGAATCGTTAAAGAAATTAGGCGATTTACAGCATAAATTAGAAGCGCATAATGGCTGGCATTTTCAGCAAAGGGTTGAGTCAACCTTGTCAAAATTAAACTTGCCAGCTGATTTAAAAATTAGCAGTTTATCGGGTGGCTGGAAAAGGCGTGTTGCCTTGGCACAGGCTTTAGTCATTGAGCCAGAGGTGCTGTTATTAGACGAGCCAACAAACCATTTGGACTTTGAAAGCATAGCCTGGCTAGAAGAACAGGTATTAGCCTTTCAAGGTGCGGTATTGTTTGTTACCCATGACAGGGCCTTTTTGCAGAATTTGGCAACCCGCATTGTTGATTTAGATCGAGGCAATTTAGTTTCGTGGCCCGGGAATTATCAGGACTATTTACGCAGAAAAGCGGCGGCACTGGAAGATGAAGCCAATCAAAATGCCGAATTTGATAAAAAGCTGGCTAAAGAAGAAGTTTGGGTCAGGCAAGGTATAAAAGCGCGTAGAACACGTAATGAAGGCCGAGTACGTGCTTTAAAAAGGTTACGGACTGAGCGATCAGAAAGGCGCAATGTTCAGGGCACTACAAAATTAAACCTGAATAAAGGCGAAGTCTCAGGTAAAAAAGTAATTGAGTTGACTGATGTTAGTTTTGGCTATGAAAATAAACCTATCATTAAAGGGTTTTCCGCATCAATTCAGCGGGGCGACAAAATTGGATTGCTCGGACCAAATGGAGCAGGCAAGTCAACCTTATTGAAATTAATTTTAAAGCAGATTGAACCAACATTAGGTGAAGTAGAGCAGGGTACCAAAATAAAGTTAGCTTATTTTGATCAGTTAAGAGATCAATTGGATCCAGAAGTGACAGTTGCTGATACTGTTGCAGATGGAAATGACTTTATTGAAATTGCTGGTGTGCAGAGACATGTTATGTCCTATCTGGCAGATTTTTTATTTGCGCCTGCAAGGGCAAGGTCACCAGTAAAAAGCTTATCAGGCGGCGAAAAAAATCGTCTGCTGTTAGCCCGTTTATTTACCAAATCTGCAAACTTGATCATTATGGATGAGCCCACCAATGATCTGGATTTAGAAACCTTAGAAATGTTAGAAGAAAAACTGGTGGATTATGAAGGTACCTTATTACTGGTGAGCCATGACAGGGCCTTTTTAGACAATGTGGTAACCAGTGTTTTTGTATTTGAAGGTAATGGAGTAGTCAATGAATATCTTGGCGGCTATGCAGAGTGGTTTGCATTAACTGAGCAGCGAAAAAAGAAGCAGGAATCATCCGTTAAATCGGCTGAAACCGAGAAAAAAGAAAAGCCAATGTCTAAAGCTAAGAAAACGCTCAGTTTTAAACAACAAAAAGAACTAGAACAGTTGCCTAATAAAATAGATCTACTTGAATCAGAGCAGGCAGAAATAACTGAGAAAATAGGTGAAGCTGATTTTTATAAGCAAGCACAGGGGGAAACTCAGAAGAGTTTAGATAAGCTGAAAGAAATAGAAGCAAATTTAGAGCAGGCATATAAACGTTGGGGTGAACTGGAAGCATTAATTAATTAATTAATTAATTAAATATATTGCGAAAAAACTAAAACTGCATTATTATTATCGGCTGTTCAACGTTCGTTGGGTAGTCAATATATAGGAGAGCTGGCCGAGCGGTCGAAGGCGCACGCCTGGAAAGTGTGTATACGGCAACGTATCAAGGGTTCGAATCCCTTGCTCTCCGCCATTAATTCTTCCCACTGAGTCGGTAACAGTCTTAATATCCTTGTCTTGTCAGATTATTTTTTTAGCTGCTTTACTGTCCGTTATCATCTGATATTTGGGTATACTGCTTTCATATTCTAACTTTTAAATTCCTTGGTCGAGTTGGTCTCTTTGGGATGCTCGTCTGTTTCTGGGGGAAATCAGTGATAATTGATTTCCCCGGAAGATAACACAATTTTTATCTGCACTGTAAACGTTTCAATAATATACTCTAAATGCACATTGTATTTCATCAAATTCATGTAGATAGGGTTTCGCCACGTCATGATTAGCTGCAATTACTATTAAATCATGTGAAAATACCGAGGTGTTATACCAGTTAAAACTGCCGTCAATGACAATATAATCATCGATAATACAATATTTTGAATGGATAGGGGAATAAGGTACATCATGATCATCCTGTCCATAGACAAGGCCTACGGTAACACCGGCAAACCTCAGTTGATCCACTGCTGGCAGTAAGGGTTGGCTTAACTCTTCATCCATAGAGCGCACTACCCCCACTTTACCCTGCCTGGCAATATGGCCATTTAACAGGATATGTACATACACCCCTCTATTTTTGGCATCAATTAATGCATTAATAACACTGTCATGGTGATCACCCAGCAGTTCACCAATCAAAAACAAAGTCACTTTAATTGAATGCCTGGCTCGATTTATTTCACTCAAAATGGCATGGTGAGGAAGATAGTTTTCACCATTTTGCATAGTATGCCGACCAAAAGTGTAAAGCATATTAAAATGGCTGTGCGGGTCAATGCCGTACTGCTGAATAGCGCCACCCCGCTGACTTTGAAAAACATTGTCCAATAGCCGGCACATGCCTTTGGAATGAAAAGTCATGCCCGATTCCCAGTTTGCCCACCAGCGATCAAAGGTGATATTGAAGGAGCCCATAATGCAGTCTTCGTCATTAAAAATAATGAATTTGGTGTGCATGTCAGGCTCAACTTCAATCAGATGATGATCAGGACTGCAAACTACACCTATCAATTCAATACCTGCCCGTTTTAATCGGGCGTAACTCTGGCTGTTGGTTAAGGTCATTTTTCGCCAGTCAACAATGCATTGTACCCAAACGCCCTGTTCGCTGGCATGAATTAAATGAGTTACAAAATCAGCATCGTCTATGCAGTCAACACTGACTTTAATGGTGCATAAACGGTCATGGTCATGACGTTTGCACTGCATTACTTTATCAATTAGATGATGGATATAGCTTTTTGGGTGATAGGGGTGGTTTAGCTGCCCTTTGGTAAATTTGGGTACTAATTCCAATGATTCAAAATGGTGATTCATCCAGTCAACATCATTCTGTAATTCATTGGCATTTAATTCATAAGTGCGGTAATGGTTATCAGTTGAATGCTCCCCTGTAATTTCCCGATATTGCGGGTCATCCGCATTACCCTGCAACTGCGGCCAATCCATATAAATGTATTCTTTTTCAGAAGCAATGGAATGGCCATCTTTATGTACTATGAAAGAAAATTTAACGCAATTGACTTGCCCATAGGTGCTGGAATAAGGATGGATGTAAAAGTCCCGTGTGCTTCGCTTATGCCGATTCCATTCAATATCGTAAGGCTCAGTATCTACAATATATGTCTCACAGATACCGTTATTGCTGTAGACCTTTAAGATAACTTTTAGATTAACTTGAACGCCGTGGTACATATCAAAATCCATTTTGCCCCAGCGTACATAAAACTCATGGCCAAAATCATTGACCCGCGCAAATGAGCCGCCTAATTCGCCACGAATTGGCATGGCATAATGTTCTGCAATCTCCATAGCAGCCCCCTTATTTTTTTGTTATTTTTGGTTCGAATGTCATAAAGTAACCGCAGTGATCTGACACTCGGCCATAATCCTGGTCAGTAAATAAAACTTTTGCAGACGTTACTTGAAGCTGACTTTTTTTATTCATAAAAATATAATCTATACGATAATCCTCTGCCAGCAGGTCTTGCCAATGAGCATCATTTACTCTAAATACCCTGTCGAAAGTATCGTGTTCATTAGCAGCCAGGAACTGATCATCATATTGATTAGAATTAACGACATATTCATAGCCGCTAGTGCCTGCAGTAATATTAAAATCACCGCATAGCAGGGTCGCTTTAATATCATCTGTCTGGTTACGTTCTGCCCATTCATGCAGCCTTTGGAACTGCTTCTGAAAGCCATCTTCCATCCAGCTTAAATGGACTGAAAATACATTAACTGCTCCAATATAAGGTACATGAACACGGGCCATCACAACTTTTCTGGAATGAATGCTATAAATGTCATGGCTATCTGAAACATACATGGATTGATGGTCTGATAAAGGGTATCTGCTTAATATAGCCACGCCTTCCCGGTACTTATCAAAGCCTAAATGCGACCAGTCTGTGTGCAGATGGAAAGGCTTTTTTAAGCGGTCATTAATGATTTTAGCTGAATTAGACTCCCAGTCTCCCTGCCCATTTTGCCAATTTTCAGCAACTTCTTGCAGACAGACAATGTCAACTTCCAGTTCATTGATAGCCTTGGCAATTTTAGTAAATTTTTCATCCTGATTATCTTCCTGATAACAATGCAGATTGAGAATTAAAACTTTTAACTGATCCCTTTGGAAAGAATAATTATTGCCACTGTTGTTTTCCCACAGAGTCTTACCGTTACGTTCACAGCTAATAGCATATTGCACTCTAAACGCATCATCTGGATTAATTTCCCCATTCCATAGCTGAATGCCATATTGATTTGGGTTTCTGGCATTGCTTTTAAACTGGCGGTCCCAATAATTTAGCTGTAACTGACACGGCGTTTTTTCTGTGCTTGCCCAATTGTCAGTTGTCCAATGAATCGTTACCTTTTCAGCATTAAAGGATTGGTCAACGGCAATTTTAATAGGAATATGTTTTTGCTGATCTTGTAATTGGTTCGTAAAACGAATGTTTTGCACCAATTGATGCTGAGTCAACTTTATTCCAGAATCAGCCTCGCTAACATAATTTTGTCCCTGATTATTATCCCAATATTCCTGTCCAGAAATACGATAGCGGATACCAAACTGAATATTGCCGGCAAGTGCATAATCTTCTGTCGCTGACAGGGCAATATGAGCCTGCCAGTATTCCTTGTCACTACCCTGCATACTATGATAGCTGGCTGATGAAGTATGCCATACACCATCTTCACCGGCCCAGACCACATCAATTGATTTGTCATAGCCAATGTTCTCCACTGACATAAAAAAAGTCAATAGCTGTTGAGCGCTACCCTCTATTCTGGAAATTATATTTTCTACGTAGAATAATTTAATGTTATCCATTATGCATATGCTCCATATCATTAAAATAGGCTAAGAAGTCACGCTCTACTCACTCTTTTCAATTAAACTGATTCCTTCTTTATCAATTGTAATAATACGCTTTTTATACAGACCTCCGATGGATTGTTTAAACACTTTTTTGCTTACGCCAAATACTTTATAAATAATATCAGGCGGGCTTTTGTCATTAATTAAAATAACACCGCCCTGAGATTTTAATTTAGCCAAAATTTTCTCAGTTACTGCATCCACTTTATCGACATATTTTTCCATCTGCAATACCAAATCAATCTTATTGTCCTCCCTGATTTTTTTGATGTAGCCTTTGGTTTTTTGGCCAATTCTCAGTTTTTGAAATATTTCGTTTTTATATAAAACACCCCAATATTCATTGTTAACAACGGCCTTCATGCCTAAATCAGTTTCATGTGCGATTACTAGGTCAACTTGCTGACCTGCCTTTAAATAGAAAGACTCATCTTCGATAAAATCTTCCAAAAGCATAGAAGAGGCTATCAGGTTGTCTTCATCCAAAAAAATCTTGACTAAATAGTATCGGCCCTCAACAACTTTTGATGCCTGCTCGCTAAAGGGCAGCAGCAAATCCTTGGCTAGCCCCCAATCTAAAAAAGCACCTGCATGACTTTCTGATACGCATTTTAAATAGGCAATATCATCAACCTGTGCAAAAGGCATTCTCGTTGTCCCCTGCAATTTTCCTTTCCCTGCAAAATAGACAAATACATTAAACTCATCTCCAGCTTTACAGCCTTTAGGGGCATCTGTCGGCAACAGACTAATCTCACCCAGCTCCCCACCATCGAAAGTGACATCTCTGCCTTCTGCTTTAGCTATTTTTAGCTTATTAAACTTGCCCAGTGCAATCATAAATAATGTATAACATTTAAAATTAAATCAAAATCATTCTATACTCTTCTAATAGATTTACAAAGTATACTCTTAAGATATGCTCCGTGGATTCATACTTTATGGGGCTGCAAAACAATGCAACACCAAATTGACTAAACATGGCTCATGCATATTTCAATCATCTCCTCATCAGCAGAAAATATAATCCCCCCGAGCCTAGATAATACAAAAGGCCTTACTATTCTTAAATCTAGGTCTGTGCAGAGTGCGTTAGATGAAAATATAGCGCTAGGGAATGTTTTTTTTGATGCGGCCTTAGGTGAAAAGAGCATAACCCAGCAAATTAATTTATGCCCATCACAATGGCTAGTGATAAATATGAATAAAAATATTCAGAAAACCTTGCAATATTTGCAGCTGGGAGCATCAGGTGTGTTAATTCGTCCATTTAATAGCACAAAGCTGCGGTATTCCACCCAGTCCCTTGCTGATAAAAAACTCTATATTGATGATGAATTAAAACAAATTCTAGCGTTTCGCCAAATTAAAAAAATATTACAGCCTTTTAATGATTTGAGTAGCAGAGAGTTTGATGTGTTTTGTCTGCTTGCTGAAGGTTTTTCTATTCAGTCGATAGCCAAATTACTGACAATTTCTGTAAAAACGGCTTTCAATTGCCAAACCCAATTAAGACAAAAACTGAGGTTAAAAAATCAGCAGCAAATAGTGCAATATGCAAAAACCCATAGCTTAATTTTCTAAAAAAGCATACAATTCCCGAAAAAAAGGAATAATTCCTTTTTTCTGGATATTTTTACTTATTATTTGAGGATTAAAACATGAAAAAAAATATACTTTCTGGCGCAATTATCTTAGCGGTTAGTTCTGTACTTAATGTACAGGCAGCTGACCAAGGCATAGAAAAATGTATTGCAGCCATTCAAAAACAAAAAACAGGCGACTTAGTCACTTTAGAAAAACTCAATGTTTCTGGTAAGGCCGTCTATGAAATTGAGCTTAAAGATGCCAACGGCTTTGAGTGGGAATTTATGTGTGATGTTGAAAGCGGAAAAGTATTTGAAACCGAATCAGAAGTCAGCTCAGCCAACAGTTTAGCCTTTAAAAGTAAAATGCGCGTAACTGAGGAAGATGCAATTGCCATCGCTTTAAAAGCATATCCTGGTATTGTTAAGGA
>JALSLW010000018.1 GCA_026988155.1 Methylomonas sp. | reverse complement strand
TAACCTCATTGTTAGTTTAATGAGCTTGCAGGTTACCTTCCTATGCGAATAGAAGGAAGTGAGGTTACAACTTTAATTACCGGCGTGGTGGTTCTTTTCTCCGCGTTAGCGGCTTCGTCCAACAAATGCATGTAGAGCATTCATTAGTGCAGAAAGCCTATAAGGAGACTAATGTAGCGATTGTCGGAAAAATGGTCTTCTGAAGATGCTTCTCCTGCGTTTAATTATTCAGGGTAGCCTTGTGGGTTCTGTGTTTGCCAGCGCCATGTGTCAGTTACCATAGCATGCAGATCTTTTTCTGTACGCCACCCCAGTTCTTTTAAGGCGAGGGAAGGGTCAGCATAGTTTTCGGCAACGTCCCCCATTCGGCGAGGGACGAACTTGTAATTTATTTTTTTGCCGGTAATCTCCTCAAAGGCCTGGATAATTTCCAGTACGCTATAGCCACGCCCAGCTCCTAAATTATACGCTCTGCAGCCACCAGAACTTGAGGTTTCAGATTCAATTGCATTTAGTGCTTTCAGATGGCCTTTGACAAGATCAACAACATGAATATAATCTCGTACCCCCGTTCCATCGCGGGTAGGATAATCATTGCCAAAAACGGAGAGCTGTTCCAATTTTCCGACAGCTACCTGTGAAACATAAGGTATTAAATTGTTAGGAATGCCACTAGGATCCTCGCCTATCAACCCGCTTGCATGAGCACCGATGGGGTTGAAATAGCGTAGTAAGGTGATATTCCAGGGCGTTGTCACGTTAGTTAATGTATCAGCAGAGGACAGGTCTTTTAAAATGTCTTCGACCATGGCCTTAGACTTTCCATAAGGATTGGTTGCGCCGTAGACGGGCAATTTTTCAGAGTATTGGACGGTATCAGGTTCGCCATAAACAGTTGCAGATGAGCTGAAGATCAAATTTTTAACATTGGCCTCGGTCATGACTTCTGTAAGAATTAATGACCCATAAACATTATTCTGATAATATTTTAAAGGTTGCTGGCAGGACTCTCCTACAGCCTTTAAACCAGCAAAATGCATTACAGCAAAAATGCTGTGTCTAGAAAATATTTCAGATAAAGCCTGTTTATCGCAAATATCAGTCTGATAAAAAGTCAAAGATTTATCAGTGATGGACTTTACCCGGTTAAGTGATTCGGATTTACTGTTAGATAGGTTATCAACGACGATAACCTGGTATCCGGAATTAAGCAGTTCAACGCAGGCATGACTTCCTATATAGCCTGCACCGCCAGTAACTAAAATTATTTTATTATTGTCCATTTTCTAGAGTATATGTGAAAGGTTGAAAAAAAGTTGATTAGGGAGTGATGATATTTCTAGCGACTAATAAAGCGATTATTTGATCGACACAGTTTTCTAGGGAATCTGAGCCTGAATCAATTTTAATCTCAGGTTTTTTTGGCGTTTCATAAGGGGAGGAGATTCCAGTGAAGTGCTTTATTTCTCCCGCCCTGGCTTTTTTGTATAGTCCCTTGACATCTCTTTGTTCACAGATATCGAGATTGCAATAACAATATATCTCAATGAAGTCGCCGTGTGGAACAAGGCTTCGAGCTAAGGCTCTTTCTTTTTCAAAGGGGGAAATAAATGCTGCAAGACTAATTGTTCCAGCTTCTAGCATGAGTTTAGCCACCTCACCAATACGACGAATATTTTCCTGTCTATCTTGATCAGTAAAGCCTAGATCGCCACAGAGGCCATGTCTAACGTTATCACCGTCTAAGACATATGTTCTGCAATTCAATTGATGTAAACGGTCTTCGACTGCATGTGCCAGTGTCGATTTTCCAGCACCGGACAAGCCTGTAAACCATAGAATTACTGATTTGTGTTTATTGAGAAGCTCTCTTTTAGAGCGAGTGATTGTAGCATTATGCCACACAGTATTGCTGCTTTTGTCAGTCATGTAGTAGTGTTTATTTGGAAAAATATAAGCGAGAGCTAAGGATTAATTGTACTGATCCAGTATAGATGTCTTTTATAAATCTATCATATCCTGTTATTAAAGACTAGTGCATTTAGAGCCATAAATAAGCAATAGAACAGCTGATCATGATGGCCATGCTTAAGATGCACCAAATCAGCATCATCCGTCCTGGACGTGCATTTTTAGGTACATTTTTACCAAACATTGCCAGTGTATTAAGACCGGCAAGCACTGGGCCTGCCACAAAGGCAAGGATGGTTGCCACTTTAACCATGGCCTGCATAGAAGTCAGAAAGAAAAATAATATCAGTACTGTACCTATCACTGTAAGAGTTAACCAAAAAAGATAATGTCTTTTCTGGTTTTTGTGGTCCATATACTCTGGAAAAAGCAGTTCGCTAGATGCGCTGAGCGTTCTAGGGTAGGCATCTAAACAGGTTAAAGTGGTGCTAAACATGGTAGTAAATGCGGCCATCGCAACAATAGGATAAGCCCAGTTGCCTAATGATTTTTGGTATAAGTCCATGAGCTGTCCAGCAAAAGTCGCGCCACTGGGACTAAAAGTTTCTCCGCTGCCGTACATGACTAGTGCCCCCAGTAATAAAAAGCAGATAGCTAAAAATGCGGTGCCAAAAAAACCGATACGAAAATCAAATAAGGCCGCTTTTATATCGGTAGTTTCACCAGCATTTTCATTGTTTGCCTCAGCCCAGATGGAATGCCAGACAGAAATATCCATCGGTGCGGGCATCCAGCCTAAAAAAGTGGCTAAGAAAATCAAATGAGCGGTGTCATTAAAAGAAAATTTTACCTCGGCTGTTTTGTAATAGCCTGGGTTATCGAATATCAGCATGCCTACTGCAAAGATTGAGGTAATTGATAATACCAGGATTATAATCTTTACCAGTTTGTCTAGTAGTTTATATCTGCCAGTGGCTAGCAAAGAAAAACATAGCAACAATAACCCCAAACCAATCATAGCGGCTATTTTTTGCGGCTCTAAACCGCCGAGTGATTCCAGATGAAAAATATTAATTAATAAACCAGCAGTCACAACGGTTACCGCAGACTGGATAATCAGCATGGAGATTAAAGTCATGACAATATAAACCCAAACAGCCCAGCCGCCTAATTGTTTATAGCCATGTAAAATGTTGCGGCCTGTGGCTGCTGTGTAGCGTGGACCAAATTCAAAAAAGGGATATTTTACTAAATGAATAATTAAAATGGCGATGATCAAGTCAAACCCAAACATACCCCCGGCCTTAGTTGACTGAACCAGGTGGGAAACGCCAACAGCTGCGCCCGCGTACATAAGGCCTGGACCAAGCTGGGAGAGTAAACTTTTTTTTGTAGTAGTCATAATTTTTCTTGTTAAGTTAGATGGCCTTTTTCAATCTGGTTTATATAGGCTGATGCTGTCATAGTATGTATTGTCGCATTAGGATAAGGAACGTTAACTGGTTTGGGGTCAACTATTTCAATTGGCATATTTTGTTCACGAGCAATTTCTAATGCCATATAAGTAATGTTGACACTAAAAGAAGTGCCTATAAAAACAATACGGCCTGCTTCCCGCATGCGCTGGCAAGCTTCAGAAATACAGTACAGCTCGGTATAAATCTCATCAAATAATAAAACATAGGGTTTGTACGATTTATTTAGTTCTGGCGCATCTTTTATCTGAAATAAACCTAACAGCGACTCGGCTGCATTATCTTCGTCAACATTATCCCAAGGTGTGGCAATAATATCCGCCACTGGGCCTTGTTGATTGTGAAATAAAGTCATTTGATCAATTCGGCCGTGAATGGCAATAAAATCCTTATTGCCTGCCTTGCCATCAAGTCCGTCAATATTTTGGGTTATCAGGTTTTTATCTGCTAACCAATGATGTACATCGTTTGGCCCATGATGACGATAACTTGCAAAGCGATGGTAATACCAGGATAAAAACTCGATGGGGCTGTTTTGATACATTGCTCTGGTTGCCATCTGTTCAGGCGTATAGTTTTTACTGCCAATAGTCCAATAGCCATCCTCACCTCTAAAGGTGGGGATGCCGCTTTCAGAGCTGACACCAGCACCAGTAATATAGAGTGTGTTCATGGCTATTGTTTCCTTTCGGAGAATAAATAAAGCTTGCTTACTTGGAGGGGAGAACGGCGCTCAGCCATGCGAAGCAATTTGCGTTTCAATTTCATCATTTTTATTTTTCGGCTAAAAAACTTTAGTATATTCATTTTTAGTTCCTTAAATTCTAATAGTTTAAAATTAACTGTTTGATACAGTTGC
>JALSLW010000017.1 GCA_026988155.1 Methylomonas sp. | reverse complement strand
GGTTTTATTCTGAAGAAACCCAAAATATTAGATCTTTTAAAGCTTACACTGATTTAGAAGCAGCCCACAAAGAAGTACATGTAATTTTAGACGAGATCATAAAAATAAAAAAACAGGGAGAAAGCGACGAGTTGATGTTACGCGTTGTGCAATTTGATAATGTGTCTGACCAAATATTTAGGCAAATTGAAATTATAGCTAAAGAGCTGGGGGTTCAGCGTATATCTAAAAAACGAGATACGGATGAAGAAATTGGTATTGATGGAGATATAGAACTTTTCTAAAAAAGGATAGAAATGAAGGTCTGGACCAAATCAAATAACTGGAAAAAACTCTGCTTAAAATTTGTGGATTAAATGTATAGTTTCACCATGTCGTATTATGATTTTTTAATAGATTCAATCAAAATATATCAGGTGAAATTTTAATATCTCAAGATCTATAACTATTTCTAAGGGCGTTCTAACCTTAAATTCTCGTTTTAAGTTTTTATGCCGCATATTCTGGCTCAACCTAAATACTGATTCTAGTTATTTTTTCTTGTTATTGGCACAGGTAAGGGGCATATTAATCTCGAATATGCCTTTCAGTTCCATTTCGATCTCTGCATCTTCAGTACAAAGTAATTAACCTAAAAGATTCTGTTGATAGCTAAGTGCATCTGTAACTTGTTAAATAATATGCTTAAGCAAGGTTCTCGGTTCTCACCTGGTGGGGGGGAGGCATTTTGCTTCACAGTTTTGTAAAAAATCCGGACGAAAAACTCTGCAGAATGTCTCTTACTAGGGACTATGGCAATTATTTTGAGCTGTTTTTTGACTTTTTCGCCTAGAATTCCCACAAAATTCATGCTCAACAGAGTAATTTTACATAGGTGCAATTTTATCCCCTTATATTCTAATCCATAAGTGGGATTGAAGTGCTGTCTGTATTTGGCGACAACATCGGATGTTGGTTTTTAAATATAACAGATTGATTTTAAATTAATTTTTTTTAATTAATTAATATAACAGTGTTATAAGCAAGTTGGCACCCTATTTTGTAAGGTTTTTCTTACGCTTGTCGGGAAAGTGCGACGTTTTTTTCAGAAGTAGTCATCTTAATGTTTGAATTGACCAAATTTAAGCATAGATTGAGTCCCATTTTTTTTCTTTAAAATATTTAGAAAGTCCTATTTGCTCTGTGAGTTTAGCTGTAGGAAGAGTATTGGAATGATGTTGTATATTATAGTGGCATGTTAATTGCTTTTAACCAAGGAAAGTCAGGTTGTCCCTATTTTTAGGGAGATAATATTGATATAGATTTAAGTATATCAAGCTTCAACCGGCAATAAATTAAATGAAAATTAATGAAGACTCGCTTATGAACATGCTTAACGATCACTGTGAAATTTTTTTAGCGGACACTGCAGAAAGCAAGGAAATACATTATAAAATACGTTATGACGTTTATTGTGATGAGATGGGATTTGAAAACAAGGAAGATTTTCCTCAGGAAATGGAACGCGATGAAAATGACGATGAAGGAAAATCAGTTCATTTTATCGCTAGAAATAAATTAACTGGACAATGGATCGGAGCAATGCGATTGATTTTTAAACAGGATGGTTTATTGCCCATTGAGCAAAGTTGTGAGCTTGAAGAAAAGATCATAGCAAATGATTTGGAAAGTGCGGTTGAGTTATCAAGACTGTGTTTGATAAAAGATATTAGAAGGCGGTTTAAGGATATCGATCCGCCTCATGGGATTTCAGATGATGAAATTCAGAACCAGGCAACTGACAAAAAAGTAGCATTAATGCCTAATCATCGACAATTTAGCCGTATGGTACTTTGGGGACTATTGCATGCGGCTGTTGAGTATGGCCATACCAACAAGATTAAAAACAGCTACTTTATGACTACAACAGCTTTGGCAAAAATATTGGGGAGAGGCGGATTAAACCTAATAAATATTGGTGGCCCTTGTCAGCATAAGGGTGAAAGATTCCCATTTAGAATGGAGACGGAAGAGGTTTATCAGAGCGATACCTGGAAGCAAGACTATAGCTGTGGCTATAAGTTATTTTCAGAGCAGGCTGCTGATATTGCTTCTGCTGCTTAAAGAAGGCTAAACCTACAGTCATCATGGATGAGTTTAGGTGCAGCCATTAATGCTTTCTATCTATATGATTTAGCTTTATTGCATAGAATAATGTTCAGTTTTTCCATAAACATTAGTTTCGGCTAATTCTTTACCCTAAACTTGTAGCTTGTGTTTTTTGGAAAAGCAATAAGTTTGACTCAAAAAACTTTTCTCAACAATATCTGATTTTTTCTCTCTTCCTTTCCCATCCCAAATTCTGTAGATCAACTTAATTTGCAGAGATGCCATATCTTTATATAGTTGAAAAACAAATAAAATACGCTTAAATCTGATGGCTTAACAATAGCTGATATAAACCGGTAATTAGGGTTTTCAGTCAATGCATAATCTATGTACTATAATTAAAAATATTGATTAATATTTAATTATAGAGATTATGCTGTAATACAGTATTTAGAAGGAAGCCACTTGAAAAAATTACTAAAAGACATCCTTAAATCCCCACAATTCTCAGAAGGATCAGCATGGAAACGTATGTACTATGATTCGAATGATATTGTTGTAAAAGAAGGTGAGCATGGTGATACCCTTTTTTTTGTTGAAGCAGGCGAATTAAGAGTAACGAGACGAGTTGATTTGGGTGAAAACAAATATATTCAGCCGGGTGTGGGGGATTTGAGAGCAGGTGCTATTTTTGGGGAAAGCTGTTTGCATGTATCACTGCCACGCATTGCTACTGTTACAGCAATCACTGAAGTGGTGCTGCTGGAAATTAACGGAGAAAGGCTTGGGATATTTTTAGATGACAATCCCGTAAAAGGCTACCTATTCTATAAAAAATTATTTGAAATTGTTATTGGTCGGCTAAGCAATACTAATCAAACAGTAGAAACGCTTATGGCATGGGGGCTAAAGGCACATGAAATTGACCGGCATTTATAACGGGCCTATAAGGAAATACAATAGTTATGTGGAGCTTATTTTTTAAACATAATAGCAATGTCGCGATAGGTAAATGATGAAAGAAAAGAAAGCAACATTAATTGAAGAATTCAAACGCTACTTTAGGGTTGAACTTGTCACGACACAAAGTCAGGAAAAGCAGGCCTATCGCGTTAGATATAGGGTTTACTGTGAAGAGTTTAATTATGAAGCGACGGATTTATTTCCTGAAGAAATGGAAGTTGATGAATTTGATGAGCAGTCCTTGCATTGTCTTATTATCCATAAGGCAACAGGAAGAGCCGCAGGCTGTGTTCGGTTGGTACCAGCCAATGAAAAGCATGAAGGCGGTTTACTGCCGCTGGAAAAATTTTGTAAAGATAGTTTGGATATGGAGTTAATCAATAGTCTTGATATTGAACGTAATACAGTTTGCGAAATTTCTCGTTTAGCTGTAGATACAGCGTTTAGACGTAGACCGGGGGAAACAGCAACACGGTTTGGCGGACCTGACAGCATAGATTGCACCAAGCAGGAACAGCGAACGTTTTCATTGATTGCTTTGTCTGCGTTTTTGGCAGGAGGCGCTTTAACCTATATAACGGATAAAACTAATGTGTTTGCAATGATGGAACCCTTTCTGCCAAGAATGCTTAAGCGAACTGGTATAGCATTTGACAGGGTGGGCAGTGATACGGATTATCATGGAATAAGAGCACCTTATTTTGTGACGACACAGGCTGTCATGGATAATATCCAGCCGGATATAAAAGAAATGTATGAGTGGGTTTATCAGCAGATAGAAGTAGACTATATTAATAAATTTAAATAAAGCTCAGGATATTTATGCCGTTAGAACTATTGAAATATAGCAATAATATTCTGAACAAAATAAAAAAACTTTATGCACCTCATCTCATTTCTGTCTTAGCATATCAATAAGTGGCTGAGTTTTTTAAGAACGCGATGTGTTTAGGCAATTAAGCTGATATGCAAGAGTCTTTAATTGTACAACAAAGTTAAAGGGTATCCGCTATAAGTTACAGGGAACCAATATTTTTTTGAAAAAAACAGCCCATAATGCAAAAAAAAGCTTGACAGGTTTTTTGTGTTAAAAATGGTAAATTTACAGCTTTTTACATGTCGCACTCATTTCATCCATTCCTCATATTGCAATGCCCTATCAAACGCTTTATCAGATGACCAACAGCAAGGGCGTTG
>JALSLW010000016.1 GCA_026988155.1 Methylomonas sp. | reverse complement strand
ATAAGCTCATATACTATTAGGGCTGTTCAAAATGCAATAATGACCGGAAAGTCGCTGAGTAACTTTATCAATGCGCTTGTTGCCAAGTTAGTTCCGAGGGTGCATCAGATAGGGGAACACTGATGAAGCTAGTGGTTGTTTGGTTTTGTTTTAGACAGTTCGCCGAGTACTATATTTTTTAACTGTTTTTTTATGGGAAAGTCGTGGGGTTATGTCTTGTTTCTAAAAGGTTAAATTTAAGCAGAGTATTTTTTTGAATTTTTACTGTTTCTGAAGATTAACGGCTTTTCATTATCAGATAGTGCGCTAACTCTAGCAGCATCCAGAGCTTCTTCAATAACGTGATGATCTGGCGATTTACTGCAAACAGGGTCTGTATTGTACATATCGCCGGTCAGCATATAAGCCTGACAGCGACAGCCACCAAAATCTTTTTCTTTTTCGTCACAGCTGCGACAAGGCTCTTTCATCCATTCATTGCCTCTAAAGAAATTGAATGCTTTAGATTCATTCCATATTTCTGCAATGCTATAGTCAGTGACGCTTGGGCAATCTAAATCAGGCAGGTCACGCGCTGAATGGCAAGGCAGGGCTACACCATCTGGTGCAATGGTTAAAAAGGTTGTGCCCCAGCCATTCATGCAAGCTTTAGGGCGGTCTTCGTAAAAATCTGGAATAACATAATAGATTTTCATTTTTCCAGCGACTTTTTCTTTATAGGCTTGTGCGATAGCTTCAGCTTCTTCAAACTGTTCTTTGGTGGGCAGTAATAAATCCCTATTTTTGTGCGCCCAGCCGTAATATTGGGTGTTGGCCAATTCTAGGTAGTCTGCGCCCAGTTCTTCAGCCATTTCTAAAATTTGAGTCATTTGATGGATGTTTTCGCGATGGATAACTACGCATAGCACCATCGGATAGCCATGTTTTTTTACTAAATGAGCAACTTGCTTTTTGTTTTCGTAAGATTCCGTGCCAGCCAAATGATCATTTAATTCCTGTGTGCTGGCCTGAATACTGACTTGAATATGGTCTAGTCCTGCTTCTTTTAACTGAACGATTTTTTCTTCTGTTAAGCCATAGCCAGAGGTGATCAGGTTTGAATAGTAGCCCAATTGGCGGGCATGCTGAACAAGTTCTGGGAGATCCTGGCGGGTTAAAGGTTCGCCACCGGAAAAGCCGAGCTGTACTGCACCCATTTTTCTGGCCTGTGTTAAAACGCGTTTCCAGTCTTCGGTGCCGATTTCTGAGCTATGTTTTGCATAGTCTAGCGGGTTGGAGCAGTAAGGGCATTGCAACGGACATTTATAGGTCAGTTCTGCCAGTAGCCAGCGGGGAGGGGTGATTTTAAGGTTGTTGGATCCAGCCATTTTTTAATGCATCCTCTAGGAAACTGCTAATGTCATTTGTTAAGCCACTGGTTGAGAATTTCTCTTCTAAAGCGGTCACAATTTGAGCAAGTGTACGAGAACCATCGCAGTGCTTTAATATTTCTGCAGAGCTTTGGTTAAGTTCTACCATGCCTTCCGGGTATAGAATAACATCTTTTTGCTGTGCTTCTTCCCATTGCAGTCTGTGAGTAGGGGAAAAGCTGATAGTCAATTCTGTATTTATTGTCATATTTAAATTTCTCGTTCCCATGCTCTGTGTGGGAATGTGTACGCTATTATGCTTTCAGCAGGTATGTGCTCCCACGCAGAGCTTGGGAACAAGGAAAAGAGAGTAGGAATATTTTTCTTTTTTATAAAATTTTCCTCTGTTACACTTTCCCAAATGGGGGGTATTTATTTTTCAACATTAAAGTATGGTGGCATATCATTTACATAAGCGATATACATAGCGTCAGCCATCGACCATAAAACATCCAGCTTGAATTGTAAAATCTCAACCATGCGTTCCTGCTGTTTACGTGTTTTATACCAGTCCAAGGTGATTTCTAAACCATGCTCCACATCTCTGCGTGCTTCTGAAAGACGTTTTTTAAAATAAATATAGCCTTCTTCTTCAATCCAGGGGTAAAGTTCTGGCCAATTGTCTAGGCGCTGTTTGTGGATCTTAGGTGCAAACATTTCTGTTAATGAAGAGCTGGCGGCTTCATGCCATTCGGCGCGTCTGGCAAAATTTACATAGGCATCAACAGCAAAGCGTACGGCAGGCAGAACATGCTCTAAGGAAGTGACTTCTTCACGTGTCATGCCAACCGCCATACCCAGTTGAACCCAAGCCTCAATGCCGCCTGGGTCTCCAGGGTGGCCGTCATGGTCTAGGATGCGCTGAGTCCATAAGGCGCGAGTTTTACGGTCTGGGCAATTTGCCAGAATATTGGCATCTTTTATCGGAATCATTATTTGATAATAAAACCGATTGGCAACCCAGCCCTGTAATTGCTTTTTAGTGAGCTTGCCTTCATTCATCAAAGTATGCATGGGATGGTGAATATGATACATATTCTCCATGCCCCGCAATTTTGCTTCAAATTCTTCACGAGTCCAAGGTGTCTGTTCTGTCATATTTATAGCTCAATATTCATATTGTCGAATGATACTTCTATTTTATGCTGACTTAGTATATCGCGTTCTTTAGATTCTTCATCTAGAATTGGGTTGGTATTATTGATGTGGATCAAAATTTTGCGAGGTTTTTCCAAAGTGTCTAAAAATTCGATCATGCCACCTTCACCAGACTGTGGTATATGACCAATTTTTCTTGCCAATAATGGGCGGCCGACAGAGGCCAGTTCATCATCCGTCCAAAATGTACCATCTACCATTATGCAGTCAGCTTTGGCCATTGCCTTTTCAACATGCGGCTCTATCTCGCCTAAGCCCGGTGCATAAAAGGTAGTTTTTCCAGTTGATATCTGGCGAATGATCATGCCTATATTATCGCCTTCATGCGGGTCATTTCTATGTGGCGAGTATGGAGGTGCTTTACTTTTAAGAGCTAAGGCAGTGAACTCTAGATCGTCAATATTGGGTATGGTAAAGGCGTCACCATTCAATGGAATGGGGTGGTCATTTACACCGCAAAAATGTTCCAGGATATTAAAAATAGGAAAACCGGTGGTAAGGTCTTGCTTTACCATGTCAGTGCAGTAAATATTCAGTGGGTCGCCTTCACGCAGAATAAGCAGGCCTGTTGCATGGTCAATTTGAGAGTCAATTATAACAATGGCTTCAATTCCGGTGCCCCGTACTTTATTTTTGGGATGAATTTCCGGAAAGTTTTCTAATTGTGCACGTACATCGGGTGAGGCATTAAATAGTACCCAATGTTCGCCATCAGATGAAACGGCAATAGATGATTGATTGCGTGTGCTGGCTTTGATAGAACCAGCTCTTACGGCTTTGCAATTTGGACAGCTGCAGTTCCATTGGGGAAAGCCGCCGCCAGCACCTGAGCCGAGAACTCTAATTTTCATGTTTTTATAATCTATCTGTCTAGGTAAGTTAGGAATGATACGGGATTAATAAGCGACAGGCAAAAAAAAGGGGACTGAAAAGTCCCCTTTTTTAACCTTAAATTCCTAAGAATTAACGATTGTAGATATACATTGTAACTTCAAAACCAAAACGTAAGTCATTGTAAGCAGGTGTTTCCCATTTCATAATATTTACCTCTAAGATTTATAATTGTATGCTAGCTTGATCAAGTAAGCTGAATTGAAGTATACGACGAACTTTTTTTTTTCGCAACTTTATTGAGTGATTTATGTGAGATGTATTTCTGGGATAATCATGAATTAAGTTAGTTGACAGTATTATTACAGTAGCTTTTTGCTTGTATACAGATTGATAGAGGGTTATATTATCAGTCTGATAAAAAAGTGGCTATGTGTTTAGGAGAATTTTATGGTTGGTGATGTGGTTTTTATGATTATTATTATGTGGATTATAGCTGGGTTGGCTTTTTCACCATTACTATATTTTTTTTATATGTATACAAAGAAAGGTGGAGAACCTTTTGGTGAGACAGAACCGCATGGTGACAGTGAATCAATGGTTCTGAATTTGGCTGAGCAGTTGATTAATAAAGTGAAAGGGGATAAAAAATAAAGCCTTAACGCTGGAGGGCTATCTAGACTGCGGAAACTCAAACTTTCACCGTCTCGATAGCCCTCCAGTGTTTAAGGGAGATGTGAATTATTATTCAATTTGTTCTTTACAGGTCGGGCACATACTGTTCCTGCTCAATTTCATTTCATTCCACTGCATAGACAGACCATCAAGCAGCAGCAGTCTGCCTGTCAGCGTTTCTCCTATTGCCATAATTAGTTTCATTGCTTCCATTGCCTGAATGCAGCCAATTATCCCTGTAATGGGTGAGATAACGCCATTGCGTGCGCAGTTCTGCATTTCTTCACCGTTATCCGTATAAAGACAGTTATAGCAAGGGCTGTTATTGATGCCAGGAGTAAAGACTGAAACCTGGCCTTCAAAACGAATGGCCGCCCCGGACACTAAAGGAGTTTTGTGTTTGACGCAGGCTGCATTAACGGCAAAGCGAGTGCTGAAATTGTCGCAGCAATCCAGCACTAAATCTGCATTTTTTACTTCTCTATTCAATAGTTCTCCTTCCAGCCGATGCTTAACAGCAATGACTTTTACATCGGGATTAATATTTTTAAGTGTCTGCTGGGTTGAAATTACTTTGTCTGTCCCTATATCTGATGTGTGATGAACTATTTGTCGCTGTAAATTGGATAAATCAACTTCATCATCATCGTAAATAGTGATCTGTCCAATGCCTGCTGAGGCAAGGTAGATGGATGCGGGTGAGCCTAGGCCGCCTGCACCGACAATAAGTACTTTAGAGTCTAAAAGTTTTTGCTGACCTGCAATGTCAATTTGAGGAAGCATGATTTGGCGGCTATAGCGCAGTAATTGTTGGTCGTTCATAATTGATTGGATGGTGATGGTAAGTTGAATAATGCCAAAGAACTTGACAGAGTGCAAAACCTGATTATTATTAGCACTCAGTATTAGCGAGTGCTAACAACAAATTTTTTAATTATATTTATAAGGAGAATATTGATGAATATACGTCCGTTACATGACAGAGTCATTGTAAAACGCGTTGAAGAAGAGACAACGTCCGCCGGTGGTATCGTATTGCCAGGTTCGGCAACTGAAAAGCCTAGCGAAGGTGAAGTTTTAGCTATAGGCAGCGGAAAACAGCTGGATAATGGCGATGTTCGTGCATTGGAAGTAAAGGTTGGTGATAAAGTGCTTTTTGGCAAATATTCAGGCAACGAAGTGAAAATCGACGGCGAAGAGCTTATCGTAATGCGTGAAGAAGACATTATGGGTATTTTAGGTTAATCACTTAAAATTATTTCTAACCATTTATTAATAGGATTCAAAGAAAATGGCAGCAAAAGACGTAAAATTTGGTACAGACGCACGTGGCTTGATGGTCGCTGGCGTTAATGTTTTAGCAAATGCAGTAAAAGTAACATTAGGCCCAAAAGGCCGTAATGCGGTGCTGGATAAAAGTTTCGGTGCACCCACCATCACTAAAGATGGTGTTTCAGTTGCAAAAGAAATCGAATTGAAGGACAAATTCGAAAACATGGGCGCTCAGATGGTTAAAGAAGTTGCTTCTCATACTTCTGATGTGGCTGGTGACGGAACAACAACAGCGACTGTTTTGGCTCAGTCTATTGTCAATGAAGGCATGAAGTCAGTGGCGGCGGGCATGAACCCAATGGATCTGAAGCGTGGCATTGATTTAGCAGTAGTTAAAGCAGTTGAATCGATTGTTTCTTCAGCAACGCCTTGTACTGATAACAGTGCAATTGCTCAGGTAGGCACAATTTCTGCAAACTCAGATGCTTCAGTTGGCAAAATTATTGCCGAAGCGATGGAAAAAGTTGGCAAAGAAGGGGTTATCACCGTTGAAGAAGGTTCAGGCTTAGATAATGAACTGGATGTTGTAGAAGGTATGCAGTTTGACCGCGGTTACTTATCACCTTACTTTATCAACAATCAGGAAAGCATGAGCGTTGAACTAGATGATCCATACATCTTATTGTTTGACAAAAAAATCTCAAATATCCGTGATTTATTGCCAACACTGGAAGGTGTTGCTAAAGCGGGCCGTCCTTTATTGATTATTGCAGAAGATGTTGACGGTGAAGCATTGGCTACATTGGTTGTAAACAACATGCGCGGTATTGTTAAAGTGGCAGCGGTTAAAGCACCTGGCTTCGGTGATCGCCGTAAAGCAATGCTTGAAGATATTGCTATCTTAACTGGCGGTACTGTTATTTCTGAAGAAATTGGTTTATCTTTAGAAAAAGTTGAAATGGATCAGTTGGGTACGGCTAAGAAGGTTCAAATCAGCAAAGAAAACACAACAGTTATTGATGGTGCCGGTTCAGAAGAAAACATTAAAGGCCGAGTATCACAAATCAGAGCGCAAGCTGATGAAGCAACTTCTGATTACGATAAGGAAAAGTTACAGGAGCGTTTAGCTAAATTGGCTGGCGGTGTTGCAGTGATTAAAGTGGGTGCGGCAACTGAAGTTGAAATGAAAGAGAAAAAAGCACGCGTAGAAGATGCTTTGCATTCAACACGGGCAGCTGTCGAAGAAGGTGTTGTTGCCGGCGGTGGTACTGCTCTGGTTCGCGCTATTAAAGCACTGGATGGACTTGAGGGTATTAATCATGACCAAACTGTCGGAATAAATATTTTACGCCGTGCAATGGAGGAGCCTTTACGTCAAATCGTTGCTAACGCAGGTGATGAATCATCTGTTGTACTTAACGAAGTTGAGAAAGGCGAAGGTAACTTTGGTTACAACGCGGCAACTGGCGAATACGGCGACATGATTGCAATGGGTATTTTAGACCCTGCAAAAGTAACGCGTTCTGCTCTGCAAAATGCGGCATCTGTTGCAAGCTTAATGATCACAACTGAAGTAATGGTTGCTGATGAGCCAGCTGATGATGCGGGTGCACCTGCAATGCCTGATATGGGCGGCATGGGTGGAATGGGCGGTATGGGCGGCATGATGTAAGTGCTGTCTTAAAGCTTTTTTGCTTTAGTTAAAAGCCTCAGTTACGTTTTGTAGCTGGGGCTTTTTTATGCCCGTTATTCCCAGAACTCATCTAGTTGTAATGAATTAGGTTATATGGCTTGCCGGATGAGGGATATGACCTAAAAAACAGTCGCTCTATTTCTTGGTGTTTTTATGTAACATATTGGTTTTAATGTTATCTAGTCAAGATGGCTCTATTTTTGCTGTAGTAAGTAATGCTGAGGGGATTTGAGGTTAAATTCAATCAGTCTGTTTACCCTAGTGAACGAAGATTCAATAGGGTTTTTAAGAGTAAAAACAACTTACTATTGTAGGAAAATCAACAATGAAAAAAATTATATCTAGAACAGCGGCAGTTTGTGCGTTATTAATGGCTGGAAATGCAGTGGCACATATTGGCATTGCCCGTGAAAATGTTTTTTCTTTGGGAGAAGGTACCCGTGAATACCTAGAAGGCTCAAGTGCATCGCTTGGGATTCAGCTTCCTCATGACTGTAAAAATGCAGCGGGTGATCATTTTCCAACAACAGATGTTGTGGTTATTTTCCCCAATGCGGATAATTTAAATTCTAATTTTATGACGACTGCAAGGGATGGAACTGTTCATGGTGCGAATGCGATGATGGGCATTAAAGCCCGTGTTTCAGCAAGCTGGAGAAAAGTTAAAGTTGTAAAAGGAACGGTCGGTGAATATTATAGCCACGGTTCAAGAACTGAAGATGCCAGGGCTGTTAAATGGCTTAGAGGTATGGTTGATGGTGATCATTATGATAACCTGGAAATTAAGACTAAATTTCCAAAAATTGATCCAGCCAGCTGTGTAGGCAGTTTAAAAATTAAGGTGCCTTCAATTCAGTATTGTAAAAGCGGCTATTCAATTGCCTGGATTGGTACTGAGGGATCAACTCTTTTCCCTTTTCCATCAAATGATCCAAAAGTGCGTTTAACGGAGACATTTACAGCATCTTTTAAAGTAGTACGTGATCTTGAAAACAACCCGCTTCCAGCATCATGTGGCGGCGTAGCGACTGAAGAAGTAATCAGACCTTCTGATGCTGATATTGATGCATTTGGCAGTCGTCAGCCATAATCAATAATAATCTTGCTAGGTTTTCGTTATCTTTAATTTTAGATAACAGCCTAGCTTGACCGTTGAGAATATTAGGCAGGTTGAAGGAATAAAGCCGGGATTGCAAAGATTTTGTGATTCTGATTAGGCTACATAATAATTTAGATGGCTTAGTCAGAGGGAAAAGCAAGGCTGATGGTTTTGTTTCATCAGATTGCCTTAATAACTAGAAAGACTTTTGAGTATCAGATAATGAAAATAACTAACACATTTATTATTACCGCATTCGCATTATTATTTTCACTAAATGCCAATGCACACCTATTGCAATACAATTTGAATTTGCAAACGACAGGCGTTGAAGGAACAGGATTCGGTGGCGTATCCGTTGGCAATGTATTTCAAGGTGCACTTGCAATTGATTCGCATGAACTGCAAGAAATTGTGGATGCAGACGGTGGGTTTGCGACTGCAGTTGTCCCTCTGAAAACTTATGACTTTAATAGTGATAGCGATGTCTTTAACCTATCTTATTCAGTCAATGTGGGGAATTATGATTTTACAGAACAGACTGCAAGTTCTTTTGACTCTGAATTTACAGTTGATGACCCTGCCAATGTTGAAGATATAACTGCATTTTCTTTTCAAGCAGGCGATGACTCTTTTAATGGTCTGGATATTTCTTATGGTGTATCCGGTGGCGTTTGGAGTGCGACAGATGGTAATACTGGCAATGTAATTAATGGTACATTTACTGTTTCTTCGGTTCCTGTTCCAGCTACTGTGTGGATGTTTGGCTCGGCTATGCTTGGGCTTACGGGGCTTAAAAGAAAAAAGAGCTAATATTTCAATAGGTGATAAAAATAAAAACCAGTCACAAAAAAGGCCATGCATTATACGGATGCATGGCCTTTTTTGTGACTGGGAATTACTATGAGCAATAACATTAAAAATAAAATATATCAAGATGGCCTGTCGTCAAGTTTAGTGACCGCTTTTTTCTCTATGGGGTTGTTACAGTAACGGGGGCTGCAGTAATGATGATTGAATTAATGGGAACCCGTATTATCGGCCCATTTTACGGTGTCAGCTTATTCGTTTGGTCTTCATTAATATCCGTTACCCTGCTGGCATTGGCCATTGGCTATTATGCGGGAGGACTTTTAGCAGACAGGCAGGGCAAGATTCATCTATCTCATATCATTTTTCTGGCATCAGTTTGTATTGGCATAATTCCACTGATCAGTGGAGGCGTACTTTCGGCAACAAATCCTTTAGGCCTGCGTGCAGGTGCCTTTATAAGTGCATTTATCTTATTTTCTCCCTGCTTAATATTGCTAGGAATGGTTGGACCGTTTGTTATAAAAATGGCTACCTCAGGCTTAGAGAAAATAGGGTTTGCCGTTGGCTCGATTTATGCGATAAGTACGTTGGGCAGTGTTTTTGGCACTTTGCTGCTTGGCTTTTATCTGTTGCCTTTGGCAGGCATCAGATTAATTATTCTTTGCATTAGTCTAGTGCTGTTAGCACTCGCCTTATCATTAGCCTTATATGAACAGAAACGATTGCTGCTTACCGTTAAACCAATTCTGTGGGTAGTATCTTCTTTAGCTGTAATGGCAGTGCTGTCAGGCACTTACTTATTGCATGAGCCTCGCTCAGTTAAAGGCTATCGGGTTTTATCTGATGTTGAAAGCCATTATGGCTGGGTAAGGGTAATTGATCAGCCTAATGAAAGAATCCGCTGGCTGCTGTCAGATTCTTCTACCATCGGTGCAGAAAGCCTGGATACAGGTAATGGGCTATTGAGTTATCAGCAAATTGTAGGTTTATTGCCTCGCTTTATCCCCGACCCTAAAAATGCTTTGCTGATTGGACTGGGCAGTGGGCATTTGGTTGGTGTGCTTGATCGGCAGGGAGTGAAGACAGATGCCATTGAAATTGATCAGGAAGTTGCCATAGCCGCTGAAAAATATTTTAATTTTAAATCGACAGGCGATTTGATTATAGGCGATGCACGCTACCAGGTAACAAAATTGGATAAGCAATATGACATTATTATTCATGACTGTTTTACTGGAGGGACAGAACCCATTCATTTGCTTAGTTTAGAGATGCTGCAGACATTAAAGCCTCTATTAAAAGAGAAAGGTGTTTTAGCTTTAAATGTTATCGGCTTTCTTAAGGGGGACGATCGTTTCGCTGTAGAATCGGTTGCCCGGACGCTGAAAGAAGTGTTTCCGTATCAACGAACATTTGTTTCAACGCCAGGCAAAAAATTTATTGATATTGTGTTAATGGCTTCTGCTTCTCCGATTGTCTTGCAACCGCATGCAAATAACAAAATAATTGATAGGGAACTTGCAAATAGGGAAATCAGCATTAATACTGACAATGCACTAATTGTGACTGATGACTACAATCCGCTAGAAAGTTTACAGGTTGCCAAGGCCGAACATTATCGTGAGCTGTTGATGAAAAGGTTGGGGAAGGAAATATTGCTGAGATAAAAAATTTTCCTGATTACTCATAGGTTTCCGCAATATGCCACTGCTATTTCCCGAAGCCTCCTATTGGTAATCAGGATAGTTTTGATGTGTGTATTGCTGTCATACCAATTAATTCCGAAAAGCTATAAGACTCAGCACCATAAAGTGACTTAACTGAAAAATCAGTTTTTCCGGTGTACTGTTTTTACTGTCGTGTTTAATTTAAACTTGATTATGATATTTATTGCTATCTAGTTGATCCAAAGCCCAGTTCACATGTTCTCTCACCATCTCGGAAGGATGCTGTTTCTGCCGCATCAAGGCGTGAATGGTCTGTTCTGAAGATCGGCTGTTGCCCAGCGCTACTGCAATATTTCTAAGCCACCGGTCATAGCCGATGCGTCTAATGGCCGAACCTTCCATTTTTTTTAGAAATTCCTGTTCAGTCCATTTAAACAGTTCGGTTAACTGGCTGTTATTTAGATTATGTCGCGGAGTATAGTCTTTCTCTGTTGACAGCCTGGCAAAGCGGTTCCACGGGCAAATTAGCTGGCAATCGTCGCAGCCATAGATTCTGTTGCCTATGGATGAACGTAGATGCTCAGGGATGGAACCATACAGTTCTATGGTCAAATATGAAATGCAAAGGCGGGCATCAACTTGATAGGGCGCGATGATGGCCTGAGTTGGGCAGATATCAAGGCAGGCTTTGCACTCACCGCAGTGAGAGGATGCTGGCTGATCAGCTGGGAGGGCTATATCTGTATAAATTTCCCCGAGAAAGAACCAGGACCCAACTTTGCGGTTAATGACATTGGAATGCTTGCCAATCCAGCCCAGTCCAGCTTTTTCGGCAATGGCCTTTTCTAATACGGGAGCACTATCGACAAATGCACGGTAGCCAAAGCTGCCGATTTCTGCATCAATTTTATCGGCCAGTTTTTGCAGGCGATTGCGCATAATTTTATGGTAATCTCGTCCTAATGCATATCGAGAGATAAAGGCAGAAATGGGATTGTCTAATACCTGAGTCATTTGTTCGGCAGTTTCCGGCAAATAATCCATCCGTACTGAAATAATGCTAACCGTACCCTCAAGCAATAAATCGGGACGACTTCTCTTTAGACCATGCTTTTGCATGTAATCCATAGAACCATGAAAGCCTTTATTGACCCAGTTGTGTAAATGCTGTTCGGCTGATTTTAAATCTGTGTCGCTTATGCCGATTTGCTGAAAACCTAACTCTTCTCCCCATTGCTTAATTTTAAGCACAAGCTCAGAATTATTTTGTAGGTTATTTTTGTGCATGAGTTGGTAGGGAAATATAATATAGCTTAAGCCATTTTAACTAAAATTATGAACACCATGCCCAATAAATTATATTTAGCCGAGCAGGCAAGAGAAATGGATCGGATGACTATTGAGGATTATGCCATTCCGGGGATTGATTTAATGCGCAAGGCAGGGCTGGCTGTGTTTGAAATAATTGAGCAATATCACCCCCTTAGTGCCGTTGCCATTTTTTGCGGTGCAGGAAATAATGCCGGGGATGGCTATGTTGCCGCCACATTGGCTTTGAAGTCAGGACTGTCAGTTAAGGTTTATTATTTATCCAATCCTGAAAACCTAAAAGGTGATGCTTCTATTGTCTATCAAGATTTTAAACAGGCAGGTGGGCAGGCTGCAGCATTTAAACCGAACCTGGATTTAGGCGACTGCATTGCGGTGGATGCTTTATTTGGTACTGGGTTAGATCGCGACGTATCAGGGGCTTACGCAGAAGCAATTTTGCTTATTAATGAAGGTGCCTGCGCTGTCATTGCTATAGATATACCTTCTGGGTTAAATGCAGATACGGGAGCGGTAATGGGCTGTGCGATAAAGGCCGAGAAGACCATTTGTTTTATTGCACTTAAACAGGGGCTGTTTACAGGGCAGGCTGCAGAATATTGCGGGCAGATTATTTATTCATCCTTAGATGTACCTGATGCAGTTTTCAAGTCATTTACCTGTGCTTCTCAATTAATGGCACAGCCATTATTGGCTAAACGGCGGCGATGTGCACATAAAGGAGATAACGGGCATGTGCTGGTAATTGGCGGAGAAATTGGCTTTTCCGGTGCAATCAGACTGGCGGCCGAAGCGGCATTGAGAACAGGTGCCGGTTTGGTTTCGATTGCGACGCGGGCAAGCCATTCAGGCTATATTAATATGAGCAGGGCAGAATTAATGTGTCATGGCGTTGAACATGTAGATCAGCTAGTTCCTTTGATCAATAGGGCAACGGCCATTGTTATCGGGCCAGGGCTGGGTCAATCTCAATGGGCCAAAGACTTGCTAAAATGCGCTGCTGATTTTGAAAAACCGTTAATTATTGATGCAGATGCGCTTAATCTATTGGCTAACAATCCTTTATATCGGGATAACTGGGTGCTTACCCCCCACCCGGGAGAAGCTGCAAGGCTGCTGAAATGCTCAACTGAGCAGATTGCTAAAGATAGGTTTTTTGCCGTTTCGCAATTGCAAAAAAAATTTGGCGGCATCGCCGTATTAAAAGGGGCTGGCACACTGATTGATAGCGGCGATGAAATAACAGTGTCGACAACCGGCAATCCGGGAATGGCAAGCGGAGGAATGGGCGATGTATTGGCCGGAATGGTGGGAAGTCTGGCTGCCCAAAAAATGACATTGGCAGCGGCAGCGGCCACTGCTGTTTATTTGCATGGAGAAGCGGCTGATCTGTCTGCGCAGCAAAGTGGCGAAAGAGGATTGTTGGCAAGTGATTTAATGCCTTATATAAGAGAATTGGTAAACAGATGAAAATTACATTATTAAATGAGCAGGAAACAGAACAGCTGGGTGCTGAATTATGGCGTGTTTTACCAGAAAAATGCCTAGTGTTTCTTCATGGCATTTTAGGGGCTGGGAAAACCACTTTAGCACGGGGTGTGCTCAGAGCTGCAGGGCATAAAGGTGCTGTAAAAAGTCCAACCTATACCTTGGTTGAAGAATACGATATTGCCAATAGAAAGGTATTTCATTTTGACCTCTATCGGGTAAAAGATCCGGAAGAGCTTGAGTGGATAGGCATTCGCGATTATTTTGATCAGCAAAGCCTGTGCTTTATTGAATGGGCCGAGTTAGGCAAAGGTTTTTTACCGCGGCCGGATATTGAGCTGTCGATAGAAATGGAGGGGGAAGGCCGAATCGTTACCATTGAGGTCACTTCGGCAGAGTTAATGAATAAATTAGCGCTGCACTGGAAAAACAAAGACATAGTGCTATAATTTAATCAAGAATCTCATTGTGGTTATTTGCTTATGTCTAAATTCGTAAAATTTATTAGTGTTTTCATGCTGTTGCTTGCTGTAGAAGGCGCCTATGCACGGCAGGCACGGATTGATTCATTGCGTTATAAAGCAAAATCTGACTATGTCCGAATGGTTTTTGATGTCAGTGCGCCAGTTTCTCATCAAGTTTTTTTATTGGCAAACCCAGCTCGCCTGGTCGTAGATTTCAAAAATGCTAAATTGCTAAAATCACTCAGGCAGCCCCCTAAAAACCATGCTCTATTTACTCGAGTTCGCAGTGCGGCCCGTAATAAAAAAGATCTAAGAGTCGTTTTCGATTTAAAAGCTCCGGTAAAGCCCAAGAGCTTTACTTTAAAGCCTAGCAAGTCACGAGGACACCGCTTAGTTGTAGATTTGCTTGGTAAAGGCACGTCAGTCCATGCAAAAAAAGCAATAACCAAGACAGTAAAAAATAAAGTTAGAGACATCATTGTTGCGATTGATGCAGGACATGGCGGCAAGGATCCGGGTGCTCGTGGGCCTAGAGGAACACAGGAAAAAAAGGTGGTATTTGCCATTGCCAGAAAACTGGCGACATTAATTAACAAAAAGCCTGGGATGAAGGCTATTATGGTGCGAAAAGGCGACTATTTCATTCAGCTGAGCCAGCGGATGAAAATAGCGCGGGCAGCTAAGGCAGACCTTTTTATATCCATTCATGCGGATGCATTTGATAACTCAAGAGCTAGAGGAGCATCTGTTTTTACATTGTCCAAAAGAGGCGCATCCAGCGTTGCGGCCAAATGGCTGGCTCAGCATGAAAATGCGGCCGATCTTGTAGGCGGCGTGACATTGACAGGCAGAGGGGATGACGTAGCAACCGTATTAATGGATCTTTCTCAGACAGCCACTAAAGAAGCCAGTCGAAATGTTGCGGTAAGCATTCTTAAAAACTTTAAAACCATAGGCAATATACATAAAAATAATGTACAAAAAGCCAGGTTTGCAGTTTTGAAATCGCCAGATATTCCGTCTGTTTTAGTGGAAACCGCTTTTATTTCCAATCCGGCTGAAGAGCGCAAATTGAAAAGCGGCAGACATCAGGCAAAGATGGCAAAAGCTATCTTTAAAGGTGTTGTTGGGTATTTTAAGCGGTATGCGCCAGCGAATACCTACTTTGCTTTAAATGCCGCCAAAAGGCATATTATATCCCGAGGGGATACTTTATCGGGAATTGCACAGCAGTATGGAGTGAGTATGCGGGCAATAAAATCAGCTAATAAATTAGCCAGTACCCAAGTAAAAATAGGGCAGGTATTGCAAATACCCAGAGGGTAATTTATTGCCTAGGAATTCAATGCAGAGAAGCGCAGGGTGCGTTAATCTGCATTGAAACCGGATAGCTTAAAGGTTATACAGAACACTTCCGTTTTGCGGTGGCCGTTTTGCTTTAGAACTCCGGCCCTGATCAATTCTTTCCTGGACGAAATGGGTAATCATTTGATCCCAGTTACTGTATTGATCATAGCTTTTAAAGCCGGCACTTTTACGCTGCTGAAAAATATTTTTTCCTAAAGCAATCATTTCTTCAGGTGTTTTTCCGTCAACAGTATCAAGAAACTCTTTCTTGTCTTTTATTGAGTCGCGCAAAGTCCAGTAAGACACTTCAAACTCAATGCGCTGATCAGTAGGCAGGCGGTCTTTAATTCTGCTTACAGAACGGTTAGCCGTTTTTAGGCTTCTAGCGTTTATTTGACTGCCTTTGGAGCAGCCGGTTAGTGAAAAGCAAATGATGAATACAAAAGCCGTAGATAAAATCCTCATATAAAACCTCAATAGTTCGGAATAAGCATGTTAACAGATGCTTATTTTTAAACAAATAATGCCTGATCTTTTATAATTATAATTACACCAGGTCATTAAACAATAGTAAGATAGGCGGCTATTATAAACCCAAGCTCATCTTTTATGCTGGAATTTATCCAATTATTAAATCAGCGCTATCAGGCCATTATTGCCAATTTAAAAGCTGACGATCCGCAGATCGCATTATTTCAACTGCGACTGGAACAGCTTATTTTTACCGAAGCGTTTATAAGGAAGGGAGAATTGCTAGAATCCTCCCCTCAAACACCTTTGCAAATAGCCATTATTGGGCCTACCCAGGCTGGGAAAAGTTCGATCAGCAATCTTATTTTAAATAACCAGATTGCCAGTGTTAGCCCGTTGGCAGGGTTTACGGTTCATCCGCAGGGTTTTTGTCACCAGGTCAGTCTGCAGGACTGCTCTGGACTGCAAGGATTTTTTGGCCGGTTTCAGCAGTTAGATTTGGCTGAGTTAAGCAAAGAACGCCACGACTGCTATTCACTGACAGAAAATGGCAGTGTAAGTGAATTAATCCCCCCCTGCGTATTTTGGGATACCCCAGATTTTGACTCGATAGACTCAGCCGACTATAAAGAAGGCGTGATCAGAACAATTGCACTGGCAGATATTGTGGTACTGGCAGTCAGTAAAGAAAAATATGCTGATCAATCCGTATGGGAAATGATGTCCACCATAGAGTCCTTTCATCAGACCACCTTGATCTGTGTAAATAAACTGGCTGAAGGAACAGAAGACTTAATTATTAATTCATTAAGAGAGAAATGGCATATTGCCAGACAGGATGAATTTCCAAAGGTTATTCCGATGCTTTTCCAGAAGCAAACTGCAAAGCCGGTCTGGCCAGCTTTAGAAAAGGATGTTTTCTTTCAATTGCAGCAATCGGTTTCACAGCAGAAGCATTTTGAATATCAGCACAGTCTGCTTAATAAATATTGGTATGACTGGCTAGCCCCAGTTGTTGCAGAGCATGAAGCGCAAAAAATATGGCAGGCCCTAGTTGATAAAAATATTGAGCAGGCGCTAGAAGAATATAAAAGGGACTTTTTAAACCATCCCCAGTATTACGATACCTTTCAAAATGCTTTAGTAGAACTGCTAGAATTATTAGAAATTCCCGGGATTTCAGGGGTATTAACAAAAACTCGCCGTGTGCTGACATGGCCGGCCAGAAAAATCTTTGGCATAGGCAAAAAAATCTCACGGCCAAAAAGCCAGGAACATACCCTGTTAAACCAGATAGGGGAACATTTACTTATTGCTTTATCTGATCAGCTATTGGAAAAGGTAGATTCAGATACTAAACAGAATAAATGGTGGAAAGACAGCTATTTGCTGTTAAGGCAACAAAAAAATGCACTGCTGGAGAATTACCAGGTAGCCGTTAACCATTATGGCACCTCATTTCAGCAGGATGTAGAAGAAACGGCCAATCGCCTCTACGGCAAGCTGGAAGAACACCCTCTGATTTTAAATGGCTTAAGAGCCACCCGGTTAACTACAGATGTTGCTGTAATGGCATTGATGATAGAAACCGGGGGCATTGGAGCGCATGATTTAATCATTACTCCCGCTTTATTATCCATGACTTCACTTCTGGCGGAAAGCGCAGTCGGAAGCTTTATGAGCAAGGCAGAAGCCGAGCTGAAACAGCATCAATTAGAAACAGTGAAGCAAGATTTATTTATAGCCGGCCTTCAGCAAGCACTCTATAAACTGCCTGAGCAGCTTTCAGACAAAAGCCGCTTTAATATTTCCCCCGAGCTATTAAAAAAAGCTGAACAGCAACGTGACGAGAAAAAACATGGCATACGAATACTCTGATTTAATCGCTGATATTGATCATTGGGCGCATCAGTCAGCTAAAGAGGGCTGGATTGACCCGCAGCAAGCCTCATTGCTAGCCGTAGAACCCGAAAGCTCAGCAAATGAACTGTTTGTTGACAAGGCGGAAAGACCCCTGATTGTTGCCTTTTTAGGAGGAACTGGCGTCGGTAAAAGCTCGCTATTAAATCGCCTTGCAGGAAAAGAAATAGCCAAAGCAGGGGTTGAACGGCCAACTTCGCTTGAAGTCACCCTATATCATCACCAGTCAGTGGCCATTCACCAGTTAGATGACACTTTTCCATTGCAAGATATAACGATTGCACAGCATACTGAAGAATCAAGCAGGCATGTAATCTGGATAGATATGCCTGATTTTGACAGCACAGAAGCAAAAAACAAAGACATCGTTATGCAATGGCTGCCTTTTGTTGACGTACTGATGTATGTCGTTAGCCCTGAACGCTACAGAGACAATAAAGCCTGGCAATTATTATTGGCCAAAGGCGCCAGCCATGCCTGGCTGTTTGTTATGAACCAGTGGGACAGGGGCCAGCCGGCACAATATGATGATTTTAAACGCCAACTGGCTAAAGCAGGGTTTGATAACCCCATTATATACAAGACGATTTCTTATCCCGAAGCAGTAACGGCAGAAGACCAGTCAGCACAGTTAAAGGCGACCATAGAATCTTTGGCAACGGCAAAAACAGTTGAACATCTTGAAAGCCGTGGTGTGCATCAGCGCAAAAATGCCATTAGGCAAAAATTGCAGCAGACCCTGAAAGTGCTAGGTGATGGGCAGCTTATTTCGGCAATGGAGGATATGCGGGAACAGCGCTGGAAGAATACAAAAGATCAGTTGAAACAGGGGTTTGAATGGCCTATTAAGCAGCTGTCAATTATTTACGGCAAAAAGGGAAAAACGGTTCAGCAGCAGGATATAAAATTATGGGATGACTGGGCGCAAAGCCGATTCAATGATTATCTGGACGAATTGGTATTAACGGCTGACCAGAAGGGGCTGCCCAGTACCCCTCTAAGAAAAAATTTAGCACAATGTCGGCTGCAGGCAGAGAAGCATGTGGAAACGCAGACAGAACTGGGCTGCCGAAAATCAATGGTTAATCCTGGCAATATTGTACAGAGGGCAGTGCTGACAATAGTCAGAATATGCGAAGTTTTACTGCCGCTTATAGCGATGGGGATTGTTGGCTACGAAGTGTTCTATGGCTATTATGACAGCGCCCTGACAGGCGAGGAATTTTTAGGAACTGATTTTGCAGTACACAGCGTACTGGTTATTTTGCTAAGCTGGCTGATCCCTTTTTTTATCAGAAAAAAAATGCAGCCTTCGCTGGAAAAAGCGGCACTTAGAGGTCTGGATCAAGGGTTGGATTCAGCCATGGCAATGATTGAACTAGATGTACAGCAGGCAATGGCCACATTTACAGAACAGCATCATGATGTGGCGCAGTCTCTGACAGTGCTGATTGATTCATCTGATCGGCAGGCCGCAGAAAAGAGCCCGGGGCTAGATAATGAACGGCTGGCTAGAATGCTGGTAAATGAGCAGGAATAGGAAATCATATTGCCCGTGCAATTAATTAAGGCGAATAGTTTGCAAATAAGGCTGTTTAGGTTTGTAAATATCATGGCAGGCCATATTAAAAAAATATTGGAATAAAATTAAAAAGCTGGTATCTTATGTCTCGCAAACGCTATTTATCCGTTAAAAAAATGTTAACTTTTAAAATGGATTTGATGGGTAAAAAAAGTGTTTGTAAGGGGTTGAATTGAAAGAGGAATTTAGAAGGGTCAGGGTTCGACCCATTGCCTGTTTAAGAAGGTATTAAGACGTTAGGAGTAAAGTATCGGTATGATAATTGTTTCATTGTTCGACCCATTGCCTGTTTAAGAAGGTATTAAGACTCACAGACGCAACGACAAGGAGGAACTTCCAACCTGTTCGACCCATTGCCTGTTTAAGAAGGTATTAAGACTTAACTGACACCCACGTCCTTGAGTATCCGTTCGACCCATTGCCTGCTTAAGAAGGTGTACCCAGTTTTCAAGTTAACGGTTGCTTTACTTTCCCCTTGCCAATAGTGTAAATATCATCCTGCGGAAACGGCGCTAAGGTATTTTTTAGATGCCCGAAATATTGAGATGTCCGAAATGTAGCTAGGCTCGTGAATAAGGCGGATACAAGGAAAGGATGTTGTGGATAGGCAAGCCTGTGGCAAAGGCCGGTCTATTTTAAAGTTGAAAGGGTTGTTGCTATAGGTAGAAACAGCGGTGAGTGTTGCCCGATATATGTGGCGGGATCTTTTTAAAATGTGTTGCTGAAGCGAGGGAGCTCTGCTCTGCACCTAATAAGGGCGCAGAGCAGGCTCTAGAGCATTAAGAATGTAGCGCTGTTAGTGCGTTAAAGCATCAAGTGTTTTTGCCGCTTTTTCAGATACTGCTTTATCTGCTTTTTTAGCGGTTTCTGATGCGGCTGATTTTGCGTTTTCCGTTGCACTCTCAACAGTTTCAGAAACTTTATTGACAGCATTTTTTGCTGTATCAGTAACGGCTGTTTTTGCCTGTTCAGCTGATTCAGACACTTTAGAGCTTATAGCGCCAGTTGCTGACTTTGCCTTTTCAATAGCACTGGACGTCGCATCAGCTGTCGCTGCTTTTGTTTTTTCAGCAGTTTCAGAAATTTTTTCAGATGCTTTATCAGCTGTTGGTGTTATAGCTTTGGCACCGGCTGTTTCAGGCGCTGCTGCCGGAGCTGGGGCAGGCAGAAAAACCTCAACTTTTGCCTTGTTGCGCAATTCTGCCAAAAACTCTTGCAATTTTTTACGCTGCAATACCGGGCGGATTTGTTCTTTTATTGATTCGAAAGGCGGTGGAGTCTGTGTTTGAGCTCTTGAGCCTTCTCTTAAAATAACATGATAGCCAAACTGGGTTTTAACGGGCTCTAACGTAAATTTGTTATCTTCCAAAGCAATAACGGCTTCCGAGAAAGGCGGTACCATTTGTCCCGGAGCAAACCAGCCCAGATCGCCTCCCTGCGGGCCGGAAGGGCCGGTAGATTTTGTTTTGGCCAGCTCGGCAAAATCGGCACCGGCTGAAAGTTCGGCTATAACCTGTTTGGCATCTTCTTCGGTTTTAAGTAAGATATGGCGAGCTTTATATTCTTTGCCGGTATCAACCATATTTTTGTCATACTCGGCTTTTACTTCAGCATCAGTAACAGGGTGCGATTTAAGGAAGTTCTGAATGGTTGCCTGGGTTAGCAATGATGCTTTGACAGTTTCAAGCTGTTTAGCATATTCGGGCGTTTGGTTTAGCTTTTTTTGAAGAGCATCCTGAACTAAGAGTTCCCTCTGAACCAATTCTTCAACTATTTTTTCTTTTGGTATAGCCTGTCCTCTGTTGCGCTGAGTAATTTCACTCTCTAGCTCGGTCAATGCAGTTTTGCTGATATATTTGCCATTGACTGCGGCAACTGCATCTTCTTTTGTAACGGCTGCTACTGCGGGGGTGTTAGCTTTTTCCTGAGCGCAGGCAGTTAAAAGAGCCGCGCCTGACAATAAAAAAAGAGGGATAAGTTTTTTTTTCATTTTCGAAAGATCCTTATTTATTTTCTGAGGGTGTTAAAGCATTAATGCCTAATGCATGAATTTCACTTTTCATTAAATCACTTAATGCCTGGTAAATTAACTGATGCCTTTGTATCAATGATTTTCCGTCAAATATTTTGGCAACGATAGTGACATTATAATGCCCGCCGCCTTGTCTTGCGCCGGCATGCCCTGCATGGGCAGCACTATCATCAACGATTTCAATTAACTCAGGCTGAATGGATTCATTTAATTTCTGTTTAATTAGTTCAGATGTCATTGTGGAAATACTTGTTTGAAAGGTTTTACTGTCACTTTGCTGTAGACACCGGCCGCCAGATAAGGTTCAACATCGGCCCAGTTCTGAGCTTCAGCCAGGCTGGAAAATTCAGCAATGACAAGGCTGCCTGTAAACCCGGCATCACCAGGTGTATTGCTGTCTATGGCAGGGTGAGGGCCGGCGATGATTAATCGGCCCTGATCCTGTAAATCCTGTAATCGCTGTATGTGAGCCGGGCGCGCAGATTGTCTTTTTTTAAGACTGTCCTCAATATCCTGGCTTAATATGGCATATAGCATTTTGCTTATTCCTCGGGTTCAGGGATATATTTATAGATAAAAAGCATTTGAACAATAATAAAAACCAGCATAAACCCAGGCACTACAAAGGTCTTAAAGTTTACCCAGTCATCAGTATTGTAATTTTGCATTACATAGACATTGATTGCACCAACGCTGAAGAAAAAAGCTGCCCAGGCCAGGTTTAGTTTTTTCCAGATGGACGGAGGTAGTTCTAAGTTAGCGCCCATCATGCGTTCAACAAATGTTTTCTTGCCAAAAAACTGGCTGCCTAAAAAGGCTAATCCAAACAGGCATTCAATAACCGTCAGTTTCCATTTGATAAACTCTTCATTTTGCAAGTAAATAGTAGCACCGCCCATAACTACAATCAGTCCTAAGGTGATCCATTGCATAGGTTCGACTTTTTTGTATTTGAACCAGGTAATGCCTACCTGAATAATGGTGGCGACAATAATAACAGCCGTGGCTGTATATATGTCATACATTTTATAGGTGATGAAAAATAAAATAATAGGGATAAATTCTAAGAGCTGTTTCATGGTTTTGCTGTGCGTTGTTTCGTAAAATGTTCTAAGCAAAGATGTCAATGCCAGAAATAAGTTCAGATCTTTGACTCTTTAGCGTTTGAGAATTTTCTTGGGCATAGGCATTTACTGCATATGCGGTGCGGGAATTGGGAGGTGTCTTTTGCTGCTTTTCAATATCATCAGATATGAGCTGAACCATAGGCAGGTTAATATTTTCATAGGCGGCATTATCCATCTGAGAAGAAGCTGGGCCAGTCTCGGCGCTGTATTCTTTTCTGCTGTCAGAAGACTGCGATTGATCATTTCTATTTGCCGTTTTATACCCTGAAGGTATGTAGGCAAGTGATGAGCTATGAATTTTCATACTACCTTTTGGTTAAGTCGATTTCTTTAATTATACATGAGAAAGCGATTCTTTCTGATAGAATGTTGATTTTTTGGATTTTGACCATGGACAATATATCTAAATCGGAACAGACAGAAATCGAGGCGGCGGCCTTCAGACGACTGGTTTCTCATTTGCAGACACAGACTGACGTACAAAATATTGATTTAATGATTCTGGCGGGGTTCTGCCGAAACTGTTTGGCTAAATGGCTAACGGCTGGCGCTCAGGAAAAGAATATATCTTTTGATTATGACAAGGCGAGAGAGCAGGTTTACGGTATGCCTTATGATGAATGGAAAGAAAAATATCAGCTTAAGGCTACCCCTGAGCAATTGGCCGCCTATGAAAAAAGACAGAAGCCTGCTAGGTAATGCCCCGTACAGTGAATTTTTTTGATGTAACTGGACAAAAAGATATTTAAATTTTTATCTGAGAATGAAGATTTCTCTCAGTACTATTTCAGAAGGGAAGCATTTTTTTCGACCCGCTATAAAGATTCAGATGACAGATCAGAGGGAAGTGCTTTAGGGGGCCGTGCGATTTGGGTTGGCAATGAGAAGGCGGCTATTGTTGTGCGGCTCAGCAATCATTTGAGATTTGCCCATTACTGCTATTTTTTAGATACCCCTGCCGCTGGCTTTTTTATGATTCTGAGCGATTTTTTGCCTCGGAAGAGGTATTGTGCCAAATTAACCAGAGAAATGTAACATGGCCTATAGTTACAAAGGCTGCCGATGATGCTGTTTCCAAACTGGCTAAATTTAAGGTATAAAGGTAATACATTGTTTTATATTAAGTTGTTTGGTTTTTTTAAATCATTATCGATAATGTTTGCTGTAACGGCGATACTAATGAGTACTTCAGTATCTGCTAATGCTGAAGCGCCGTTGGAAAAAGTCTCATTGCAGCTTAATTGGAAATATCAGTTTCAGTTTGCAGGTTTTATTGCAGCAAAAGAAAAAGGTTTTTACAAAGATGCCGGTCTAGATGTTGAGCTTATTGAGTATCAGGCCGGGGTTAATGTCAGAACAAATATACTTACACAAAAGAATAATTATGGTCTGGAAGAAACCAGCATCTATATAGATAATAAAAAAATTATTCCGATAAAACTGCTGGCAACCTATTTCCCCAAATCTCCACATGTTTTAGCCGTTTCTAAAGATATTCAGTCTCCGAATGATCTGATCAGAAAAAAGGTGATGATTTCAAAGAGTTTTGCTACATATAATGCGTTGAGTTTGATGTTAAATCATTTTTATCTTTCAGGGGATAATATAAAGTTTATCGATCATAGATATGATATTAGTGATTTTATCGACAATAAAGTTGATGCTGTTACAGTGTACCGAACTAACGAACTGTTTGAATTGGAGCAAAAAGGTATTGATTTCAATATTCTTGATCCGGCAGACTATGGGTACAGCATGTCTGCTAACAATTTATTTACATCAATGGGTGAAGCAAAGGATCACCCCGAAAGAACTCAAAGGTTTGTTAAGGCATCAAATAAGGGCTGGGCATATGCATTAGCCCATCAAGAAGAGATGATTTCAATTATTTATAGCAGATACTCCAAGATAAAAAGTATTGAAGCGCTGCGCTTTGAAGCAACTCAAATTGACAGATTAATGCAGTCTGATGCTATTGCCATAGGCACAATAAATCATGCAGAACGGTTGCATCTCATTACACAGTTTAAGCGCAGCGGTTTGCTGTTAGATAGCCAGGAACTAAATGATGGCGGTGAAGGTGCTCTGTTTACGCCTGAACAGGTGCGCTATCTGCAGCATAAAAAAGAAATAGCAATGTGCACCGATCCTAACTGGATGCCTTATGAACGTATAGAAAATGGTCAGCATATAGGCATTGTTGCTGATATTTATACCTACTTCCGCAATAAACTCCCGATCCCCATTCGATTAATTAAAACAGACAGCTGGCAAGAATCAGTGGATAAAGCCAGAAATCGGGACTGCGATATTTTATCTTTGGTGGCAGAAACGCCAAAACGTAAAGAGTACATGGACTTTACTCATTCATTTATTGATCATCCTGTTGTTTTGGCAACCAAAAATGATGCATTTTTTATTAACGATATTTCTGATGTTAAGGATAAACAGTTTGGCGTTGTTAAAGGCTATGCATTGGCGGAACTACTGCAGGAGAGATATCCAGAGGCCAATATTGTTGAGGTTGATTCCATTTCTGATGGGCTGGAGCGAGTTGAGAACGGAGAGCTATTTGGCTATATCGATAGCTTGATGGCTATTGCTTTTCTAATTCAGCAGGATTTTACGGGCACTTTAAAGGTGTCATCCCGCCTTCAGGATAAGGCAAAGCTTGCAGTTGCTACGCGCAATGATCAGCCACAGCTAAATGAAATATTTGAGGTGCTTGTCAGCAGTCTTACTGATGCTCAGCTGCAATCCTTTTTTAATGAAAGGGTTGAGGTTAAACGGGAGGTTATTTTCGATCAAGGTCTGGTGTGGAGGCTGTTTGCTATTTTATTGTCAGTCTTCTTAGCGCTATTTATTTGGTATTTTTTTAAGCTAAAGCGATTAAATTCGGAGCTGGCAGAACAAAAATATCAGGTAGAACAGGAAAAGGAACGTTTTAAAACAATATTTGATAAATCGGGAAATGGACTGCTGTTGATTGATAATAACCAGTTTATTGACTGTAACGAAAAAGCGGTTGAACTGCTGGGCTATGATTCAAAAGATGAGTTATTGATGAAAAAACCAGCTGAGGACTTATCACCAAAATATCAGTCTGATGGCCAATTATCTACGCAAAACTGTATTAATAATGCTGAAATCTGCCTGCGTGAGGGTTCTTATCATTTTGAATGGCTGCATCACAAAAAAGACGGCTCTAAAATTTTAATGGATGTGCTGTTAACGCGACTGGACTATGATGGCAAACAGATAATTCATGTGACTTGGCGTGATTTAACTGCACAGAAAAAATATGAACAGGCTATTTTAGATGCTACAGAACAGGCAAATAAAGCAACGGTAGCTAAATCTGAATTTTTAGCCAATATGTCCCACGAACTGCGGACACCTCTGCATGGCATTTTAAGTTTTGCCAGTATGGGGGTGAAAAAAATAGACTCGGCATCCAGCGAGAAACTGCTGCATTATTTTTCCCGCATTAAATTGAGCGGTGACCGCCTATTATTACTACTTAATGATCTGCTTGATTTGTCTAAACTTGAGTCCGGAAAGATGGAGCTTAATATAAAACGGGCTGATTTAGCCAAGCTATTTGAACGTCACTGTCAGGAACAGGAGCAGAGAATACACGACAAAGGTCTAACGATTCAAGTGGATGCCTCTAATGGTGCCGGTACTGGAATGTTTGACGGAGATAAAGTTGGACAGGTTATGGCAAACCTTTTATCTAATGCAATTAAGTTCAGTGCAGAGAATACGGATATTACAGTTAAAATTGACAGGGATGAGCAGTACCTTGTTTTTTCTCTGACAAACCAAGGGGTAGGAATACCTGAGGCCGAATTGGATGATATATTTGATGCCTTTATTCAAAGTAGCAAGACTAAGACAGGGGCAGGTGGCACGGGGCTTGGCTTGGCCATTTGCAAGCAGATTATTGAAAAGCATAATGGCCAGATTTGGGCTGAAAACAGCCCTGAAGACGAAGGCGCGACATTTAAATTTATTCTGCCTTTGATCGGCTAGTCGAAGTCATCCTGTAATATTTTGAAGCTGCATATGTGACCGCCTTTTGCCATGCATGAAATAAGCTCTATATCTTTATTTAATAATGTGGAAATAAGGGTTTTGTCCAGTTCGCAGACCTCGCTGTTTTTTTGCGCTAGGTCGTGATAGATGCAGTTGCACGCATCTATGTATTGATGGCCAGTTGTGCTGTCGTGGGTCGCAGATACCTGGAACCCCAGGTCTTCCATAATGGCGGTTAGTTCAGCAATCTTTTCCTTGGCTGTTTTGCCGTCAAACCTAGGTAAAAGGCTCTGAGCGAGAGTATTGCCTAGTTTTTTCAGATAAGCTTTTAATGCTTCGCTACCCTGTTCATTTTTTATGTCTGAAAGAATCAGTTCTGAAAACCAGGCGTATTGTTTTGGAAAAAAATTTAGTCCTATTTCTGTCAATATAAAAGTGCGGACTGGCCTGCCAGCAGTCTTTTTCAGTTCGCCTGTCTGTATGTATTTATCTTTTTCCAAAGAAGAAAGATGCTGCTGAACCGCGTTGCGTGAAATGTCTAGTATATTGGCTATTTCATCAATGCTGAGTCCCGCTCTATTCTTGAGTAGCAAATCAAGTATTTGACGTTGGCGGGGGCTGATTTTATTAGACATAGACTGTCTCTGTTAATCCTTTATTCAATAGGTAAGAATAACAAATAATGACAAAAATAACAGAATTAAAACTTTTGACATATAAAAGTTGTAAAAGTGTTCTGGTTTTGTTATTCTGAATAAGCAATTAATAATATTCGATTGTATTTTAAATTTTATGAGGAGTAGAAAATGAGCGAATCTTTATACGATAGAATTGGCGGAGAAGCGGCGGTAAATGCGGCTGTTGAACTGTTTTATCGAAAAGTTCTTACTGATCATCGGATTAACCGTTTTTTTGATAAAACGGATATGGATAAACAGATTGTTAAGCAAAAGGCTTTCTTCACTATGGCTTTTGGCGGTCCAAATACCTATACAGGACAAGATATGCGGAAAGCGCATGTTCATTTAGTGAAAATGGGGCTTGATGATTCACATTTTGATGCAGTAATGGAGCACTTGGGAGCAACATTAACTGAGTTAAATGTACCAGCAGATTTGATTTCTGAAGCTGCCGCAATTGCTGAAAGCACTAGAAATGATGTGTTAGGTAAATAAGACTTAAAATTATATGTAGGGGCAATCCCTGGTGATTGCCCTTTCCTTAATATTTACTGAGCATAGGGTAGCCACAGGGGATTGCCCCTACAAACAAAAGATGACAAATTTAAAAATCGGTGAGAAAAATTATACCTGTAATTCTGAAGAGACTGTTCTAGACTCTTTATTAAGGCATGAAGTTGAAGTTTCTTATGCCTGTAAGAAAGGAACGTGTCAGAGCTGTATGCTGCAATGTACCGATGGCATTCCTCCCGAAAACTCTCAAAAAGATTTAAAAGACACATTAAAAAAACAGAATTATTTTCTCGCCTGTCTTTGTGTTCCAGAACAGGATATGACTATCAAATTGCCTGATCAGTCTGAGCTGTTTTCTGACGGAAAGGTGATTGCCAATGAAATGCTCAATAGAAATACCATTTTGTTAATTGTAGAGTGCCTTGATGTTCTTGAATACAACGCTGGGCAATTTGTTAACCTGCAGCGGGCAGATGGTGTAACGCGCAGCTATTCAATCGCAAACAGGCCTCAGGAATCCAAAACATTAGAGTTTCATATTCGTCGGCTGCCGGGTGGAAAATTTAGTGAATGGGTGCATGATGAGATTAAGGTGGGTGATAGCCTGTCTGTATCTGAGCCCAAAGGTCACTGCTTCTATATTCCTGAACGTAAAGAACAGGGGATACTGCTCGTAGGAACAGGAAGTGGACTGGCACCGCTTGCCGGCATTTTGACAGATGCTCTTGCACATGGACATTCTGGCCCAATACAGCTGTTTCATGGCAGCAGTGAAAGGGAAGATTTGTACAGGGTGGATGAAATGCGACAGCTAAGCAAACAGCATCAAAATTTTTCATATACGCCCTGTATTTCTGGTGCAGATGTTCCTGAAGGTTTTAAGCAGGGGCGAGCAAATACAGTCGCTTTGAATGAAATATCTGATTTAAAAGGCTGGCGAGTTTTTCTGTGTGGGCATCCGGAAATGGTCAGTCAGATGAAAATGCAGGCTTTTCTGCAAGGTGCTTCCATGGGTGATATATATACTGATGCCTTTCATGTGAGGCAAGAAGAAGACTCTGAAAGTTAGTTCTTTAATCCTTGGATGGTCTTTTATGCTGAGGGCAATCCCTTATGATTGCCCTTTCTATAATCTTTCTGAAAGAAATATTATGTATGCTGACAATTACAGTAAATATGGCTTAATAAGCAATAATAAAACCAGAAGAATATAAGGATAGGCCACTGTCGGTTTCAGTGAATTAAATATATATTCCTTTATTAAATTAACAGCGCCGGGCCGATTCTTTTGCCATTCTGAATAGAGCTGGAAATCTGAGCTGTTTTCATGGCTCTTGTCTGCTAGGCTATTTTCGATAATCAGTATTCTATCTTCTAAGCGGTTTTGAAAAGTTGTCCATATTCCGCTTTGCAGCCATAGAATTAGCACAACAAAAATAGAGATAGCAGGGCTGATAGCTAAAGCAATGGATAGAATGCAAATCAATACGCTAAATAGTTTTATTATCAGTGAAAAGCGTTCGTACTTTTCTATATCGCTGTGCAGTATTGCCCATTCATTCTGAAATTCATTCATTTTGATAGTCTCATTTTTTGCAGTGACAATCACAGAAGATTGGCACTGCAATTCTATTTACTCAATTTCGGAAGCCAGTTTCTCAGCATAGCCTGTGTAGTCACGGGGAGTGAGTGCCTGCAATGATTTTTTTGCTTCTGCCGGAATTTCAAGGTTTTCAATAAAAACTTTCAAATCATCAGGCGTAATGCGATTGCCTCTAGTTAATTCCTTTAACTTTTCATATGGCTTTTCAATGCCATACCGGCGCATAACCATTTGGATGGGTTCTGCCAGCACTTCCCAATTATTGTCCAGATCGGCCTCAATAGCCTCAGCATTAATCTGCAGTTTAGAAATGCCTTTTAGGGATGACTGAATGGCAATGCTGGTATGTGCTATGCCGACACCAATATTACGTAAAACGGTAGAATCCGTTAAATCGCGCTGCCAGCGAGAAACAGGCAGTTTCTCGCCTAGAAAAGAAAAAATGGCGTTAGCTAATCCTAAGTTGCCTTCTGAATTTTCAAAATCAATCGGGTTGACTTTATGAGGCATAGTGGATGAGCCGACTTCGCCTGCGATGGTTTTTTGCTTAAAATAGCCTAGGGAAATGTAGCCCCAAACATCACGGTTAAAGTCTAAAAGGATTGTGTTAAAGCGAGAGAGGGCGTGGAAGTATTCGGCTATATAATCATGGGGTTCAATTTGGATGGTATAGGCATTCCAAAAAAGGCCCAGGGATTCAACAAAGGTTTTGGCAAATTTTTCCCAGTCAACTTCCGGATAGGCAACGCTGTGGGCGTTAAAGTTGCCTACCGCACCGTTGGTTTTTCCGAGCAGTTCAACCGATTCAAACTGTTCTTTCTGACGCAGCAGTCTGGCAACGGTATTGGCAAATTCTTTTCCTGTAGTGGTTGGGCTTGCGGTCTGTCCGTGGGTGCGGGACATCATGGGCTGGCTTGCAGTTTCTAATGCTACTGTTTTTATGGCTGCTATGCACTCTGTTATTTCAGGAAGCAGTGTTTCTCTGCCTTCTTTCAGCATAAGCGCATAAGATAGGTTATTGATATCTTCTGAAGTACAGGCAAAATGAATAAACTCATTCACTTTATGCAATTCTGGATTGTCAGCTATTTTTTCTTTAAGAAAATATTCAACTGCTTTTACATCATGGTTTGTCGTTTTTTCAATGTCTTTTATACTTTGGGCATCTTCTTCTGAAAATTGGCTGACAATGTCGTCTAGCAATTGATTGGCTGTATCGCTTAATTCGGCAACTTCTGAGATTTTCGGGTGCTTGGCCAATGCTTGCAGCCAACGCACTTCAACTTCTACACGGTAGCGAATAAGGCCAAATTCGCTGAAAATTGGACGATAGGCTTCAACTTTGCTGCTGTAGCGTCCATCAATAGGTGAAATTGCTGTGAGGGCGAAATTAGTCATTAGGATATTTGTCCTGTTTATATAAGGCGGTAATTATATCGTTCATACTCTCTGCATCACTGCCATTAAGCTAAAAAGCTGATAATCCTGCCGAGAGGAACTTATAGTTATGACTTCAACAAGATCAAAAGAAATCGCGACTAAAGCCTCTCTGCATATTCAGCCAAATAGCAATGAGATAGAGTATAGGAACTGTTTAGTACAGTATATTATTCATTATATCTGGTTTCAATAATACCGCCGCCTAAACAGATGTCGCCATCATAAAAAACCACTGATTGTCCCGGTGTGATGGCTCTTTGCGAAAATTCAAAGATGACTTTGCATCGGCTATTTTCTAGAGGTTTTATCTGACAGGCCTGGTCACTTTGACGGTAGCGTGTTTTGGCTTTGCAGTAAATGGCTTCTGTTAACGGTTTGTTATTGCACCAGTCAAGCTGACTGGCTTCCAATGTGTTATGGAGCAGTAAGGGGTGATCATGTCCCTGCCCGACGATCAATATATTATTATCCAAGTCCTTTTCTAAAACATACCAAGGCTCGTCAGGTGCATTTTTAACCCCGCCAATTCCCAGGCCCTGTCTTTGGCCGAGTGTGTAATACATTAATCCCTGGTGCTGAGCAATGGTTTGGCCTTCGGGAGTGCGCATTTCACCCGGTTGAGTAGGCAGGTAGCGCTGCAGAAATTCGGTAAATTTCCGTTCGCCGATAAAGCAAATCCCCGTGCTGTCTTTCTTTATATAATTATCAAAACCTGCTTTTTTGGCGATCGCTCTTAATTCAGGTTTATGCAGGTCACCAATAGGGAATAGGGTCTTTGACAAAGCTTTTTGGCCTAAAGTATATAGAAAGTAGCTTTGTTCCTTATTAGGATCAAGCCCTTTTAATAGCTGATATTCCCCGTTTTGTTTATGCACTCGCGCATAATGTCCGGTAGCAATGTAGTCGGCTCCAAGGTCTTCAATGGCGTAATTCAAAAATGCTTTGAACTTAACATGCTTATTGCAAAGTATGTCGGGATTTGGTGTTCGCCCAGCCTTAAATTCAGATAAAAAAACTTCAAATACTTCATCCCAATACTCAGAGGCAAAGTTGACGGTTTTTAATTCTATGCCCAGTTTATCGCTGACCTGCTGGGCATCAGCCAAGTCTTCCATAGCGGTGCAAAATTCTGTACCGTCATCTTCTTCCCAGTTTTTCATAAACAGACCAGTGACCTGGTGGCCCTGTTCCAATAGTTTTAAGGCGGTGACGGAGGAGTCAACACCGCCAGACATGCCAACAATAATATTTTTACTCATGCTCTAAATCTAATGGCCTAAATCTAAATAGGTTTTTAAAAGGGATAGTGGGTAGCTCTCACCGCGTAAAAAAGCATCCACCGTATTTAAAACTAAAGGACTGCGCAATTGGGTTCCTTTTTCAGCTATCTGTCTGCGGGTTAGCCAGTGTGTTGCAATTATTCCATCATCAAGGACTTGGTCGGAGTCATGTGCATGAACTTTTCCGGCAAAACATACTCTTAAAAAACTAGGAGATTCATGATTTTTTCGCCACAGTTGAATGGCGATTATATGTTCAGGTTCAAATTTCCAGGCAGTTTCCTCATTAACTTCTCGCTTAACTGCGGTAATGATTGATTCACCGTTTTCTAAATGGCCTGCCGGCTGGTTAAATGCAATGCCATTGCAGGTTTGTTCTTCAACCAGTAAAAATTTGCAATTCTTTTCAATAACAGCGGCAACGGTGACATGTGGCTTCCAAACCATGAATTTTCCTCTATACTCGAATAACGGTGATATTTTACAAGAAATGCTTTTTTGATGTGTAAACATTGAAATTTACAATTTTAGGTACTATGTTACACTTTAATATATTTAAATTATTTTAGTTTTTAGAATGTCCGATACTAATCCAAATTTTGATGACGGTGATAGCGGAATTGCCGTACAGGAAGCAAAGCCAAAATTAAAGCGTCCGCCACTATATAAAGTTGTGCTATTAAACGATGACTTTACGCCAATGGATTTTGTTGTTGAAATTTTGACGGAACATTTCAATATGGATGAAGATAAAGCAACGCAAGTGATGTTGCAGGTTCACACTAATGGTGTGGGTGTCTGCGGTGTTTTCAGCAAAGATGTTGCCGAAACTAAAGTACATATAGTTAATGAATACTCCCGTGAAAACCACCACCCGCTGATGTGTGCGATGGAAGAAGCGTAAAAATAAATTGGGAAAGTTATGCTAAGTAAAGAATTGGAATTAACATTAAATCAAGCGTTTACTAATGCTCATAGTAAACGGCATGAGTTTATTACAGTAGAGCATTTGCTTTTGGCTTTGCTGGATAATGCAACGGTTAAGCCGATTTTGCAGGCCTGCGGCTGTGACACTATGGCGCTGCGGGGGGAATTAACCCAGTTTATTGATGAAACAGTTTCTTTGATTCCAGAAAAAATACAGCGAGAAACACAGCCTACCTTAGGGTTTCAAAGGGTTTTGCAGCGGGCCGTTTTTCATGTTCAGGCATCTGATAAAAAAGAAGTGGTTGGCGCTAATTTATTTATCGCATTATTTAGCGAACAGGATTCTCATGCGGTTTATATTCTCAGCAAATATGATATTAGCCGATTAGATGTTGTCAATTACCTTGCTCATGGGATTACTAAAATTGAGCAAGATATAGAGAATGAAGGTGAAGGGAGGGAAAGTTCTGAAAAGAATGGCACTGAACCGGCAGAGGCTTTGCCGCTTGAAAAATACGCAACCAACCTAAATGAAGAGGCCCGGCTCGGAAGAATTGATCCGCTAATTGGGCGGGAACAAGAAGTTGAGCGTACGATTCAGGTGCTTTGCAGGCGACGCAAAAATAATCCCCTGCTGGTTGGTGAGTCGGGTGTGGGGAAAACCGCAATTGCTGAAGGTTTGGCTAGGCGCATTATCGAAGAAAGCGTGCCTGATGTATTGCACGGCAATATCATTTATTCATTGGACTTAGGTGCATTAGTTGCAGGAACTAAATATCGGGGCGATTTTGAAAAACGACTAAAAGCATTGATCAATCAGCTTAAAAAGCAGCCGGAATCTATTTTGTTTATAGACGAAATTCATACTATCATTGGCGCTGGTTCTGCTTCAGGCGGAGTAATGGATGCTTCTAATCTGATCAAGCCAGTGCTGGCATCCGGACAGTTACGCTGCATTGGGTCCACAACATACCAGGAATATCGCGGTATTTTTGAAAAGGACCATGCTTTGGCCAGACGGTTTCAGAAAATTGATGTAGTTGAGCCAACAGTCGAAGATACCATTAAAATTTTAACAGGGCTTAGATCGCGTTTTGAAGAGCATCATGATTTAAAATATACAAAAGAAGCTATACGATTGGCAGCTGAATTGTCTGATCGCTTTATTACGGATCGCTTTTTGCCAGATAAAGCAATTGATGTGATTGATGAGGCGGGTGCTAGGCAGCGACTTTTTAAAGATGAAGAACGGAAGACGGTAATAGATATTGCCGAAATCGAAGAGATTATTGCGAAAATCGCCAGAATTCCAGAAAAGTCAGTGTCTAGCAGTGATAAAGATAAACTGGAGTCCTTGGAAAAGAACTTGAAAATGCTGGTTTTTGGTCAGGATGAAGCTATAGCTGAATTGGCATCGGCTATCAAGCTATCGCGTGCAGGTTTAAGAGATACTTCTAAAACCATTGGATCCTTTCTGTTTTCAGGGCCTACAGGGGTAGGCAAAACAGAAGTGACTAAGCAGTTAGCAAAAGTGCTGGGTGTTGAGCTGATCCGTTTTGATATGTCTGAATATATGGAACGCCATACGGTCTCGCGCCTGATTGGTGCGCCACCGGGGTATGTCGGGTTTGATCAGGGCGGATTGCTGACAGAAGCCGTGAATAAGCATCCTCACGCAGTTTTATTACTGGATGAGCTGGAAAAAGCCCATCCAGATGTATTTAATTTACTGTTACAGGTGATGGATCACGGTTCATTAACTGATAATAATGGCCGCAAGGCGGATTTTCGGAATATTATTTTAGTGATGACCACTAATGCAGGTGCTGAAGAAAGTAGTCGGGCTTCAATTGGCTTTACTCAGCAGGATCACAGTTCGGATAGTCTGAAGGTAATAGAAAGAAACTTCTCCCCTGAATTTAGGAATCGTTTAGATGCTATTGTGCAATTTAAACCTTTGGATATTTCAATTGTTGGCAGTGTTGTAGATAAATTTATTTTTGAATTGGAGCATGTGCTCGCTGAAAAGAATGTTACCCTGTCTTTAGGCTCTGAAGCTAGGCTGTGGCTGGCTGAGCATGGGTGTGACCCCAAAATGGGTGCCAGGCCGATGGCGCGATTAATTCAGGATAAAATTAAAAAACCATTGGCTAACGATTTGCTGTTTGGGAAGTTGGCTGATGGTGGGCATGTGAGAATTTACGTTGAAGATAAAGAGCTTGCTTTTTCTATAGAAAATAAAGGTCTGGCCATAGCAGAAAGCAGTTGAATAGATGCTTTTTTGCTATAGTCCTGCTTTTGATGAGTGCTCTGGGGTGGTAGGGTTAGCGTATACGGAATGTAATGCGACCTTTGGTTAAATCATAAGGCGTCATTTCAACCTTTACGCTATCGCCTGTTAGAATGCGAATATAATGTTTGCGCATTTTTCCTGAAATATGAGCTGTAATGACATGTCCATTTTCTAGCTCTACACGGAACATGGTGTTAGGAAGGGTGTCTATCACTTTTCCTTCCATCTCAATTTGATCTTCTTTTGCCATTTTCTTTCTATTCTAGTTATTAAAGCCGAATATGATAGCATAGGATGCCGGTTAGCAATAGAGCACTTTAGTTTTTAAGCAACAATGTTGTTTTTTTGTATTGAAAACTCATAGATATGCTAGCTAGAACTGCCTTTGTAAAGTATAAATATCAGCCATGCCTTTTTAAAACAGACCTAGCTGCACCTGGGCGACTTCAGACATCATATCTCTACTCCATGGCGGATCAAGAACCACTTCAACATTAACTGAGTTTACGCCGGGCAAAGAGCGTATGCTCTTCTCGACATCTCCCTGAATAACGGGGCCCATGCCACATCCGGGGGCAGTTAAGGTCATTTGAATATGTACATCATTGCCTTCTTCTTTTGCCGGTTCAACTTTGCACTGATAGACTAGCCCCAAGTCGACAATATTGACGGGTATTTCAGGGTCATATACTGTTTTCATCACTTCCCAGCAATTTTTTTCAACTGCAACCGGGTTGGTTTCAGATACCAGAGTTTGTAAAGAATGGGATTCTTTGCCTAAGGCATCAGCATCTGTACCGGAAATGCGTACCATATGGCCATGTTCAGTAACGACAGTGTAGTTGTCGCCCAAAGACTGGTGGATTGTAACTTCTTTGCCCTTGCTTAAAGTGCCGTGATTACCGTCAGGAATCATAACAACATTAACATCTCGGGTTAAAATAATGGTTTCTCTTTCTGACATAGTATTAATTACCGGTTAAACCTAAATAATTCAGCTGAGCACGGATTTTGCGGAAAATCTGAACACGTTATAAAACAGCTTCTGTTGGGTGAGTGGTGAAAAATTGTATTAAGCATATTGTTTAATAAGTTACAGTCAAGCTAATTGATCAGCTGATTTGTTTGGTTTATATGTTTGTGCATCAATAGTTTGACCTGTTACACCAATGCTTTCTGAGCCGAATAGATAGGTATATATTTTATTTAAACTGTCCATGGCAGGCAATTTGCTTTTATCTTCTGCGGGAAATAATTTTTTGCGCAAAGGTGAATCAACTGCGCCAGGGACGAGAGTGTTGACGCGTATTTTTTGTGAGGCTTCTAATTCTTCCGCTAAAATTTTTGCAAAACCTTCAAGTGCAATTTTAGATACGCCATAAGCGCCACTATATGCCTGGGGTTTTCTGGCTATTGAGTCGCTGGTAAAAACAATGGAAGCATGTGGGCTTTTATGCATTACAGGAAGCAGAACGCGAGTCAATATAAAAGGAGCATTTAAATTGACGTTTAAAGCATGTCCCCAATCTTTAGTTTCATGGATTTCTATAGGAGTGTAGGCGCTAAGTTCAACAGCAGAATGCAGCAAACCTTGCAGTGATCCATAAGTATCTTTAATGGTTACTGCCAATTCTTCATATTGTACTTCCGATGCGCCGGCAAGATCAAAAGGGTAGAGTGTTGGCTTGGGAGCATCCGCCTCAATAATGGCGTCATAGATTTTTTCTAATTTTGGAATGCTTTTATCCAACAAAATAATATGGGCACCCTGTTTAGCTAAAGCAAGAGCTGCAGTACCACCTAATCCGCCACCGGCTCCGGTAATTAAAATGACTTGATCTTTTAATGGCATGCTGCAGTAATCCATAAGGTTAATTGTTCTGGGGAATCTATTAATGCATCTGCACCCCAGCTAGAAGGGGTGTCGTCAGGCTTAAGGTATCCGTATGTGGCTGCCAATGTTTTCATGTTGGCATTTTTACCTGCATCAATATCGTGCATAGCATCGCCGATATAAACGCATTCTTCGGGCTTTACATTTGCCAGTGCTGAAGCTGTTAGCATAGGTTCTGGATGTGGCTTGCTATTTTCAGTGGTGTCGCCACTAATGATGCAGGAGGCCCGCTGTTTTAAGCCAAGAGCATCAACTAAGGGATTGGTAAAGCGCTCTTTTTTGTTAGTGATGATGCCCCATTTTAGACCTAAAGATTCAATAGTTTTTAGTGTTTCAGTGATACCCGAAAAAAATTGACTATGTTTGGCAATGTTGTTCTGGTAAAGCGAAAGCATCGTTTCAAGAATTTTATTTTGAGCTATTTCGTCAAGGTCAGTTACACTTTTATTAATCATGGCGATAGCGCCATAGGAGATAAACGGTTTAATGCTAGCGCTAGCAACCTCATTAAACCCATGAGCTTTAAGTGCATTGTTTAAGCAGGCAATTAAATCAGGAGCTGTATCAACTAAAGTACCGTCCAGATCAAACAGTACACAGGATAAGGTAAATTCAGCGGTCATTATAGCGGACGATTAAAAGCTGCAATGTAATTGACATCAATATCCTTGCCCAACTTAAAGCGTTTGCTGAAAGGGTTATATTCAATGCCTACCATGCCTTGCAGTTCGAGCCCTGCTTTTCTTGCTGTCTGGCTCAGTTCTGAAGGTTTAATAAATGTTTTGTATTCGTGCGTACCTTTGGGTACCATTTTCAGAAGATGTTCAGCGGCCACAATGGCTAATAGATAGGCTTTGGGTACACGGTTTAGAGTAGAAAAGAAAACCATTCCGCCCGGTTTAACCAATCTGGCACAGGCATCAATTATAGAGCCCGGTTCTGGTACATGCTCCAGCATTTCCATACAGGTAACATGATCGAAACTTTCAGGTTCTTGCTCTGCCAATGCTTCTGCACTGATTTTTTTATACTTGGCGCTTACGCCAGATTCCAGACCGTGCAAATCAGCTACATCTAAAAGTTCTTCGCTTAAATCAATACCCAGTGCGTCAGCTCCGTGTTTTGCAAGGCCTTCTGTCAGTATGCCGCCGCCACAGCCCACATCAACAATTCGTTTTCCCTGTAAATCGGCATAATCTTGGATAAAGCGAATTCTTAGCGGATTAACATCATGCAATGTTTTAAATTCGCCTTGCGGGTCCCACCAGCGCTCTGCCTGTGAGCCAAATTTTTCTATTTCGTGTTGATGTACGTTTTCTGATGCTGTCATAATGATCTGCGTTAAATTTTGTATAGTTTACTATATTACTAGGTTATTCGTCATTGTATAAAACTGTCTATTCTACCTTACAGACAGTCCGCTTTTTATGGAATTATTTATAGCCTTCGCCAGTTCCTGACAATGCGGCAATAATGTTTTTTTGGATTTCGGACGAACCTGAAAATAGACGGCTTGCTAAAGCATCATGAACAAGGTCTGTCATGGCACTATCTTTTACCAAGCCATGGCTTCCCATAATCTGCACTGCATCAAGGCTTGATTGCAAAAAAGCTTCAGATGCAAATAGTTTGGTTTGGGCGCTGGCTAGAGTAATGCGTCTATTATTGTCCTTTAATCGGGCACATTCATTAACCCAGAGTTTGATAGTATCGAGCCGTACTTTCATTTCTGCAATAGTATGGCTAATGGCCTGGTTTTTACCCAAATGGCTGCCATTGACACGACGTTGACGGCTAAATTGGATGACCTGCTTAAACTGCCAGTCCATTACACCGCAAATGCCGGCAAAGATAAATGCACGTTCCAGTTCTAATGCCTGCTGCACCATCATGTTGCCCGCACCTGTTTTGCCTAGCTGTCTACTTAGCGGCACTAGGCAATTTTCTAAAATAACATCCCCCATCGTTGCTGTTTTGCAACCCGTTACTTCGGGGGTGTTAAGAAAACTGGCCCCGTTATCGTCTGAGTGGATGATAATGGCGGATAATTTATTGTCCAGACGGGCGTAAACAACCAGCAAATCTGCAATTGGTGTATTGGTGATAAAACGTTTACGCCCATTAAGCTGCAGGCCATCATCTGTGATTTCTGCAGCCATTTCCAATGCATTAAGATCTGAGCCTGCCTGAGGCTCTGTAATGGCATGTCCGCCTAAAAACGCGCCAGAAATAAGCTTTTTTAGATAATATTGCTTCTGATCATCTGAACCATAATTTAAAATGGGAAATATAGCTCCCCAAAGATGTGCATTTAATGAAAGGATCAGTCCATTATCTAATGAGGACTTTCCAAGAGCTTCGTGAGCTTCAGCTAAATCAGAAAAATTGCCATGTCCACCGTAGAGGGCAGGAATTGCATATTTAAGCAATCCCTGTTCTGCGCAGTAAATAAAGCGTTTTTTTGATGCCTGATGATCACCTATGGCAGGTAGTTCACTCATTTTTTCTCCAATTGCTTTTGCAGCTGTTGATAGTCTATTTTACCGTTGCTTAAATAGGGTAAAGAATCAAATGCAATATATTTACATGGCTGCATATAGGCTGGCAACGATTGTCTAATCTGCTTAACAATATCAGCAAGCAGACTGTTGGCTTTTAAAACTACAGCGGCTACAGGGCGCTGTCCGCTAGTACTGTCATTGATACCAATGACTGCACAGTGTATAACTTCAGGACATTGCAAAATAGCATGTTCTATTTCTGCCGGTTCCACACGGTAGCCAGAACATTTTAGCATTCTGTCTAAACGGCCATGATAGCAATATTCACCGTATTCATTCAGCGACACCTTATCGCCGGTTCGATAGCTATTATCTGCAGAAAGCGCTGGCGTTAATTTTCCCTGCTGCCAGTAGCCAGAAAGATTGTTATCGCTTTTGACAGTTAACTCACTATCATCAATAGTTAATGCAGAGTTACAGGCAGGAATCCCAATTGGTATTGTCTGGTCAGCTATTAATCTGCTTTTATCAACAGGCCAATAGCAGCAGACATTGGTTTCGGTTGGGCCATAAAGATTGTAAAAATTAACTTTAGGCAAAAGTTTGCATAGTTCAATAAGCTGAGGAGTAGGGAATACTTCACCCGCAAATAGAATGGTTCTTAAACAGGGCAGTGCTGTAGTTTTTAAAGAGCCTTTTAAAGCAATAAAGCTAAGCAAAGAGGGTACAGTGTACCAGACGGTTATCCTCTGTTCAGCTAACCAGGATGTTAACCTGCTGGGTGACATGGCTAGCATGGAAGGGACAAAGTGAATTGTTGCTCCGCTGCTTAAGCTGCTGAATAGGTCAAAAACACTGAGGTCAAAATGGAATGGGGCCAAGGAGGCAATATGATCATTTTCAGTAATGTTAAATGTACTGGAAGCCCAGTCGGCGAAATTACTCATAGCTCTATGGCTAAGAGCTACGCCTTTAGGAGAGCCTGTAGATCCGGATGTGTATAGTATTGCTGCTAAAGACTTCCCCATTACAGAAGCTGACTGCTGTGGCACAGATCCCTGTGGCTGTTCAATATCAAGCCATAAATCGGGGGTTTCCAGCCATTCAGGGCATGGTCCTTTGCCTAAAATGCACTGAACATCTGCATCATTAATAATATAATTAAGACGGCCTGCTGGGTTTTTTAGATCTAATGGAATATAGCATGTCCCCGCTTGCAGTGAAGCTAAAATGGCAATGGCTGCATCGATGCCTCTGTCCATGGCAATAATGACCCGCTGGATAGGTTTATTGCGAGACTGAAGCATAGTGCTTAGTCGGTTTGCTTGCAGCAATAGATGTTGATAGCTAAGCTGTCGTTCGCCTTCTATTAATGCAGTATTATCAGGATTAGAGTTGCACTGTTGCAGAAATTCAGAGAGTAAAGACATTGGCTGGGTGTGTTGGTAACTGAATTAACAGGTTATCAGTCTATTAATCCAATTACAATTACCCAGTGTGCACTATGCTTCGGGAATAAAAATAGTTCCTTCGGCAACCTTAACAGCTTCGCCTCCAACCCGTATAGTCAAAGTGTCTTCACCTTTATGATCCATTTCCAGGTTTAGTACGCTGCGACGCATTTTTTCATCACCTCGCTGTACAGCAAAGGTATAGGTTCCTTTTTGCATATGGCTGAACGAACATAGAAAGGCGGCTAATGCAGACATCGCAAATCCAACTGGCGGGTCATCATTTATGCCTATATTGGGTCCGACAAGACGTGCTGCAAAATCAGAGTCTTTATAAGGTGTTTTGGGTGATATCAATAAAATGGCCTGTGCGGATGTTTGCGGTGCAATGGATTGACTCCATGCTGCGAGATCAAATTTAGCTTCGCGGACTGTTTCATAATAAAAAGTTGGCACAACTAAATAAGGAACACCGCAGGATACTAGGCGAGTTGAATATTTTTTATTATCAATGTAGGCTGCATCAATTCCTAAAAAACTGCCGAGCTCTGCTTCAGTAGGAGTGAAATAATCAACAATGGGGGAGGTTGTACGGGTATATTGCACAAGACTGGGTATACTGTTTTCACTGCTGACATTGGCAAGTATTTCGCCGGTATTTTGCAGAAAAGTGACTGGGGTATGTCCATCTTTTAGAATTAATCTGTCGCAGGATGCCAAGGTATAGGCTGCCGCAATAATGGGATGGCCTGAAGAGTCAATTTCACCTAAAGGAGAGAAAATTTTCATCCGAAAATGATTTTCATTGCCTGGTGTTTTTGTCAGGAAAACGGTTTCAGTCAGGTTTAATTCCCTAGCAACCAAGGCCATTTGCTGGTCATTTAATCCTATTGCATCAGGGAAAACGGCAAGCTGTGCGCCATTAAAAGGCTGATTAGTAAAAACGTCGATAATTTTGTATGTGTATTTCACTGGACTACCCCTCTAAACTGATTTCAACGCGATCATTTTCTATACGAATCGCATAGACTGTATTTTTAACCGTTTCATCTTCGAAACACTGTCCTGTTTTTAAGCTGAAATGCTGTTTGTACAAGGGGGAGGCAATCATCGGTTCGCCTTTTATATCACCAATCAACCCACGGGATAGCACTTGTGCTTTACCGAACGGATCATAATTATCAATGGCATAGACAGTATTGTTCTGTGGCGTATAGAATATTGCAATCTGTTTGCCCTCAACCAGAGCGCAAACGCCTGAATTAGCCTGTAAATCATCTATTGAGCAAATATCAATCCATTTAGTCATTATGCATCCTCCGATAAAGCTAAATGCTGATGTTCTTCTTCAGTCGCTGGTCGAATCTGTCCGCGTTCTTCAACAAATAGAATGTTTTCATCTGTTTTGTCGCTGTTAATAAAAGTACGGAAACGTTTCAGTTTAGATTCATCTGCAATGGTAGTTTTCCATTCGCATTGATAGTTATCAACCACATGCTGCATCTGTTCTTCTAATGATGAACAGATGCCTAATTTGTCTTCAATAACAATGGATTTTAGGTAATCCAGTCCCCCCTCCATATTTTCCATCCAAACAGATGTACGCTGTAAACGGTCTGCTGAGCGCACATAAAAAGACAGCACACGGTCAATATATTTGATTAACGTGTCTTTATCTAAATTGGTAGCAAATAAATCTGCATGGCGAGGTTTCATGCCGCCATTACCGCAAACATATAGGTTCCAGCCGCCCTCTGTTGCAATCACACCAATATCTTTGCTTTGTGCCTCTGCGCACTCGCGAGTACAGCCGGATACGGCGAATTTAATTTTATGCGGCGAACGCAGACCTTTGTAGCGGTTTTCAAGTTCAACAGCTAATCCAACGCTATCATCAACACCATAACGGCACCAGGTACTGCCGACACAGGATTTGACAGTTCTTAATGATTTGCCATAGGCATGCCCAGATTCAAAACCGGCATCAATTAATTCCTTCCAGATTAAGGGCAGTTGATCAACACGGGCACCGAATAAGTCGACCCGCTGACCCCCTGTCACTTTTGTATATAATTTATATTTTTTGGCAATTTGACCAATAGCTATCAGGCCATCAGGTGTCACTTCGCCACCTGTCATCCGTGGAACAACTGAATAGGTACCGTCCTTTTGCATGTTGGCTAAAAAGGTATCGTTGGTATCTTGTAGGCTAAGGTGATCTTTTTCCAGAATATATTCGTTCCAATAGGAGGCTAGAATGGAGCCAATAGCTTGTCGGCATATATCACAGCCCAATCCGCCATTGCCATGCTTGTCCATCAATTCGTCAAAGGTCTTAATATCTTCGACCATAACGATATTGTATAAGTCGCGGCGGGTATGTGCGAAATGTTCACAGATATCGGTGTTGACAGCAACCCCTGATTTTTCCAGTTCACTATCCAGTACTGATTTTAACAGTGCAGTACAGCCGCCACAGCCTGTTGCCGCTTTGGTTTCATTTTTTAAAGAGGCCAGTGAGGTGCAGCCGTTTTCAATTGCTGAGCAAACTTGCCCTTTAGTAACATCAAAACAGGAGCATATTTGAGCCGAATCGGGCAGGGCATCAGGCCCTAAACCGACAGACTCGTCAGAACGTGAAGGCAGAATAAGGCTGTCAGGGTGTTCAGGCAAATCAATGCTGTTTAAGCTGTATTGCAATAAAGTACCATAACCGGATGCATCACCTACTAGCACAGCGCCCAGCAGTTTCTTTTTATCTTCACTGACAACCAGGCGTTTATATATTTCATCTGCGCCGTTCTGGTAGGTATAAATTAATGCGCCTGCGGTTTTGGCATGTGCATCGCCAATACTGGCAACGTCAACACCATTCAGTTTGAGTTTGGTACTCATATCAGCACCTTCAAAAACTGCGTGCTGTTCGGAAAGGTCGGCAACTACGGTTCTAGCCATGCTATAGCCAGGTGCGACTAGGCCAAAGGTCTGTTCTTTCCAGACGGCACATTCACCAATCGCATAAATATCCGGGTCTGATGTTTTACATTGATCATCAATAACAATACCGCCGCGTGCGCCAACCTCTATGCCGGAACAGCGGGCAATTTCATCTCTGGGACGTATGCCTACAGAGAATAAAACTATGTCGGTTTCAAGTTCAGTGCCATCGGCAAATACCATTTTATGCAGGCAGTCAGTGCCATCAACAATTTTAGTGGTATTTTTACTGGTTAAAACAGATACACCTAAAGCTTCAATTTTATTAGCCAGCATTTGTGCGCCGCCGTCATCCAATTGAGCGGACATAAGGCCAGGAGAAAACTGAACAACATGAGTATCAAGCTTTAAGTCTTGCAGTGCCTTAGCAGCTTCCAGACCTAGTAATCCGCCACCGACGACCGCACCCACTTTAGCTGTTTTAGCGGCTTCAGTCATGGCCTCCAAATCTTCAATAGTTCTGTAGACAAAACAGTTTTCGCGGTCATGGCCTGCAATAGGCGGGACAAAAGCGTATGAACCAGTAGCTAAAACTAATTTATCATAACTTATTGCAACCCCCTGTTGCGAGGTAACAATTTTATTGGCGGTGTCTATCTCTACTGCTTTATCATTCAGATAAATTTTTATACCGTTACCTTCAAAAAAATTCTCTGTGACAAGCGATAAGTCTTCCGCAGTTTTGCCGGAAAAAAATTCGGTTAAATGTACGCGGTCATATGCTGCCCGCTGTTCCTCGCAGAAGGTCACAATGTCGTAATTGTCTTTAATATCGCTGGCGACAAGGGTTTCCAGGAAATTATGTCCTACCATGCCGTTACCGATAACAATTAACGTTTGCTTTTTGCTCATGCTGTCCTCTATTGATGTTTAAGTCGTATCTTACATTTTTGGTAAAGCAGAAAATGTGCCATAAGATCAAGTTGCTGTATATTCACTAAAAAAATCAAAAGGACTGGTATTTTTGATCTGTTTTGGTGCGTCTTATATTTGGCTGGTGCATTATACCAGTTTGAGGGGGATGAATGAGGGCCGAAAGTAAAAGTAGGCTTTTAGGGTAGAAAGAATGAGCAGGCCGTATGCAAAGGCTTTTGATCAAGTCCTTTGCATGTGGGAGAAAATTATGAGTTGGCTTTATATTTTGATTTTCTAAAACCTAAAATGGTCAGTAACCCCGAGCCGAATAACCAAGTGGCAGCTGGAGCTGGAACGGTAGCAATTGGTGTCAGGCCTGCTGCAATTGCAGAGGGTGAAGCTGGAATTGCTGGGTCGCCATTTATAGAGGATCCATTGGCAAATAGGGTTCTAAATGGAGCTTTTACAGAACCTTCTATAATGCTTGAATAACTAAATCCATCTAAAGATCCAGTCGTATTAATTCCATTGTTTTCACCTAATGCCTTCCAGTGTATTACTCCTGCACCAGCACCTAATTCAAAAAGGTCATTGCTGGTTTCTATAGAATAACTCCAGTTGGTAGGAGAGCCAATGCTAGTAATCCCTGCATCAGAAAAATAAGGAACATAAAAGTCTTCTGTTTTGTATAAATCAGTTACTAGAACCCCTCCTACAGTACCTCCGCAACGAAAACATTTGGATGTGACTTCATAGTTATAAATGGATGCACTGGAGTTTATATCTTCGACAGTAACATTTGGGATAGTAAACGCGGCATAAGCAGTATTTATCGAAAATAATGCAGTTGCAGTTAAAAAAAGGATTTTTTTCATAAACAGCCTCTTGGAATAAAATAGGTGGTTAATCGTTGTAAAGGGTTTTTATACATTGAATTATTATGGTTGTTGTTTTTCCGATAATTTGCTAATAGCCTGGTACGCCTTTGAAATGAACCTTTCTATAAAGTGATAAATAGCAAGTAAAACCTTAAAAAAACCATTTAAAATAATCTGTATTTTTTTCGCCGGTTCAGATGAATCTGCGAAAGATTTTGGGGATGCTGCCCAGTAGCCAATGCCCATAAATAAGCTGCCAGAGACAATATTCCCCATGGTAACGATGATAAGGTTATAAAACATGCCTCCAATAGAAACAGATTCCGGATGATCGCCTAGCAGTGCAAAAGAAAAAACAGCCATATTGGCTACACTATGCTCAAAGCCACTGGCAAAAAAGGCGTATAGGCACCAGAATATCAAAATGCACTTAGCAGCATCATTTTCCGTGCGGGCTGATGTCCAGATAGCCAAACAGACTAGCCAATTGCATAAAATAGCTAAAAAGAATAATTGAAAGGGACCTTTATTCATTTTTGCGCTGGCGACATTATTCAATAAATCTGCACTGCCATTAAAAAGTGCGCCATCTCCAATGGCGACCATAACGCCAAATAACAGAGCACCAAGCAAATTGCCTGACCAGGAAGCCCCCCAGGCTTTAAATACATCAGTGCTGGAGACGGTTTCTTTTAGCCAGCCTATGGTCATGTACATGGTGTGGCCAGTGAATAATTCTGATCCTGCAAAAATAACTAAGGTTAAAGCAATGCCAAATGACATGCCCATGACCATAGGTCTAATTGACGGGTCTAATTGGCCTGCAACAGTAAAGACTAAGACGATTCCCATTCCTAAATAGGCGCCTGCCATTAAAGCGCCAATAAAGAAGGACATTGGGTTTTCTTTTAATAAAGCGGCTTTTGTTTTAGCAACTTTTGCAAAGTGATTAATAGTATCTGAGTACATAAACAATTCTCGTGTAATTTTATGAATTCCCATGGCGGCCATGGGAACTGTGCTTTAAATATCTGAATCCACGCTAGCATTTCAGCCATTAAGTTAAAGTGGTATGGAGACGGGGCAAAAGCCTCGCCTCCTGAATAGCTCCCTATTTTTTAGTAGCAATAACAGGAAACGTGGGATTTTTGCTTAATGTGTCTTCAGGAAAGTATGTCCTGAATAAAGCCCAAAATAACCAGTACCAGTTCTATTACACCCACAGCAATCAAGGTAAACCCCAATATTCTGGAATATTGATTGAGCTTTGGTGAGGGTGTCCCGACTAGATATTGGTCTAGCTCACCTGTTTCAACTAAGCGGTCATATTCGACTTTGCGTTCATGCTTAAATTCTTCCAAAGGCATGCTGCCTGTAAACATGACCACATCAACAGGAAATTTTTCAGGCCTGAAATGACAGTTGAAAAAATGCACTGTAAATAGGAATACGGCAGCCAAAAATGCTTCTTCACCATGAACAATGGTGGCCACATTAAATGCCCAGCCTGGCAGAAATCCTCCAAAAAAATCAGGGAACCAAAGCAATAGGCCGGAGCAGCCGATAATGAACATACCCCAAAAAGGTGCCCAATAGTCGAATTTTTCCCAGTAAGTCCAGCGGTCGAACACAGGGCGCGGGCCTTTTTCAAAGAACCATTTGCACATGGCAACAAAGTCCCGTCCATCCTGTAAACGTGGAATCAGCGAGTGAGGACCAAACCATTCAAATTTGATGCCGTGGTCTCTATTGTCAGTGTATATCTTACGGAATATCACATATAAATGGCCGAAGAAAATACCGGCAAAAGTCACTGCAGCGATACGGTGAATAATGGCAGCCACTTTGGCGCCGCCCAATAGGGCCATGACAAAAGGTGCCCAAAAACTGTTGGCAAAAAGCACGGTTGTTCCGGTAATAACCAAAGTCATCACCGCGATAGCTAGAACCAAATGAGCAATCATCCAGCCTTTGGTAAAACGAGTGACATATTGTCCCTGTTTTAGAGGGTCTCCATTTTCCTCAAGGCGAATAACAAGGTTCTCACCATTTTCAAACTCTTTTTTCTCACGGAAATACCATAATAGCGAGTGAGCCCAAAAGAATAGAAAAACCGAGAATAGCAGGCCAATCATAAATTTGGAAACAATCCACATTTCTGGGAAACGCTCATAGTCATGGGTATTGCCATGCGGGTGGAAGGTTAAAAAGCCTTCCGAAGCATCTTTGTGACATTCCTTGCAGGTTTCCATAATATTATCTGGATGAACCATAGATCTGGGGTCATCTGCCTTATGCGGATCATGCGGGTTATGACAGTCTTGGCATTTAGCGGTGTGGGTATAGCCTAAATTTACTATTTGGCCATGATAGGTCTCCCGATAGGACTTTAAATAGTCTTCATGGCATGAGCCGCAGTTTTCTGTAATAGCTAGTTTAGCTGGGTCTTCTTCAACCACAGAAATTTTATGTGCAGTATGGCAGTCGCTGCAAACGGCCGGTTCTAGCTCTCCATATCTTTTAACGGGGGCTCCGTGAACGGATTGAGTATATTCCTTTAATTGCTTTTCATGGCATCCGCCGCAAAGTTCTGGGCTATTTATCCGAAAATTATCCTTGGAGCTGCCTTCCATAGGATATATTTCATGCGTACCATGGCAGTCCCAGCAGGTTGCATTTAGCTGTTCAGGATTATCTTTGTTGGCTTGAGCATGAATTGAGCCTAGATAATGGTCTGCATTGGCCGCTAGTTTTCTTTTCTCCATTAACGGGATAGTTGAGGGCAGGCCAGACATAGTATGGGTCAGGTTTCTTACTGTATGCATATCTACCTGAGCGTCTTCTTTATCCTTTTTGATCAGCTCCTTATGACAGCTGATACAGTCAACGGTGCGCTTTACTTCAGTCTTATGCGGCATCTGTTCAATATCTACATGGCATTGAACGCATTTAACTTTGGCATGAACACTTTTTTTAAATGACTTTGATTTAACATGCAATGCACGTTTTGGCGTTTCACCTGTTTTGCCAGTGGGTACGGCAAAACCTTTAAAGCCATGACAGTCTAGGCAGGTGTCAATATCGGTATCGCTATTAACGGAAATGGGATCCATTGGGGCGGGCGCAGTTTCTGCTGAGAGCGCTGCTGAAAATAAGATAAACAGCAGTCCCAACACAACTGCGCCGCCCATAGAAAGGCGGCGCATAATCATTATTTTTTACCTCATCAAGTTATTTTTTCATATCTTGCAAATAACGACTATTAAAGGCTTCGCGTTCCTTTTTACGCTGATCAGCCAATGCTTTCGGCATTTTACCTACAAACCATTCATGTCCATCCAGGGTCATGATTTCGTTATCAAGGTAATCCTTAATTATTTTGGCTTCTTTATGCTTGCCAGCTTTTTCAGCTTTTTCAATAATCTCCTTGATATTTGGAACCCATTCCATATAGAAGCGATGGGCAACTTCATACATGCCATGCCACTGTACATAGTCTGGTGCCATCATAGCTGCACCGTGACGTGCGCGTCTGCCTTCATGATGCCATAAGAAGTAATAGCTCCACTCCACTTCATCGTCGAATGGTGTTTCTGTACGCAGACCCTGTTCAAGCAGCAGTTTCATCATTTTAGTGGTAGGAATTGCATATTTTTCATTATACATTTCAACCACGCCATCAAATTGCTCATAAAAGCTCTCAATCATCTTTTTGCCATGACAGCTAGAACAGACATCTTTCATATCGTCGCGACGCAGTTCCCAAGGTTTAACTTTTAAACCTTTTTTCTCGTCACGAGCATCAATTTTCTCTGAAATGGCAGGGCGCAATGTCCAGGAAATTCGATCACCTACATCGTGTGTAATGGGCTGGTTGCGAGTGGCTGACATGTGGCATGTTGCACAAGTAGGAGCGGCATCATAATCTTCACCCGCAATCCATTTGCCAGAATCCAGATTCATTTTATCGATATTGGAATAGAAACCAATGCCATGTTTAGATTCCTCATAAATTTCTTTTTGCGGATGATCTGGGCCTAAGTGACATTTTCCACAGGTTTCGGGGCGTCTTGCTTGAGCTGCAGAAAATAAATGGCGCTGATGACAGGCACTGCATGCGCCTTTAGAACCATCAGGGTTGATTCGGCCAATTCCTGTATTGGGCCAGGTTGTTGGATCTAGGTCGCCATTAGGCAGTACTTTTATTTCAGTACCATGACACTGCCAGCAGCCGGCTACTGCAACAGGTGACTTTCCGTGAAAGCTCATCTTTCCTTCAACAACTTCAGCCAGGGTATTATCTAAAGAACCAATAATTTGCGCAGCTTTGGCATGGTGGCTTTTTTCAAATTGTTTTCTTTCTGTGTTATGGCATTCACCGCAATCTTTAGGTGAAACAATTACTGAAATAAAGAAGTCTTTATGACGGATTGCATCAGGATCATCCTTATCTGCCTTGTGGCATTCATAACACCCTACATTAGCGGCGTAATGTTTAGACTTGCCCCACTGCTGATATATGCCAGGATGTTCGTTTTTATGGCAAGAGGCACATGTGGCGCTCTCTTTGCTAAGGTTTTTAAAGGGTTTAAGAATTTTCGCCTTTTCAGTATCTGTTACATCTACCCATTTCTTTTTAACAGATTCTGTTTTACGGTCTGAAGGCGTTTGAAATTTCGTACTGCTTTGTTCCAGTCGATACTGTTCCAGCGTCTCGCCCTGTCTAAGCGTAACCATTTTTCCTGTTTCCGGGTCTTTCACCGTATGCCAGACTACTGCAAAAGCATCAGGCGCTACCATCTGAAAACCAACCGTAAGAATAACGGCGAATAGTGTTGTACCCCATAGAGGGCGGCGTTTATTTCTCATTATTATTATCCTTTCCCAAAAATAATTTAGTGTATTTAAACTCTTTTAACAATTAAAATTTTCTATAATCTAAGCTGTTTTATCAGGTGCTTAAACTCGTGCACTGGTTACTTCGCCAGCTCCCCAAGTGGTGCGCCAGCGTGATTTTACTTTGTTGATTCCATAAAAACTGAGTAGCGCCAAAATGGTAAAGATGAAAAACCCTAAGCCAAAACCATCCGTCATTTGCTTGGACTGTCCGAGAACCCATGCCAAGATAAAGCCGCCCAGTCCGCCGGCCGCTCCAATCATGCCAGTGACGGCACCTACATTTTTACGAAATCTAAGTGGGACTAGTTGAAAAACGGCACCGCTGCTCATTCCCAAAGAAGCTGTTGCCGCTACCAAAAAAAGAACAGCCAGCCAAAGGGGAAGAGAAAAGCTGACTAGCAGCATGCTAACGGCGGCAGCTACAAATAACCGCTGCATAGTGCGAATGCCGCCGAATCTATCAGCCATCCAGCCTCCCACAGGGCGTAAGGCGGTTCCAGCCAGAATGCAGATGGCGGTGTAATAGCCTGCTGATACTGGGTCTAACGTATATTCCTGGTGAAAATACAGGACCATTACGCTGGATAGAGCAATAACGCCACCGAAACTTAAGCTATAAAAAAGCATAAACCACCAGGCATCAATTTCTTTTAGAACGTTTAGATAGTCGGAAAGCGGTTTTTTATCTGGCTGATAGTTATCATCTTTGGCTTTTAGATGAAAAAATATTACCGTAGCAATAAGAGGCAAAGTAGCAAAACCAAAAACAGCGCGCCACCCAAAACTCTCTGCAAGCATAGGTGCAAGGGCCGCCGTAAAAACAGTACCGCTGCTTGCTGCGCCAGCGATGCCCATGACTAGACCCTGGTATTCATCAGGATACCAGCGGCTGCAAAGGGGAAGGGCAACAGCCATGCTAGTGCCGGCCAGGCCCAGTGTAATTGCGACAATGTAAACGCCGCCAATAGAGTTTATGTTGCTAAGAAAGGCAAGCAGCAGGACTGCAATAACAATAAGCTGGGCAATTAGACCTGTGCGTTTTGGAGCATAATGATCGACTAAAATGCCAATGGGGATTCGGAATAATACGCCGGCCAGTAAAGGTATGGTGACTAACGTATATTGCTGGGCTTCGGTTAAGCTTAAATCTTCTGCGATAAAGACGACTAACGGCCCCATTAATACCCAGACCATAAAACTCATATCGGAATAAATAAAGGCGCTAAGCAAAGTGCCTTTGTGACCGCTTTGTAAAAACTTTGAAATATTCATTGGCATTTAAGCTCAGATGTATTGTACGGTTTATTGCATAGGGCAGGAGGTGAATTTTAGGCTGCCATGCAATTTGATAGTAACATGTTTAATAAGCACTGTCATTTTTTAAAGCAATTATCGTGCCTGTTGACTGAGGTGAGTTGTTTAATAAAATAAAGCATTGTAATTGTGTGGTTTTTACGTATGTCAAAGTAAAAGAATTGCTAAGGTTAGCAATGATTTTGTGACGTCAATCACTCTTTTTGCGTTAAAACAGGGCGAAAAATAAAAGGCATGCACATTTTCGGGGCAAAGTTGAAGCAAGCAATAACTGTCTCGGAATATTTACATTACTTTTAGTGGGTGTATGATGTTTTTAATACCTTACGGGCTAATACGAAAAATAAAAACAGGAAAATGCTCATGTCAGAACAATTGGAAACACAGTGCGGCTTTGCTACTGAAGCAGGAAAACGCGAGCGCAACGAAGATTTTGTTGTCTTTTATTTAGGGACTGAAAGTGAGCGGTCAATTTATGGAAGTGTTGCCATTATAGCAGACGGCATTGGTGGCACAGGCGGCGGTCGATATGCATCTGAACTGGCTGCACGTGAGTTTATTGAAGCTTATTATGAGCAAAAAGAAACGCTGGGCGTTAAGCGGATGGCTGAGAACTCTCTAGTCTCGATTAATCGCTGGATTCATTCGCAGTCGCAGCGCGATTCGGCGCACAAAGGCATGGGAACAACCTTCAGTGCATTAATATTTTTGGGCAGTCAGGTTCATGTTATCCATTTGGGCGATACTCGAATCTACCGGCTAAGAAGCAGTCGACTGGAATGTCTGACAACGGATCATGTTCATCAGCACCCTGATTTACAGCATGTACTGACGCGTGCGCTTGGTATTGACGATACCGTTCATATTGATTATTCACAGCATAATTTGAATCTGCATGACCGTTTTTTACTCTGCTGTGATGGTGTACATACGTCGTTATCCAATAAAAAAATTCAGCACTTACTGGCTTTGAATCAGTCTACACAAGAGCATGCTCAAACCTTTGTTCAGGAAGCCCTGCAGGCAGGCAGTCATGATAATGTCACCGCCCTGGTAATTGATATACTGAAATTGCCACCCCCGGATAAATCTTTTTTAGAGGCCGCTGCTGATGATTTGGTAATGATGGCTTTGCCTAAAAAAGGCGATACAGTCGATGGTTTCTATTTAAAGGAGACGCTTTCGGATGGCCGTTATACCCGTCTGTTTCTTGCTGAAGACAAAGTAGGCAGGCATGGTGGTATTGTACTGAAATTTCCTAAGCCTGAAGCAAACTCAGAAGCTATTTACAGGCAGGCATTTATACGCGAAAACTGGATTACCTCACATATTCACAATCCATGGATAGCTGAACAGGTAGAGGTGGAAGCGGGGCGTCGAACCAGTTTATATATAGTGATGCCTTATTATCAGGGAGAGACATTGGAGCATTGCCTGCTACAGAATAGCATTTCTCTTGATATGGGGGTGGAAATTGGCCTGATGTTATGCAAAGCAGTGTATTCATTGCATAAAGAAAGAGTTATTCATCGAGATATTAAGCCTGAAAATATTATTTTGCTCGAACAGGGTGGCTTAAAGCTGCTTGATTTAGGGGTTGCCCGTTTGCCAGGCTTGGATGACGAATTTGAAAGTACAGCGCCTGGGACGCCAAGCTACATGTCGCCGCAATTATTTCGCGGTGGCCGAGGTGACGAGCAGTCTGATTTGTATGCCTTAGGTGTAACTTTATATCGCATGTTTAGCAAAGGTCGGTACCCTTATGGAGAGGTGGAACCTTTTACCCGGCCGAGATTTGATAAGATTACGCCATTGGGGCAATATCGTCCTGATTTGCCATCATGGCTTGAGGTCCTGCTGGCGCGTACAGTCAATCCTGAAAAACGGTTTTCCAATGCGATGGATCTGGCTTTTGAGCTTGAAAATGGGCTTGCCCGCGGCATAACCGTACTGCCTATGAAAAGCAGTTTGTCTGCGCGTGTTAAGAGTGTTGTTGGCGAATGGTTTAATTGATCTAAATAAGTACCCAGGTAAAACTATTAAATTAATTTTACCTGGGTACTTAAATTCATGTTTGAGTGTTTTATTTAGGGGGCTGATGAGCATTCAAACAGCTATGCACTAAAAAGGTGCTACAAGCTCTTTGGTTTTAGAAAAAACTAAATAAAGTGGCAGTAAATCAATTGGATAAAAAAATAAAGTCTTGGTGTGATATTTGCTTGTCTAGATATAGTTAAATACATTATTCAATTATAGAGAGAATACATTATGTCTTATTTAGAACCCACTGAATTTGTCACAAAAATGGTTGACGCTGGAGAAGCTAAGGTCTACATGTCAACAAAAGATACATTAATTCGTGCTTTTATGGCCGGTGCAACTTTAGCGCTAGCGGCTGTCTTTGCAATTACTGTGGCAGTAAAAACTGGCTCACCTCTATTAGGTGCAGTACTTTTCCCGGTAGGATTCATTATGCTATACCTGATGAAGTTTGACTTGTTGACAGGCGTTTTTACTCTAGTGCCACTGGCACTTTTCGATAAAAGACCTGGAGTAACCGTCAATCAGGTGTTAAGAAACTGGGGTTTGGTTTTTATAGGTAACTTTGCTGGTGCATTGGCTGTTGCTTTTATGATGTCCTTTATTTTGACAGTGGGGTATAACACTGATGGCGGAGCCATTGCTGAAAAAGTAGGTAAAATCGGCGAAGCAAGAACATTAGGCTATAAAGCACATGGTATAGGCGGTTGGTTCACAATTTTGATTCGAGGCATGCTGTGTAACTGGATGGTTTCAATGGGGGTTGTAGGTGCCATGATTTCTACTTCAGCGACAGGAAAAATGATGGCAATGTGGATGCCAATCATGCTTTTCTTCTATATGGGCTTTGAGCATTCTATTGTGAATATGTTTTTGTTTCCATTCTCAATGATTATGGGAGGTGGCTTTACTATAATGGATTATTTAATCTGGAATGAACTGCCGACTGTTTTAGGTAATTTAATTGGCGGTACTGTCTTTGTTGGATTGCCTCTTTATTATACTCATGTGAAAATGAGCCCTGAACGTAACTTAAAATAACATTAACATCTGTACACTACAAATGTAGGCTGGGGTAAAGCGGTAACGCAACCCCAGCACTATGCTGAGATGCCAGTCAAAGCTTTATATAAATGCCAAGTCAACTAAAAGTATCCGTAGGACAATATTCTGATAAAGGCCGTAAGGAAATTAATCAGGATTTTCATGGTGTCTATATACCCAAAGAGCCTCAGCTAACCTCAAAAGGAATTGCCATTGCACTGGCTGACGGCATTAGTAGCAGTGCTGTAGGGCAGGTAGCCAGTGAGGCAACTGTCACTGGTTTTTTGGATGATTATTTTTGTACTTCAGAAGCCTGGTCAGTAAAAAAATCGGCGCACCAGGTGCTAAGCGCAACCAATTCTTGGCTGTATTCACAAACTCAGCAGGGCCAGTACCGTTTTGATAAAGACAGAGGCTATGTCTGCACATTAAGCGCCATGATTATCAAATCAACCACTGCACATTTTTTTCACCTGGGCGACTCCCGAATTTATCGGCTGCGTGGAAACTCTTTAGAAAAATTAACTAATGATCATCGGCTTTGGGTATCAAAGGAAAAAAGTTACCTGAGTCGGGCAATGGGCATTAACGCTCGGTTAGAGATTGACTACGATTCTTTTCAGGTCGACCGGGGCGATGCCTTTTTATTCGTAACGGATGGCATTTATGAATTTGTTAATTCAAAATTTATCAGAAAGACAATAATTGAACAGAGCGATAACCTGGATGAGGCGGCCAAAGCAATTGCTGAAGAAGCGTATGAACAGGGCAGTGATGATAACTTGACTGTACAGATTGTTCGGGTTGATGATTTGCCCACACAAAATGTTGATGAAATATACCAGCAGTTAACCGAATTGCCATTCCCGCCAGTATTAGAAGCAAGAATGGAGTTTGATGGCTATAAAATAATAAGAGAAGTACATGCCAGCAGCCGCAGTCATGTCTATTTGGCGGTAGATACTGAATCGGACAGACAGGTCATTATGAAAACGCCCTCGGTAGATCTTCAAGGCGATACCGCATATTTGGAAAGATTTCTAATGGAAGAGTGGATTGCCCGGCGCATCAACAATAGTGCGAATGTGTTAAAGCCGTGTGAACAGACTCGGCAGCGCAATTTTTTATATATTATCATGGAATATATTGACGGTCAGACGTTGACGCAATGGATGAGGGATAATCCAAAACCTGATTTAGAAACAGTGCGGACAATTGTTGAACAAATAGCTAAAGGTTTGCGCGCATTTCATCGTTTGGAAATGCTGCATCAGGATTTAAGGCCCGAAAATATAATGATTGATAATACTGGAACAGTAAAAATCATTGATTTTGGTTCAACTAAAGTGGCTGGCATTGTGGAAATTGCCAGCCCTATTGAAAGAGCCAATTTTTTAGGCACTATGCAATATACCGCACCTGAATATATGTTGGGACAGGAAGGAATGTCTAATGCAGACCTTTTTTCTTTAGCCGTTATTGCCTATCAAATGTTGAGTGGAAAGCTCCCCTATGGTACAAAAATTGCCAAAGCGACTACTAAATCTGCACAAAATAAATTAAAATACAGTCCTTTGCCTCATGATGATCGCCACATTCCATTATGGGTAGATGGCGCACTTAAAAAGGCACTGCACCCAAATCCCTATAAGCGGTATTCTGAATTATCCGAGTTTTTATTTGATCTGCGTCATCCAAATAAGGTGTTTCACAGTCAAACGCGCCCTCCCTTGTTAGAACGTGATCCCGTTATATTCTGGAAAGGCGTTTCATTTATTTTAGCTGTTATTATTGCAATGCTGCTGGTTTATAACCCGTGAAGAGGAATTTCAGGTTTGGAGAGTGATAGTCTTTTTCGTCATACAAAATAAGGGATAAGTACCCAAGTTAAATTAATTTTACTTGGGTACTGGTACTTATGATAAACCGAACAAAAAGGATTAAACCTAATTGAATCAGTTGAACATTGATTTTTATAGGAAATTTTGGCGAAAAAGGTAAAGGATAGCTCTCAATAAGGACTGTGGCCATTATTTTTGAGCTATCTTTGCTTTTTGCCTTTAGTCTGATCTTAGATCTTCTTATACTTAATTCGATGAGGTTTGTCTGCATCTGTTCCTAAACGCTTATGACGGTCTGCTTCATAATCTTCATAGTTGCCTTCAAACCAGACTACTTCGCTATTGCCCTCAAAGGCCAGAATATGAGTGGCAATTCTGTCTAAAAACCAGCGGTCGTGCGAGATAACAACTGCGCAGCCCGGAAAGGACAAAATAGCTTCTTCTAATGCACGTAAAGTTTCTACATCTAAGTCGTTAGTCGGCTCATCAAGCAGCAATAAATTGCCCCCGCTTTTTAGCAGTTTAGCTAAATGCACACGATTACGTTCCCCGCCTGATAAGTTGCCAATGTATTTTTGCTGGTCGGCACCCTTAAAATTAAACCGGCCCAGGTAAGAGCGGGATGGCGTTTGATAGGTGCCGACGGTAATCATATCTAATCCGTCGGAGACTTCTTCCCAGACTGTTTTGTTAGCATCCATATCATCGCGCAGCTGATCTACATAAGCTATTTCAACTGTTTTTCCTAAGGTCACGGTCCCCGAATCTGGCTGTTCAAACCCAGCCATCATACGGAATAAGGTGGTTTTACCCGCTCCATTTGGGCCGATAATGCCAACAATGCCACCTGGCGGAAGCTTGAAGCTTAGATCATTTATAAGCAATTTATCGCCAAAACTTTTACTGATATTTTCAATATCAATTACTACGTCACCTAGGCGAGGACCCGGCGGAATATAAATTTCCTGGGTTTCACTTCGCCGCTGTATTTCTTTGGATGAAAGTTCTTCAAACCTGGCTAACCGGGCCTTACTTTTGGCGTGACGGCCTTTAGTCCCTGATCTAACCCATTCCAATTCTTTTTTCAGGGCTTTTTGACGGGCAGATTCCTGTTTTGACTCCTGAGCTAAACGCTGTTCTTTCTGTTCCAGCCAGTTAGAATAATTGCCTTCCCAAGGGATCCCCATTCCTCGATCTAGTTCTAGAATCCATCCTGCAACATTATCCAAGAAGTATCTGTCATGAGTAACAGCAACGACAGTGCCTTTATAATCATGTAAAAATCTTTCTAACCAGGCAACTGATTCAGCATCTAGATGGTTGGTGGGTTCGTCAAGAAGCAGCATGTCGGGTTTAGATAGCAATAATCGGCACAATGCAACTCTGCGCTGTTCGCCGCCAGACAATTTAGTTACATCTGCATCCCAGGGGGGGAGGCGTAGCGCATCGGCAGCAATTTCAAGAGTTCTATCAAGCTCCCAGGCATTTGCATTTTCTATTTTTTCCTGTAAATCTGCCTGTTCTGTCAATAATGAATCAAAATCAGCATCTGGATCAGCAAAAGCATCATTTACCTGATTGTAGCGGTCAACAATAGCTTTTATTTCTGCAACGCCTTCTTCAACATTGCCCCGAACATCTTTTGCTGGGTCAAGTTCAGGTTCCTGTGCAAGATAGCCAATTTTAATGCCTTTTTGGGGGATTGCTTCGCCTTCAATTTCGGTATCAAGGCCAGCCATGATTCTCAGTAAAGTCGATTTGCCTGAACCGTTTAATCCTAGAACTCCAATTTTTGCACCTGGAAAGAATGAAAGGGAAATATCTTTAAGGATATGTTTTTTCGGCGGGACAATTTTACCCACGCGATTCATAGAATAAATATATTGAGCCATGGTTTTTGCAGTCAAAATAAAAAAGCCTATTATTTCACGTTATGGCTTAGAGATTAAGTTATATCCTGTAAACACACCTGTGTCAGAATGATTGCCATTTCTAAAGAATGCCATTCTTC
>JALSLW010000015.1 GCA_026988155.1 Methylomonas sp. | reverse complement strand
TGAGCCATGGTTTTTGCAGTCAAAATAAAAAAGCCTATTATTTCACGTTATGGCTTAGAGATTAAGTTATATCCTGTAAACACACCTGTGTCAGAATGATTGCCATTTCTAAAGAATGCCATTCTTCTATCCTGCATGTTATGATTTATTAAGTGGTTTGTATTAACATTCAGGATTATTGTAATGGCTTTAGCTTATCAAGAATATTACACGCATAAGGATTATCAGCAGTGGGAAGGTGCCTGGGAATTAATAGAGGGAATGCCGTACGCAATGGCGCCATCACCATCAGTAACTCATCAGACTGTTGGGCTTAATATTGCGACAGCTATTAAAGAACAGTTGAACAGGATGCGGGGTAATTGCGATAAGTGCTGTGTTTTGATGGAAACTGATTGGCTGGTATCCAATGACACCGTGGTTCGGCCTGATGTAATGGTTATTTGTCAGCCTATTGGTGAAAAAGTTATGTTGACACCGGAGCTAATTATAGAAGTCGTTTCTTCATCCAGTACCAAAAGAGATGAGATGATGAAGTTTGCTCTTTATCAGAAGGAAGGCGTTTTGTATTATATTCTTGTGTATCCCGACAAGCAGTTGGCGAAGGTTTACTTTAACAGAATGGCTGAATTTAATAAAATAGGCAGCTATACTTCTGATTCAGCAGAATTAGTAATGGGACAATGCAAAATCATGATTGATTTTAGCCTGGTTTGGCGTAAATAGTCTCTTTGGTGCCCATAAAGAAATTTAGTATTTGATATCAGTAATAAAATAACTGACTTGCTGAAATTCATTTTTAATGCTCACTTCATCATCTATCATTTTTTTCAGTAGCGCTTTAGCCACAGGGGAGTCCATACTGATAAATCCTTTTGCTGAATCATATTCATCTGGGCCAACAATACGGTAAGTTACTTTCTGGCCATCCTCCAATTCCAAGGTAACCCAGGCACCAAAAAAAATGGCCTCTTGGTTGTCTGGTTTTTTAGAAACCACAGTTAAGGAGGGTAGGCGTTTTTGCAGGAAATTTATTCTGTAATCAATGCCCCGCAATTCCTTTTTTCTATAGATATATTCGGCGTTCTCTGAGCGGTCACCTTCCGCAGCTGCGGCAGTAATCGCCTTTACTACATGTTTTCGTTTATCCCATAAATTTTTTAGTTCAGATTCCAGTGTTTTATAGCCTTCTAGGGTTATATAGGGAGAAGATTTGGGTCTAGGGGGTTTCCAGCGAGACATGATGATTTATAATGTAGTTTTTTTTGATTAATTAAAGGTTTTTCATGCAAATTACAGATAAATTAGCTGTTTCTATTCACTATATATTAACTAACGGTGCCGGGGAAGAGCTAGATAACTCTAGAAAAGAGGAGCCAATGGTGTATTTGCATGGGGCTGGGCAGATTATACCTGGATTAGAGAATGCACTGGCGGGCAAGAAAGTGAAGGATAAATTTAAAGTGACTATTGATCCTGCCGATGCCTATGGCGAAAGAAGCGATGATATGCTGCAAGTGGTACCGATGGATATGTTTGCCGATTCAGGAAAAGTTGAAGTTGGTATGCAGTTTCATGCTGATGCCAGTCATGGTGTAAGTGTTGTGACCGTGACCAAAGTTGAGAATGATGAAGTAACTATTGACGGCAATCATCCTTTAGCGGGAGAAACATTAACTTTTGATGTTGAGGTGATGGATGTTAGACCGGCAACGGAGGATGAATTAAGCCATCAGCATATTCATGGAGAAGGCTGTAATCACTAATTCTAGAAAGATCAGCTGAATGCGGAATTATAGTGCAAGCCATTGATTTAAAAATGCTTTAAATAAATTAAAACGCATATAATCAATGGGCTGTGCTATAAATCGTATTTAGCTGCGTTTTTTACAGTTAATTCAGTTTGATTGTAAGTTCCTGCAAATCCCCTTCTATATTCAATATTAAGGATTTATGAGAATGCTTTTTCGCCGTAGGCGGTATGATTTTTTGAACGGTTGGGCTGAAAACTGTTCTATTGCTGCTTGTTTCCGTAATATTCTCAATTAGCATGCCGAAATAGCTGTCAGATTCATTGTCGCTCTGCTGGGAAACCAAATACTCGACAATAGCTGAAATTCGAATGCCTTCATTGGTTGCTTCACCATCGGCATTAGACCAGCCAGCATGGTGCAAAGCCACTAAATCCCATTCATTATTGAATACGGGAGACCCTGATGAGCCCGGTTCTGTATCAGCTGTATAGCGTATACCTTTGTCGTAGACATACGTTACCTTGTTGTCGTGTAAAGAAAGTTCTTTGCGACGTCCTTTGGGATGCTGAATAATGTTGACGCGTTCATTGCGGGTGACAGTCTGAGGATCAGTCAGCAATGGAATTGCTTCAATACTTAGAGGCAGTAGTGAAGGGTCGCAGGCAACAATAGTAAAATCTAAATCTTTATTGGTCATAAAAAAGGCATCTGGATCTAAGTTGACGGTATAAAGTATATCGTCTTCGTCATAATCAAATTCTGCTATGCTTGCCCGTGCCGTGGAAAAATCAGGAATAACATGATTATTAGTCATTATAAAGTTGCGGGATGCGATTAGCGAACCGCTGCCATAACTCATATCCGTTACAATGCGGCAAACCGACTGGGCTCGTGTAACGCCATGCTCCAAGAAACTGCTGGGCAGAAAGTTGGCTTCTTTATATACTTTTTCAAAGTGATCGGAAATATCGGCTTCCAGCTGATGGCGCTCATATTCATTTTTAGGAATAGCTACCTTTTTACCCATGGTGCGCTCGGCTCGCGCGACAACCAAGTTTAAGAAGCTGGCATTGTCTAGCTGTTTAAGCTTAGCCAGTTTAACCGGCACCTGCTTAATGCCTTCAAGGGTCTCAATGGGTACCTCAACAGAGATGGGGGGAGAGGGCTGTTTTCCTTTGAGGGCCTGTTTTATAGTTTCATCAAATGCTTTGGCGACGTTGAAATAGCCTTCATTTTTAGGGTGAAGCTCATCATGCCAATTTGATTTAGTTCCAACCAGGTTGCGACAGTCAACGTGATAGACAGAACTTGGATAATCTTTGGCAATAGCTTTTAAGCGGTCATTGAATCGCTTAATTATTTCTATCAGGATGTTATGCTGCAGGGTTTTGTTGACGATTTTCTGTTTTGCTAATGGCTTGCCTAGCCATGGGCCATTTTGAGGGATAACATTATCATAGCCATGAAAAAAAATTTTTAAATGTGGCTTGTCACTTAAAACGCGGTCAAAAAGTTTACGGTATAGATGCTCAAGTCCATCCAAAAACGTGGTAAATTTTTCATTTGGATAGTTTTCTGCTTTTCTGTCCGCATCAAAGGCATGTACCATGGTAGCAAGCCGGTCATCGCCAACCATGTCATTGCCGCCGGCACTGATTAGAAAGACGTCGGGGTTCTGTTCTTTAAGGGCTTCGCTAATTTCATCTTCGCGAATAATGTTAGACAGAAGGTCGCCTGCCTCACTTAAACCATAAATTGCATATTGAAAATTGTCCAGATCAATCAGCTGATCTATAGTATCTTTAAGGATAAAAGGATATTGAAACCACGAATCGCCTTCAGCAACTACGCGAACCCCATTCCAGCTTTTAATGCGTCTTTTATACTTGCGGTTGCGTCGCCAGCGACAGATAGAATTAAATGAATTTAATACAAAAGCACCTTCCAGACCCTCATCTTCAACTGATTTTGGGTTAAGGGCTATAGTTGGGTTAAAGGCATCTGCTGATTTCTTATCTTCAATAAAGTATTGAGCCAGCTCTTCATCGCTTATATCAATATCACGCAATTTCTCCATTAGCTGCTGCTGTGAAATTCGCTTTGATTCAGTCGCCATTTTTAACTCCTATCTTATGTTATCTGCTTCAGAGTAATTAGACGCGTTTTTACCAGAAAAATCTATGATAAATTACCGTACTTAAACTGACTTGGGTTTAATTAATGTAAGAAAGCAGGCAACTGCAATGCCCGATGAAGCAAACAGCATGCACATCACCATTATCTGGTATCTGGCGGCAATAAAAGGGGAGATGCCTGACAGTATTTGTCCTGTCATCATGCCCGGCAAAGAAACGAGTCCAACGGCAAAAAGCATATTTATGGTGGGGATAAGAGCTGCATTGAAGGCTATATTTCTAGCTGATAAAAAAGCGCTGCCATTTTTTATTTCAGCCTGAAAACGTTCTGCCGCTAAACTGATGCTATTCATGGAGTTAGCTAGGATCATGCCACCCAAAGGAATAATATAGCGGGGCTCATACCAGGGGGTTAGTTCTAAAACAGCGAGGACAATAATGGATAAAGTTAAGCCGCAGGCAATGGCTAATGATAATGTTGCTTTTGCAAACCATTGCCTTCGCTGCTTAACTGTATTTAAAGCAATCCAGCTGGAAAAAAGCAGCATAACGGCAAGTATAGCCAGAGTGATTTGTGCCGAGTCTGAGGCAAAAATTGCATTTAAAAAGTAGCCGATTGCCAGCAATTGAATTAACATGCGAACCATTGCATAAATTGCATGGCCTGTATTGAGTTTCCACTTTGCAATAATAATGACAACAATTAAAACAGGGATAAGGATATATGCCAGGTTTTCTAGGGGGATGGTTTCAATTTTATTCATACTTTAATTTTACGCCAGTTAACTCTGCTATTTCACATTTACTAAAACTATTTTTTAAAATGAGACAGGAACAAGGTTTAGATGCATTAATCGATCAGCAAAGTGCAAGAGTATCAGCCAAAGTTTTATCTAGGCTGCTGTTAGATGATTTGGCCAATGTCAGCTGTAAAATTTTTGGCAAAACAGCAGATGAAGTACCGGTATTGTTAGCAGATCTGGCTATTATTCCCGGTAGCCTGCGTTATGAAATGTTTGATCAGCGCATTGATTTTACAGTGCTGGGTGAGATAACAAATGTTGAGTATTTTCCATTGACCTACAGAGTGGAAGGTAAAAAATATAGTTTTCACGGACGCTGTTCAACAATACCCAAAGTGTGCGGTGTAGATTTGTATTTAAGCAAAACATACACTGAAAAACTGGGGGATAAGGCTAGGCAGCACTTTTCGGTTTCTGTTAAAAAATTGCTTAAATTGATGCCTCGGTAATAGGAACCTGAAAGTTTTGCCACATTTTGTAGGTACTGGATATTTTGAATACCTAGTTTATAGAGGCAATCTCTTGCAGCTTGCCCTCGCAGAGTCTAAAAATATTTTTTTAAGGCAACAGAACAAATATGAAAAACATCAGACAAACTTTAAACATATTACTGCTTAATTTTTTACTATTAGCCGGTCAGCCAATATGGGCAAAAGATATTCTAAGAATGTCTACTACGACAAGTACCGAAAATTCAGGATTGCTGGACGTGTTGAACCCTGTTTTCCAAGAAAAATATAACGCAAGAGTTGATGTGATAGCTGTGGGAACAGGGAAAGCTTTGAGAATTGGCGGCAATGGCGATGTGGATGCAGTGTTTGTTCATGCTCCGGCTGCAGAGTTAAAATATGTTGAGCAGGGCGATTTTATTGAGCGCTCAGCTGTTATGCATAATGATTTTGTTATTGTAGGACCAAAGCAGGATCCAGCTAAAATTGCTTCGGCAGCAATGGCTGTGGAAGCTTTTGCTAGAATTGCTATGGCTCAGGTTTCTTTTATTTCAAGAGGAGATGATTCGGGGACGCACAAAAAAGAAAAGCGGCTATGGAGGGAGGCGGGAATTGTACCAAAAGGTGACTGGTATGCTGCAGCCGGTCAGGGAATGGGAGCTGTTTTGCGCATAGCGGATGATAAGCAGGGCTATGCACTGACAGACCGTGGTACACAGATAGCCTATTCGGATAAAGTAACTTTGCAGGTATTGTTTGAAGGTGATTCCGCACTATTCAACCCTTATCATGTGATGGCGGTTAATCCTGAAAAACATCCAAATGTTAATTATCAATTAGCTAAAAAATATATTGATTTTGTGATTAGCGAACAGGGACAGAAAATAATTGCTAACTATAAAAAGGCAGGGCAGCAATTATTTTATCCTGATGCAGTAAAGTGATTAATAATCCTGAAAGGTCAGTCTTATTTTCCGTAGATTCAATATAATAATAAACAAGAGGTGGTTCTCGGTTTTTTTGCATAGATTATATGAATATAGGCTATTAAATATTTGACGATGCTTTGAGGTATGCGTCAAAAAAGAATTTTCAGATAAACTTAAACCATATCAATATTTTATGCCTCGATTATGACCGAAAAAGCTAGTCGTTTTTTAGCGATTAATCAGGCGACTGATTTAATACTGAAACATAAAGTTGATGGTTTGCATGTTATACCTGCTGCTGCCTTCAAACTGCTTCGCTTGAGTAATGATGAGCAAACTAATGTAACTGACCTGTCTCAATTAATTGAGACAGAGCCAGCTTTGGCTGCCAAGGTATTGCGTAACGTCAACTCGGCGGCATTTGCTTTATCTCACAAGATCACTTCAATTAAGCGAGCCGTTAATATTTTGGGTTTTTCCGCTGTTCGGCAGCTTGCCTTGAATCAGCTGATTTATAGCAAACTGATAAAGCATAGTTCTAAAAAAGAGTTTGATCAGCTGTTTTTTTGGCAGCATTGTCTGTTTGTAGCATCGCTTAGCCGTGCTATTGCATTGGCTTTAGATCATCCAGAACCTGACCTGATGTACTGTGCTGGGCTAATGCACGATATAGGTAAAATTGTCCTGGAAACGCATGGCAAAGTCAGTTACAGCGATTTTCTTTTGGCTTGCAAGGGAGATGAGCAATCCACTATTAAGGGAGAGCATGATTTTTTTGGTTTGAACCATGCAGAAATAGGTTTTGTGTTTTGTCAGCAGTGGGATATTCCAGAGCAGATTGCAGCCATAGTCTATCATCACCATGACTTGCCAAATGATGATTCGCCCTATGCAAATTATAAGGCAGATATTGCTATTGTAAATTTTGCCAATTATATAGCATGGATGCAGGGGATAGGCTCTACATGTATTAATGCCTCCCCTGAATTACATCCTGAAGTTTCTGAAACCCTCGATATTGCTCAGCTAGATCTTGAGGTATTGTTAGGGGATGTTGATAAGGAAATGCAGCATACCCGTGAATTTTATGGCATACAGTTTCCCAGTCTTAATAAATTGCGGGCGACAATAATTGAAACAGCTTTACTGTTAAATAATTATAATAAGTCAGAAGATAGATCTAACTTTTTGCCAGGCAGTGCCTCTGTCAGCAGTTTAACAGTTCCCCATAAAAGTCTTGATCCCGATGAAATCGTACCCTGGACGCTATCGGCCATTCAGGCCGATTTTAATTTTGAACGATTGTTTTTTCTTGATATTAAGCCAAGGCTACGTAATCTAGCGCCATCATTTAGCTGTCCTGAACCGCTTAATAAAAATATATTGCAGAGGTTTTCTATTAAACTGGATGCCTTGCCCAGAACAATTTTAAATAGTTTGCGTGAACGTAAGGCTATTGTTATTAATGCAAGCGATAAAGATAATTACAAAATTTTACAGCGATTTTGTGTGGATGAGTTTCTTGTTGTGCCAGTTCTGACTCAGAATCGGCTGGTTGCACTTCTATATATAGATAATGACAGCAATAAACGCTCAATTTTGCCTCATACTATTTCCCATATCTCTCCGATTATTCACGAACTTGGCATCGCTTTGTCTAATGCCAAACGCTTTGAACTTGAGAAAAAAAGAGCTGAACAGGATGGGTTGACAGGCTTGCTCAATAAACGCATGGTGAGCGAGTATTTATCAGCTACCTTTCAAGCAGATAAAAAACAGTTGAGCCGTGTGGCCGTAGGTTTTATTGATATAGATTTTTTTAAGAAATTTAATGACAGCTGTGGCCATCAGGCAGGGGATGATGTGCTTAAGATTGTTGCTCAGATTATGCGGACACTGACTCGCCCTTCTGATTTTATTGGCCGCTATGGCGGCGAAGAGTTTGTTTTTGTGCTTCATGATACTTCGGCTAAAGGTGCGTACTGTTATGCCGAACGCATTCGGGCAGAAATTGAACGCAAGGGAAGAATTCTTAAGCAGCGGTTTCAGGGACATGCTTTGACTATAAGTGTCGGCATTAGCCTCTATGATCCAAAATTTAAGGCATACAGTCAAATGATTGAGTCGGCTGACACTGCAATGTATACAGCTAAACTGAAAGGACGGAATTGCATTGTTATTGTGTAAATCAGCAATAGCACTTTTTTTAAAAAACGCATTCACTGCCGTTATTCACTCCTCGCTCCTAAGGGAAAAAATATTTTATATCCTTGAAAAACCAATGTCTTGTCTGGCAATTTTATCCTTAACTTCTTTTGCTGGGAATATAAACTTGTGAACAGCTAGATTTTTTTAAATAAAGATCTATACTTTAATTGGCGGTTCTCTTTAGCATAATCTCAAGGTGCTAACGCAGCTAGAAACAAATACCCCGTCCAGTCGCTTACTAGTTTTCTTGGTTAAAGGCTATCGCCGCTAGAATAAAGCTTTTTCTGCAGAAGCAGATGACAATTGACATATTAAATAAAGTACTGTTAAATCAGTAGATGTTAATACTCTAAATTTATAAAAAACTATCTTAGGATTAGGAAGGCATGATGACTGAAATTAGCGAAGAAGAACGTAAAAAAATACTGGAAAGTTCGCCCATTGGTACTTGGGTGTTGATGCTTACGGTGGGTGTCAGCATGGTAATTGGCTGGATGTTTCTTTACTACGGGGTTTTCTTGCCTCGCGGTATGATTAATTAGGGGGAATCATGCATATTGATCCGTTAGAGAAAAAATGGGCGCAAATAGTTTTAGCTATTTGCGCCTTTTTTGTTGTTGTTATTATGTCAGATGCTCTTTTTCATAGTGTTAATGCACCGAGTAATGTAGAAACAATAAACTCTGCAACATTGCATTTAAGTAAAGAATTTGCTGAAGATAATTTAGGCGTTCAAGTTGACGAAAATGGTGATATTACGGTTAGAATGGTGGCTGGCCGGTATTCATTCTTTCCTAAAAGAATTAGTGTTCCTGCAGAAACCAAGCTGACATTTCGCTGGGTAAGCATTGATGTACTGCATGGAGTACATATTCCTATGACCAATATGAGCACAATGATTGTTCCTGGATTTGTTGCTGAAATAGAAACCTCTTTCCCCAAACCGGGCGATTATCCTGTGCTATGTAATGAATATTGCGGTTTAGGGCATGATCATATGTGGAGCAAAATTGATGTGGTTGAAAAGGATCAATGGAAAGCACCGCAAGCAACTTCAATGGGGGGAGATGAGAAATGAATGATATAACAGAAAGAAGACTCGCTTTAAGCCATATGTGGGTAGCGTTTATCGCGTTTATACTGGCTTGCTTTATGGGTGAATATCAGGTGCTAGAACGCAGCGGTCTGTTTGAAGCGTTAGATTCGTCAACGGTTTATTTTGCTTCCGTTAGTACTCATGGTGTGCTTATGGCCTATGTACTGACAACTTTTTTCATTATGGGGTTTGGCTATTATACAGCCAGTACCTCTTTAAACGTCCCAATCTGGAATAAACAGCTGGCGTGGGGCGGATTCTGGCTGGCTTTGTTAGGAGTGGTTTTAGCCGCTGTTCCTTTATTGATGGGACTGGCATCAGTTCTGTACACCTTTTATCCTCCAATTCAGGCTCACTATATTTTTTATGTAGGCGCGACCTTATTAATTGTCGGTTCCTGGGTTTGGTGCGGCATTATGATTGTGATGTTTCTGCAATGGAAGCAGGCTAACCCGGGGAAACCTGTTCCTTTAGCTATGTTTGCGACGACTATGAATGCATTGCTGTGGCTTTGGACCAGTGCAGGCGTTGCTTTAGAATCATTGTTTTTGATTCTTCCCTGGGCTTTTGGCTGGACAGACACAATTGATGTAGGAATGGCACGTACATTATTTGCCTGGACGTTACATCCCATTGTTTATTTCTGGCTAATTCCTGCTTATATAGCTTTTTATACGCTTTTACCTAAACAGGCGGGTTCATACCTATTCAGTGATGAATTGGCAAGAGCGGCCTTTATCGTATTGGTTGTATTTAGCCTGCCTATTGGTTTCCATCATTTGTATATGGATCCTGAGCAGGCAAAGGGCTGGAAATTATTACACAGCGTAGGCACCTTTATCGTATCCGTACCTACTTTTATGACTGGGTTTACAGTGATTGCTTCTTTGGAGGTTGCAGGCCGTTTACGCGGAGGTAAAGGACTGTTTGGCTGGATAGGCAGTTTGCAGTGGACAAATACTATGGTGCTTTCGGTCATCCTATCATTGCTTATGCTGATTTTTGGAGGTTTTGGCGGCATAGTCAATGCCAGTTATGCGATGAATGCAATGATTCACAACACTGCCTGGGTACCTGGACATTTTCATCTGATTTTTGCCGGTACAACGGTCATTATGTATTTTTCAGTTGCCTATTATTTATGGCCTATTTTGACTAACAAGCCTATTTTTTCTAATAATTTAGCTTTGGTGCAGCTTTGGACCTGGTTTATCGGCATGAGCATTCTCTCTACCCCGTGGCATGTATTAGGTTTGCTGGGACAGCCCCGCCGTATTTCCAGCGTGGTGTATAACAATCTAATGACCTTATCCTGGAAGCCTTATGAACTGATGATGATTTTAGGTGGACTTGTTATGTTAGGGTCAGCCTGTTTATTTATCTATGTGATTTTTAAAACACAATTTAGTGCTACAGAAGAAGTGTTTGAAGGAGAGGTTGAGTATGCAGAAACTTACCATCCAGTGACGGATCTGCCTGAATATCTAAATGATATAAAAATATGGAATAAAGTGATTGCAGTATTAATGTTTATCAGCTTTGGGATTCCGATTCTGCAGTTCTTCTTTTTGGACACTTACGATTCAAGTGCATGGGGATATTAAAAATGAAACGCATATTATCATTAATTATGTTGTTCTCACCTGCGATGGTGATTGCCGAGCCAGCATCAAATATAGCCTGGACACCTGATGCTTTAAACTTTGTGAAACAGGGAAACTCAGAAAAGGGAAAGCAGCTGGCTAGTTCTTGTATGGGCTGCCATGGTGAAAAGGGTATCAGTTCAATGGATAACTTTCCTTCTTTGGCAGGGCAGCTGGCAACTTATACTTATAAGCAATTAAGAGATTATGCAGATGGCAAGCGCATGCATGTGCTAATGAACTCTGTTGCAGAAGGTTTAAGTGAGCAGGATTCTGCAGATTTAGCTGTTTGGTTTGAGTCTTTGCCAGAAGCTCAAAATAAGGTTAAGATGCAAAAACTGGAAAAAGCAGAAATTTTGGTAGCTAAAGGCAATGGCAAAAAAATCATACCGCCTTGCTTTACCTGCCATGGCGGTAACGGCCAGGGCGAAAAGCAGGATATTCCGGCATTAGCAGGCCAGCAAATAGAATATTTTGTCAATACATTGACAGAATATAAAACGGGAGCCCGTCACAATGATGTTTATAGTCGCATGCGATTGATTTCTGAGCAATTAAGCGAAGAAGACATTAAACAGTTGGCGCAATATTATTATCAATTAAGGAAGTAGAGTCATGCATAGAATTGTCATACCTGTACTGCTGAGCAGTTTATCTATCAGCTCTGTTTTTGCGGCTTATATTCCATATAAGGCAAAAGAAGACACGAATAAGCTGGTTAGAAATAGCCCAATAAGCAACAGCGTTATTGGTGATAAACAGAAACCAAAAAATGATTACAATATCACCATCAATTATGAGCTTGGGATGCATTGTACCGGGTTTGACTTTTCTTATTGCTGTATTCTGCCGCCGTATAATTCGATTCAGAGTCAGGTGGTTAAAACCGCTGATGGCCCGTATAAATTTCCGCAATTGCTAAAAGCCGACCCGAAAGATCCTACGGTTTTACTGGATGGCAAAAAACGCATGAAACTGGAATATGGCCATGTTGACAATACCTTTTCAGAAGGGACTAAGCTGGCTTACTGGAATATCCCTTACGATGTAAATAAAGATGGAAAATACAGTAAAAATGAAAATGTAGGCAATGCCTATTTTACCCACCTGTATATTTATAAAGATCTAAAGGGCAGCAATCCAAAAAATACCAGCAAGGACAGTGAAAAGAAGCGCATTGGCATAGAAATACCTATTCCTCGTGATTCAGGTCCTTCTGGCATGCCTTTAAAAAATGGCCATCTGCATTACACAGGCGATACCGGCACAGTCGTTTATACCAAGTCTCCGGTGCTGGATAATGTACCCATTGTATTGACTAACCCGGGTATCTGGGATGCATTGGGTTTACCGCTTACCCCTTTTTATGATGAGCTGATGAAGAAAAGTCCATTGGAAATTGTGGAAAGTGATATTCGTCCCTACCAGGAAGCCTGGGTTGGGCTGGTTGATGCTAAAACGGGTAAGCCCATAATTGATAGCCACTCGGGCAAGCCGGTTAAATTTATCGGCACAAACCCGATTGATGTACCTAACTGTGCCAATTGCCATGCCAATGATAATGCCAACGGGGATACTTTTACCCTTTATAAACAGGAAAAAGCATTTTGGGAAGGTTTGGGGGCAACTTCATATATGGCAGAACTGAAAGCGACAGCCATTTCTGTTCTGCAAATTCATGATGCCCGGCATGGCACTCAGTTTTTGGCTAATTATGACCCAAGCAGCCGGTCCACACAAAACCGCTTAGGCAGTGACCCTGTTCTATGTCAGCAATGCCATGCGGATAATGTCATTGGCGTATTGCAGTCTAAAGGCATTGCTCAGATTATGGGCGGAACTGAAACGCGTGAAGAATGGGATGCGCCAATTATGGCTTTATCCGAAGCTTT
>JALSLW010000014.1 GCA_026988155.1 Methylomonas sp. | reverse complement strand
CAATTCTTGCATCCGAGTTTCGATCGTCTGAGCATAAGGATTATTCAATTTTTAGAATCTTTGTGGATTGATGTTCACCTATTTTATCATGAAGTTGTCGAAGTTATTTCATGCGCGTTCCTTAGCTGTGTATGTCCACTGTTTATATAAACCTGAATCAGCTCGAAAAAAGAAAGATACGTGAATTATCATCTACAACCCTAACGCCAGCTCAAGTTCTTTTCTGAAATGACGACTGACAGGGACAATTTTTTTTGAATGGGTATGAATTTTGGCCAGCCCATTTTCCAGCTTTTCAAGCTCACTCACAGCATTTAGTGTGATCAAATATTGCCTATGGCATTGGAATAAGCCCGTTTTCTGCAATAAAGTTTTTAGTGTCAATTCTGTATAAAATACATTCTCTAGGCAAACCACATGCACACCACTGGCATCAGATTTAACAAATTCAATATCTTCAGGCTTAATAAATTTTATTCGGCGATTAAAAACACAGGGGATAATATCCAGGACTCTCTCTGGATAGGGCAATGCTGAACTGTCAGGTACTGAAAGCTGCTCTCTAATCCGCCCAATTGTTTTTGCCAGCCTTTCATATTCAACAGGTTTGGCTAAATAATCCAATACGCCTTCTCGAAACGCACTTACTGCAAAATCACTAGGTCCGCCCGAGACCATAATAACATGCGGCCTGTATTCATCTGTCGCCATATAGTCAAGCAAGGTAAAACCATCATGCCCCGGCAGCATAATATCTAAAAACATAGCGTCCGGCTGATGTTTGCGTATGGCAACCATGGCGGAAAAAACATCCCCGCATTCTTCAACCACTTTAACATCATCAAAGCTATTTAACTGCATGAGTAACTCTTCACGCGCCAATGGCTCATCTTCTATTATGATTACTTTCATTTTCTACCTAACTGAATTAATAAAAAACGTGCGGAAACACCGGAACAGCTGACTTTTTAATCATTCTGCAAATCTGCCTGCTCAAAAGGAAGTGTCAATGTAACGATTGTATATTCATAGGGTTCACATTCCCAGCTGATGCCATATGCATCTGAATTAAACTGAGCCTTTATTAAGTCATCTGCTAACTGCATTCCATGTCCATCTGCCTGCTTCATCTTTTCTTCACTTAAAAGCCCAGCATTATCTTTAATATCAATTTTAACCAACCCATTGCCTGTTCGGTAGACTTTTACATTGATATAGCCAGTATCAAGCAATTGCCCAACGCCGTGTTTAATGGCATTTTCAACCATCATTTGCAAAACAAAACGCGGCATAATCATGCTATGCAGTGATGAGTCTTGCTCAATTGCAATCTGCAGCCGTTCACCAAAACGCGCCTTTTCAATGTCGATGTAATTATTTAAAAACTCCAGTTCTTTGGCTAGCGTATTGCCTTTATCCTCTGGGTTAATTCGATCTCTCATTAAAGACGCCAGTTTCTGTAGCAACTTTTTTGCTTTATTATTATCCTTAGGGATTATTGCTGAAATAGTAGATAATGCATTGGCAAAAAAATGGGGATCAACCTTACCGCGCAAATACTGGTCTTCCGCTTGAGCCAATAGTTTAGGGTAACGTGCGGCCTGTATTTGCTCAGATAATAAACTTGCCAGCTCTTTCCCCAGCTCTCGGTTCATTTTAGGAAAAAAGTGCTGTTTTGACTCAAACAGCAACAGCGTGTTTTCTACTTCATTATTGATAACAATAGGGGCAATCAATGCGGATCGCAAGGGACACTGTTTAGCTTTTTTACATAGAAAATGGTTATCGTACCCATCAACAAAAACCACCTGTTTTTTGTCTATTGCTTTTTCAACTAATCCCGCAGCTATGGTATCTCCAATCATATGATGGTCAGATCCCATACCGGAAAATGCAACTAATTGAGTGTGAGCGGTGATGGCGACTGCGGCAATCCCCGTTTCTCGCTGAATAAATCGAGCAATTAGGTCGGCTTTTCTCAGTGGCGCAATATCTCTTTTCAGTATTTTTGCAAAAAAACCAGCCATGCGTAATGCATTGCTGGAAAATGAGGCGGCATTTTTATCGTAGTCGTTCAATATCGTGACAAATAATGCAGCACCTATACTGTTCCCTAAGGTATTTGGCAGTGCTGTTATTTGAATCAACGCCAGCCCTTTAGCTAGGTCTGGCGTTGTCAATACAACCATGCCTTTCATAATTAATTCGACTAAGCTTGTGGTTAAAAAAGCAACTTTCCAGTCAAATCGCAGGCCGGGTTTAATTTTTAACACTATCAGGTAGACTAAACCCGCAACCAAACCGGCCAAGGATGTCCCAATGGCACCCGCTAATGCTGCATCTCCCCCCATAAAAAAGCGAGCCAGCCCCGAACTGACTCCAACGGCTCCGCCTAATAAAGGACCTCCCAGCAGACCTGCTAATACTGCGCCAATACTGCGAGCATCAATTTGAATTGAAGCATAGTGTGGATGCTTTATCGGTTCGCTGGCAAGAATGGCCGCCTCTGTTTTAAACACAGTCGCATCTGCCCATTGATTGGTATCCGAGTATATAGTTACCTGGTCTGCTATGACTGATCCCATAAAAGAAATACAGAAAAAAATCGCAAAAAGTACCAGCCAGTCCCGTTTGCGCATTGTGTTTTTAATCAGCAGTTCAAATGCTTTAGATTTACTGAATAAAAAAGCAATTACAAATATTAATGAAACGTGCTGGAACATTGAAAAAATCAGGCCTGCATTCACCCAGTCATCTAAAATGCTTAAGCTTACAGAATAAAAATTTTGCCACTGAGTCCAGTCAGTCATGTTTTTTGCTTTAGTTAAGTTTTATCGTTCGGTAAATCATACATCCCTATTCTTTAATCTTTTGCAGTAGATGAGTAAGCGGATTATTTTAGGCGTTAAGCGGTAGAAATTAGACGTTTAAAATAAATCAGTTGAACGCTTAGTTTAACTGTAACTTGTTAAATAAACTGTTTAATCCAGTTTTTTACAATTCACCAAATGGGTGAGTGTATTTCGCTTCACGGTTTTGTGGGAAATCTGGACAAAAAATCCGTGCTCAACTGATTTATTAAGGTTTAAACTTAGAAAAAGTCTTTCATAAACTTCTTGCCAATTGGTACGGTATGTCCACTGCATAAGTAGATCACTCCTGCATTTTTATTGGGTACTTTTTCTATTCGCAGAATTTTATTCGAATTAACAACAAATTGGCCATGGCTCCGTTTAAAGGCGCTAATTTTGCTGAGTTTATCCAAAGTATCGCCTGAATTGTAATTATGCTCTGCATTTTCTGCAATCACCACGACTACATGAACACCTTTTGTTGATGCATAGATAAAATCTTCAACCCTAATTCTGTAGTCTGTTTTTCCGTAATTAACATCTATAAATTCTGGCTGGTTTAAAAAAACCTCTGCAACGGCCTGCTGAGGCTGACAGTTTTCTAGCAAACGAGATAACGCTTCTGCTAAACGTTCTTTATTTATAGGCTTTAGCAGGTAATCTATTGCATTTTGCCTGAATGCTTCTACTGCATATTCGTCATACGCTGTCACAAAAACTATCCTGGGCAGGTTAGTTTTATCTAACAGATCAAGCATTTCTATCCCTGTTATCTCAGGCATTCTTATATCAAGAAATATCACATCAGGATGCTCATTATTAATCATTTTAATGGCTTCAAGCGCATTTTTACATTCACCTATTACCTTAAATTGTTGATGGCCTTCAACCAAAGCCCTTAGCTCTTCACGCTGCGGTGCTTCATCATCTACTACAATGGCGGTAATCATATTCAAGTCCTGCTGGGTAATCGAATTACAAATTTTGTGTATTGTTCGGCTTCACATTCAACGGAAATCCCAGAGTTATTTCCGTACAATAATTTAATCCGCTTATCTAATGTTAAACCGAGACTATTAGATTCAGTCTCTAGCTTTATGTACTTACCAGCATTGTCTTCGACTGTCAATATCAGTTTATCGTCCTGTTCCGTACAACGAATAGAAATTATGCCAACCTGAATCCGCTGACTTGTTCCATGCTCAATTGCATTTTCAACAATGGGCTGTAAGGTAAAAACAGGGAGCTTTCTATTCATCAGCTTTTCAGACAGGTCAATCTCTATTTTCAAGTCATCGTTATACCGCGCTTTTTCGGTCAGGCACTATATAGCGAACAGGATCATGCTGTCCACAGACTTTATCTAAAAATGGAATATCTAAACAGGCCATGCTTAACATACGATAAACACCGCCGGTAAATCCGACTAAAACCCCAACTACAGGCCCACCTAATAAACCGCCTAAGACAGCACCTATTGCATGGGTATTCGCTATCGCATCAGGTAACTCGCTAGACGGTTCACTAAACACTGTCCCTAAAACACTAAAGCCGGCAAATACTAAATAAATAACTACCTTGTCAGGGAAACTTAGCGAATTATCAACCAAAGCAGTAAAAACAGAGGTTTTAGTAAATAAATAAGCAAGCCCCAAAAAGACCAGCATATGCTGAAGCAGGGGAAGAATATGCATGAATGAGGATATGTCAGGCATGAAAAAATATCACTGATAGAAATGTTAAATCACAAGTTTCTCATAAAAATTGATGGCGAACTTATCTTTTAGATTCTGATAGCCCTAATCATAAACCCGTTACTTGCCGAAAACTGCCACTTAG
>JALSLW010000013.1 GCA_026988155.1 Methylomonas sp. | reverse complement strand
GACAGCATCTAGCAATCTTTATCCTTAAAGAACAGCGTCCCCTTTCCTATGCGGAAATATGCATTGTATTTAAAGTCTATAGCTGTTACAACATAATTCACTGCTGAGTTATTTTGGAGAAAGAAATGACAGAAAACCATTTGCAACATATTTTCCATAAAGAGGGCGTGGAATCAGAGCAATTGCGAAAAATTATTGCAGAGCATGCTTATTTTAAAGCTGAAAAAAGAGGTTTTGCCCCGGGTCATGAAATGGATGACTGGCTTGAGGCTGAGCAGGAGGTGCATAAACTTTGCTTTTACTGGACTCAAGAGGAATGGTAGCCAGATTGTCAGTTTTCTATTAAAAAAATTCAATGGCCATTTAAATTTTCTGGTACAAGATTTATCAATTAAGATATTTGATAAAGGAAAAAAAGAATTCACTGAGGCTGCCCCCAAACCTAGGGTTGATCTCAATAATCTGGGGTTTGCTGTTAACGACTTTATAATTGACACAGCAAAGGCCTTCAAAGCCAATGGAATTGAGGATTTCAGAGAATAGATCCAGATAAGGGCAGCCGCAAATGCGGGTATAGAGAAACTGTTCTTTTCCTTTGATTGGAAATTCACTGCTAAAGCCATACTCAATATTTAGTGAATGCAAAATTTTCTTATTTTTAACAAGTATGTGCGTTGCGTATTCCCGAGTCCCAGGAATTAACTTTTGGCAGAAATAGTCGGGATGATTAATTCGGTCTGAGAAAGTCTGTTCCTGCTGTTTATCTGAGATTATAAAACAGTTCTTTCCCCAGTCATCAATACGTTTTTTTAAAATATAAGGGTAAGATAAAGAGCCTCCCATCTGCGGAATATAATCACCAAACCCATTTGTAGCAATTGTCTGGTTAAAACGATACTTGTCATCACAAAGCTCGATACTTTCTATGCTGGGAATAGGGAGCGGGTTTTTTGAGGTAATGAAAGATGTTTTTGATAACAGTTTTAGATCGTCAACAGTGAGTGGTACAACAAGGTCGTAATCTGCAATATTCTTAGAAGATAGTTTAGAAAAAGTGATTTGATGCCGAGTAAATCTAAAGCCTTTAATGATTTCTGGGGACCATGCTTTTTTTTCTGAAAAAAGAATGGTCATTTTCGATTTGCCAAATAAGCCGGATTTCACTATTTCAAGGGTGAAAAAGCAGCTGTTAAAGATTTTTGAGCTGATTTGTTTAGAGAAAATTGCTAGTTTTTTTATGTAATTATTATTTTTACACATTTGGAGTCTTTGCTTTTGTGAAATTATGTCACGCATTATCCTGATAAATTAATATATGTCATCTATTTAATATTAATTGCATTGTATTTTGTAAAGTTTAGAAAACCACTTTTGCAAACTGAATGTATCGTTCTTTTTATTGCCTTCTCATTCCTAGGGCTTTCAAGTAGTGAGAGATCTTGTCTTACCTCAGGAAGGCATCGAGTTTCTTATTAATCTAAATAAATCAGTTGAACACTTAGTTTAACTGTAACTTGTTAATTAAACTGTTTAGTCCAGTTTTTCACTTTCCACCCAATGGGTGAGTGTATTTCGCTTCACGATTTTGTGAAAAATCTGGGAAAAATTCTGCAGAATAACTCTCGATAAGGACTACGGCCATTATCTTCGAGCTATTCTTTGCCATTTTTGCCCAGATTTCCCACAAATCCGTGCTCAACTGATTTATTTAGGATTAAGGATAGTTTTAAACTTTTTGGCATAGTGATCTAGTTATGTATTTCACTAGAACGTGTTTTTCTAGTGCGCAGGTGTGGCTTTGAAGGTCTAGTTATGTTTTGCATACAGTGTGTTTTTACTAACAAAGATGACTGGGCTACTGTTTGCAAAAGTGGCTGTTGCTATTTAACGACATGTGTTGATCTTTATTTTTTGTCTGAAATAAATTGCTATTTCAATGGGTTAAAATTTATTAACCATAGATTATTGAAGTAGCTTAGCTAGTGCTTGAAATATTGTCGGGTAATTGTAATGTTTTTAATGGTTGAGGAGGTGTTGTTAGAATTGGCGGTAGACTATTCTATTGTGTTTTAATAGGTTTATTTTATGGCATACCAATTGCTTATAATTTATTTCAGTGCATAATGTTTTTCAGGCAATATCCTGTATTTATAGGATATTGCCATGAAGATTAATGAGAAGTAAGTCATTCGCTGTTTGTTTTTACCTTAGAAAATAATTATGAGTTTAAAAAAACCGCCCTTAATAAAATATCTATCTAAAATGAGAGTAGCTTTGCTTTTATTAGTGATATTTTCCATTAAAAGCTATGCCATGGGGAGTGGCTCGTCGCTATATGTCGATCTAGTTAATGATGTAGATAATGTTCCTTTGAGCAATGTTAAAGTATTGGCTTTTCAGCGACGATCTGACAATTCGTTAAAGTGGGTTCAGGAAAGAACCAGTGATGCTAATGGCTGGATGGAATTTAACTTACAGGGGCTAGGCAGTGGTACTGCCTATGTATTGCAGACTCGCCAGCAATACGGGAATGTCTGGATAAGGTCAGGTGATATTAATCACCCTGGCGATTATCGTTTTAATATTCGTAATGTGCGTGTCAAAGCCGTTAATGGACGCGATAATCTGATACTTTCTGGTCATAATATTGATGCGTACAAACGAAACGCGAGTGGAAAATATACTTGGTTTGCATCTGCGAAAACTAATGCGGATGGACTTGCTGATTTTTACTTGCCAAATTTGTCATCGGGACAGCGTTATGTTTTCAAGAGTCTTAGTTCTGTTGACAGCAATATTTGGTATAGCAGTAAAGTAATCTCTCAGACAGGTAAATTTACCTTTACAGTTGGCAACAAGCCGCTAACTGTTTCTTTAGTTAATGCTTTGGGTCAAAGACCTACTGCGAAACTTGAAGTTGAGGTCTATCATCGACTGCCTGACAAGTCTTTAAAGTGGTTTCAGAAAAAAACAAGCGACTCAAATGGTCAGGTTAATTTTGATTTGCAGGGCTTGGGCCATGGCACTGCCTATGTATTAAAATCCCAGCTGCCGTATGGCGGTGGCTGGGTAAGTTCTGGCGATATACAGGATGCCGGTAACTATACGTTTAATATTAGCAATGTGCGGTTAAAGGTTATCAATGGTCTTAATAACCTGGCATTAAATGGACATAAGGTTCATGTTTATAAACGGGATTTAAATAATAAGGATACTTGGTTTTCTGAAGCCAAGACCAGTGAGGAGGGGCTTGCTGATTTTTTTCTGCCCAATTTAACAGCAGGTCAGCGTTATGTATTTAAAAGCCAGAGTCCGGCTGATAGTGAAATCTGGTATTCCAGTGATGAAATAGTTCAGAATGGAAAGTCAACATTTGTCATAGGCAATAAGTCATTGGCTGTTAGCTTGATTAATGCGCTAGACAAAAACCCCATACCCAATATTAAGGTGGTTGCCTATCAGAGATTATCTGATAATTCGCTGAGATGGGCGCAGGAAAAAACCAGTGATCAAAATGGTCGGGTAAATTTTGATTTGCAGGGATTAGGTGCCGGCAAAAAGTATGTACTAATTTCCCGTCCTTATGGGGTTGAAATATCTTCTAATGATATTTCTGAAACTGGCGGTTACTCAATTCAGGCGGGAGCAGTCAGAGCTACGTTGCGGCAAAAAACCGATGGCTCTCTGTTAGCAGGGAAAAAACTGCATTTATTTGAGAGAGTCGCGTCAGGCAAGTTAGAATGGCGGGCTTCCTCGGTGACTAGCCAAAAAGGTGTAGTGCATTTTGATAATGAAGGCCTAGGCCATGGTAAAGTTTTTGTTATCTATGGTAAAAATTTATTGGATAATAACCTTGACTATTATAGTCAATGGATTTCGTCAAAAGGTCAGCTGCAATTTAATGTTGATTTAGGTGGTCTGCATGAGCTTGATGAAACCTTGCCCAGTTTCGACTCATTTCTCCCTCAAAATAATTCTGTTTTATCTGCTACTGGGTTTTTATTGACCATAAAGGCGACAGACAATGATGCTGTTAAGCAGGTGGCTATTCGTATTGTTGATCCAGTCAAAGGTGTTACTTCTGGGCAAGCAGTTTTGTCAAAAGGGGAGTGGACGTTTTCGGTTGCTGAAAAAATGATTTCCAAAGGCCAGAAGATTACTGTTGAAGCTGAGGCGGTAGATTTTGCCGGCAATAAGGCCAAAGTGACATACAGATACTCTATTGCCAATGATCAGGAAGGGCCGGATGTTTCAATTACATCGCATAGGAATGGCGATCCGGTTGACGAAAAAGGCTTTCTGTTGAGGGGAACTGTTACTGACAATACCAAATATGTAAAAATGTCAGCTAAGATTATCGACCCAGCTAATGGCGGGATTATTTATGATAAAGAACTGGAAGTTGGTAAGAACCATCACTGGGCACTGCTAGCAAAAGATCTGCCAAAAGGGTGGGATATTACTGTTGAACTGAAAGCCGTTGATTCGGCGGGCAATGAAACAAATAGCCAAATTGTATTAAAAGTACCAGCGGATAAGCCTGGTATGGCCCAATTAATTAATCGAATAACTTTTGGAGCCACACCAGAGTTGATAATGGAATTGCGGGAGCAGGGTGCTGATGCCTTTATACAGAGCCAGCTGCATCCAGAGTGGATTAATGATGATAGGGTTGAGCAGATACTTGATAAAGTACATGCAAATGAACCAGGCCCAGGGGATACATTACAAAACACACAAATAGTACGTGCAATATATAGTAAACGTCAGCTTTTAGAAGTGATGACTCTGTTTTGGGAAAGCCACTTCAATACCGATTTAGGAAAAGTAGATAATGCCCGTCTGGAGCAGTTAGAAAACAGTCTTTTCCGGGAACATGCTTTAGGGAATTTTGCTGATCTGCTTAATATCAGTGCTTCAAGCCCTGCGATGCTCATATACTTGGATAATAGATATAATTACGGCGATGATCCAAATGAGAATTATGCCCGTGAGTTGCTGGAATTGCATACACTCGGCGTCGATAACGGCTATTCATCAGAAGATATTGCTGAAGTAGCCCGTGCATTTACTGGCTGGGGTGTTCACTATGGCAAATTTAAGTTTCATAAATGGATTCATGATGAAATGGATAAAACGGTACTTGGAAACTATATTCCTGCATATTCAGGAATTAATGACGGTGAACAGGTGCTTGATTTATTGGCAGGGAATGATGCTACAGCACAACATATCTGTACAAAACTACTGAAATTCTTTGTTTCTGATGATTCGTCAGCTAAAGCTGTTGATCATTGTGCAGAAGATTTTAAACAATATAAAGATGAAGAAAACCAAATTGCCCTGGTGCTTGAAGGTATCTTTACATCTGCATCGTTTTCGCATAGTCTGAATTTTCATAGCAAGGTTAAAACTCCTTTTGAGTTCTTTGCAGGCCTTGCAAGACAGCTATCTGTTTCAGTTAATTATTACACAACGCGTGAGAGCTTAGATGGTATGGAAATGAGACTGTTTAACGCTCATACGCCAGCAGGCTGGCCTGAAGCAGGAAAGGATTGGGTTAATTCAAATCAATTGAATCAGCGCTGGCTGGTAGCAAGAGATACTGTTTTTAATACTCCTTCTAAATGGCACAATCATATTGCTGAGCCAGCCAGGTTTTTTATTGACCAGGGTATTGAAACAGCAGAAGGCGTATTGGGATATCTTTTTCAAATATTATTGTCACATGACTATTCTAAGCAGGAATGGAATGCTGTTCTGTCTATATTAACCAATAGCAGTACTGAAAAATTTGATATATATCTGCCTGATGCAGATGAAAGAATTCGCCGAACGATGGCGCTTATCCTGCAATATCCTGAATATCAATTGCAATAAGGTATATACGTGATGAAAAGAAGAGAATTTTTACGCAATATGGCGGCAATGCCTTTAATAGGCCGTAACCTTATCACTGCCGGTTCTATATTGGCCGGCATGAACAATGCCTGTGCGGCGAGTGGAAAAACATTAATTGTTATTTTTCAAAGAGGTGGCTGTGATGGACTTAATACTGTTGTCCCGTTTAGAGAAGATGAATATTATAATTTGAGGCCTGACATTGCAATTGAACCGCCCAGTTACCGTTCGGATTCGGCTCTGGATTTAGACGGCTTCTTCGGACTGCATCCGGCAATGACTGGGCTTTATGATATTTTTCAGCAGGGTGACTTGGCTATAATGCCTGCGGTTCATTATGGCAATGCCAGCAAGTCGCATTTTAGCAGTCAGGATTTAATAGAAGGAGGCGTTTCCAGCCGAATTTTAAATGATGGCTGGTTAAACCGGTATTTACTTAACAGTGAATATGAAACTGCATTGCGAGCAGTTAGTTTTGGTCCTTTGGCTCATGCCATGCGTGGCGTTCAACCTGTAGCCACAATAAATAGACTGTCTTCTCTTAATGGCTATGATGATTCCGAAAGGGAAATTTTAAAGAGTATTTATAATCAGCAGGTTAAAAATAATGATAACAGGTCTTTATTGTATAGGCACGGTACCTTAGCATTAAATAATTATTCACTGCTCGATCAGTTTGCTAACTCGTCTTATGCGGCAGAGAATGGAGCCGTATACCCTGATACCGATTATGGACAGCAGTTAAAAGATATTGCTCAATTGGTAAAAGCGGGGATTGGTCTGCAAGCTGTAACTCTCTCAAGCAACGGCTGGGATCATCACGCCTATCAGGGGGGAGCCAATGGCAAGCAGGCGGAAAAACTGGAAGAATTCTCTTCTGGAATTGAAGCAATCTATAAGGATTTGGGTTCGCATATGAACGATGTTGTTATTTTGACAATGTCAGAATTTGGCAGAACAGTAAAGCAGAATGCTAGTGAGGGAACTGATCACGGTAATGCCGCAAGCTGGTTCGCTGTAGGTCGGCAAATAAATGGCGGCATATATGGTGACTGGCCAGGGCTGCAGCCCGAGCAGCTATACCAAAAACGCTACCTTGCCCATACTCTAGAATTTACAGATGTTTATGCTGAAGTACTGAGTAAGCATTTAGGTGAAAAAGATAGGTTATCTGCTATTTTGCCGGGAATACACTATAACCCTATCGGTTTTTTGAGCTGATGCAACTGTTCGTTATAAACTAAACGATTGACATCTAACGTTTGCGATGTTTTAACTAAGGCAAGCTGGACATCTTCTTACTTGCCTTTTTATCCGTCTTCAAGCAATGCCGAAGATAAACAAAAATACTGTGCAATTTGGATGGGTTATTTCTTTCCAGTTGTCTAATGCTATTTCAGGCGGTCAGATTAGTGCTTCTTCTTCGGTTTGTCTTTTAAACCCTTAGGTGGTTTTTTACTCTTTTTTTGTCCTCAAAAAGTTAAAATTAGAGGCAACAACTATTCTGACACAGGAGGGAAGGAGGAGTATAAAACTATTATTTATACAGCATAACGGCGATAATCAATATCAGGAAAAATATTATCCATTGTCTCTAAAGCTAATAAATATTGCTTATCAATGCTGTTTTTACGGATATTTTCGTGTAAATAATTAAACCTGGCCAAAAGATCAGTTATTCTTTTTTTGGCGTATTCAGTTGTTGTTCCTGATTTCATAATAAACGGCCAGTCTGAAGCTTGAGCGAGCAATAATGATCTTGCCGCTTGGTTTAAGGCTCTTTGCTGAAGATCTGTAACAGTGACACTTTTAAAATCGATAGCTAATTGCTGCATTTCCTCGGCTGCTCTATGCAGGAAAGGGTAGATCCAGGAATTTTCTTCATTAATCCAGTAGTTGGAATATCCATCATCTCCCCAGGACGACATTGCTGGGGCTGCCCTTTGGTGATCTGTCTGCTGTTTTAGGTAATCACTGCAGCTGATGGTTTTAAAATTATTGTTTTTGCCATTTGCCAGTCTCAATACAGATTCTAGCCAGCAAGGCCCTTCAAACCACCAATGCCCAAATAGTTCCGCATCGTATGGTGCTACGATAATAGGCTTTCTATCCATAGTGGAATTTAGCTGGCTGATCCGGTGCTGGCATTTTGCTATAAAATCTTCTGCGTCCTGTTCAATTTTAAGGAGTGCCTGCTTGGGAATGTAATAGTCTTTCTCGACGTTTTGTCCAGTAATTCGGCGGTACTTAATGCCGGTATTGATTCTTTTTTTACCGTCAAGAATATAAGGTGCAATATAGTCTTGATCCAGTTCAAAGCCGATATCACAATAATATTCTCGATAACAGGCGTTGCCAGGGTATCCTGTCTCTGCATTCCAGACCTGCTGTGATGAGTCTGGGTCTCGGCCAAAGGCCAGCACACCATTGCCGCAATCCACAGGTGCGTAAACTCCGTTTTCAGGCGGGTTATCTGCATCTAAAATGCCATGGGTATCAGTAAAGAAATATTTAACCCCGGCACCTGCCAGTACTGATTCTAATCCTGGGTAATAGGCACATTCCGGGAGCCAAAAGCCGGTAGGAGAAAATCCAAAATTAGACTTAAATGTTTCAAGGCCTATTTCAATCTGGTTTTTAACGGTTGTTTGGTGAATATTAAGCAGAGGCAAGAAGGCATGAGTTGCCGCAGTCGTTAACAGTTCAAGTCGGCCTAATTCATAATGTGCTTTAAAGGCGGACAGTAAGTCTTGCTGATATTTTTTATAGGTTTCTCTGGTGCTTAAAAAAAATCGACGATATAGGCGAGCTAATTTTTGCGGCTGTGCTTGCTGGCGGGTTCTAATGATTTCTTTTTCTGCCAATTCAATCTGTTTATCGAGATGCTGCTGATAGCGGGATTGCAATAAATCATCACGCAGCATTGAAATAAGTGTTGGAGATAAAGAAAGTGTCAGGCGACAGTTAATGTCATCTTCATTCAAACGGTCAAGTACATTGATTAATGGGATATAGCACTCGGTCATTGCTTCGAACAGCCAATTTTCTTCGAAAAATCTATCATACTCAGGGTGTCTTACATAAGGTAAGTGAGCATGGAGTATGATGCTAAGGAATCCTTGACTCATGGTTGAACAATTTTTTTTCTTTGGCCTGACTGATTTGTAGCCGCATAATGCTTCGGTGTATTGAATAATGAATGGCTGTAGATCGGTTTGGCTAAGTTCCTTTTCTCAAAATCAACAGCATTAGCTGACGGGGTGGTACTACTGGCAGAGATGCAAGTATGTATGTCATTTGATTTTGCTAATGAAATAAAATCGTTTTGTAAGGTGTTCTTGCCAATGTATGCGTAATACACGGTGTGCTCACAGGTTTTAGGTATTTTTATTATTTTTTGAAACTGAATATTATGAATGGTATTCTCAGAAAATGGTTTGAAATGAGTCAGTGCTTTATTTTGCTCAGGCTGCGAATAAACCCGCAAGGTCAATTCATTATTATTCATGGCGTGCAAAAGGGGGCTGAGATTATTCTCAGCCAAATTGCAATTGACATAAAGGTGGCAGGGATCAATGGCCAAAAGAGTCAGGCTGGTATTTTTTGATGTTTTTTGTGGGGCGTAGTAGCGACTAATGTTTTGACTTACTTTCAGTAGTTCTTGAGCAGATAGCCCGGCGTTGGTTTTTTTTTCTGATTTTTTGCTAGGGGCAATTGGTAAATAGTTATGACTTATTTCATTGCTTATTTGAAGCAATTCTTGGGCAGCAGAGGAGAATTGAAAAATTTTATCAGAATAACACCTAAGGTTCATCGCTAATTCTTTTTAAGTTGAGCCGATAAGGTGAGAAGTATTTCTGCACCTTTCCACAGATATATTATATAGTAATCCAATATCTGATTGCCTTCTTCTTAACCGGTTTCTAAAATCTCTCCTTTATCTTCTAAAATCGATAATAATTTTTTTCGAATTTCATCTAGTTTTATATTGTCTGTAATCGGCAGCAAATTTAGACCGGTTATGTAAAACATATCCTCTGCCCGGCTTCCAATGGTTGTGATTTTTGCATCATGCAGCTGAATATCCAAGTCAATAAATGCTTGGCCTATGGAAGCGAGCAGTCCTGACCTGTCTGTTGAGATAATTTCAATAATGGTATATCGGTTTAGCGGGTCTGCATGGAAATTAACTTTGTTCGCAATAGGGAAATGCCTGGCTTGCCTTGATTGCCGATGAATATTGAGGTGCTCGGTAACTTTAAGGCTTTTTAAGTTGTTTTTCAGTGTGCTGCATATATGTAGCTCCCTGTCTAGATCAGCTATAGGATCGCCTGACTGTTCAAGCACTTGAAAGCTGTTGAGGACATATTGTTCAGTGGATGTGAGCGTGATGGTGACTATGCGAGCATCAAGGATGGTGAGGCCAAGATAATCCAATGTTTCAGCACTGAGAGAAAAAATTTTATTTTCATTTTTTGTATAAATGAAAATTTCTACGCTTCCCCGCTGGTTTTGAGGGCATAAAATAACTAAAGGCAGGTCTTGTTCTTTAGTTGCCGCAATAGCTATCGTGTGCCAGGTAATTTCATCTGCACTATAGCGAATAAAATAATCATCATTAATTTTTTTCCAGGTTTTTTGAATGGTTGCTTCCGATATGCCTCGCCAAATAAGTTCCTCTCTAGCTTCCTGTTTGTTGTCAGAAATACGTTCCGATTTCTTTATTGGATCCTGCAAGCCTCTGCGTAATGCACTTTGGGTGTGGCTGTACAGTTCCATTAATAGCGAATCTTTCCAGGAATTCCATAGACTGGGATTGGTGGCTCTGATGTCGGCAACGGTAAATAAATAGAGGTGGTTAAGGTATTCGATATTGCCAACTTGCAAGGCAAACTTATGAATTACATCCGGATCACTGATGTCCATTCTCTGAGCCGTCATCGACATGACCAGGTGATTGCGAACCAGCCAGGTAACCAATTTGCTGTCATGTCTTGATAAATTGTGCTGAGAACAGAACTGCTGGGCAATTTTTTCGCCTAAAACTGAGTGGTTACCTCCCATGCCTTTTGCAATGTCGTGGAATAGGGCTGTTATATATAAAATTTCAGGCTTGTTGATGCGTAAAAAAATGCTGTTGCAGAACGGGAGTTCATCGCGGTGTTTTTCAAGAGAGAGCCGTCTGAGATTTCGCAATACAAAAAGGGTGTGTGCATCTACGGTGTATATATGGAACAAATCATATTGCATGCGGGCAACAATGTTGGAAAAGCAGGGCAGATAGACAGCCAGAATGCCATGGCGGTTCATTTGGCGCAACTGATGAGTAACGCCCCGTGGGGCTTTAAGGATGGCAAGAAAAAGTTTGATTGCTTCGGGGGCACTGCGAAAATCATGATTAATTAAATGCAGGTTTTTATGCATCAGACGTAAGGTGTTAGCTCTTATGCCCAGTAATGATTTGTGTTTCTGCAGCAGTGAAAAAATTTCTAAAAGGCCCAGTGGGTAATGGTTGAAGGTATCGTTTTCTTTTACTTCTATATAGCCATTAATTGAATAAAAATGATCGTTCGCAGGACTAAGCTGGTTAATTGTATCCGTATCCATCAGCTGTTCATGGAATAGTTGCAGCAGAATTTCATTGGTACGGGCAAGCTCTGTTACCGTTTTAAAGTAGTGCTGCATGAATTGTTCTACATCAGGATTGCCATCGGTATCTGTAAAGTCAAATTGCTTAGCCAGTTCTCGCTGGTAATCAAATGCAAGCTGATCTTTACAGCTTTTTGTCAAGGTGTGCAATGCAAAGCGTATGCGCCATAAAATATCACGGCAGCTATCAAGTTCGTTGTATTCTGCTTGTGAAAAAAAGCCGTACTTGATTAGTTCTTTAAGAGAGTTTGATTTGTAGCGGTGTTTATAGACCCAGGCAATATTCTGTAAATCCCGCAGTCCGCCAGGACCTTCTTTAATATTGGGTTCGAGATTATATGCTGTATCATGATATTTTGTATGGCGCCGCTCCTGCTCTTGCATTTTTGCAGCAAAATAATCGGCGGAAGACCATAGCGAGGACTGTGATGTCCGGTCGATCAAATTTTTAAATAAAGTAGGGTTGCCAGTTATTATTCTAATCTCAAGCAGATTGGTCATAATTGTTTGGTCTTGTTTTGCGGCCTGGATACATTCAGCAATAGTACGCACGCTTTGTCCCGGCTTTAATCCTATATCCCATAAGAAATTGGAGAATTCCGATAACTCATCCTGAAATACAGAAGTGTCGCCGTTTTCTAATAATATTAGGATATCTATATCCGAGTTTGGGAAGAGTTCGCTGCGTCCATAGCCTCCAGTTGCTAACAGGCTAAGGTGAGCTGAATGCTGTCCGAGAAAATGATTCCAGCAAAGGGTTAAAATATCATCTATAAAGCTGGCTTTTTCCAGCAGTAAATCTCCAACATTGTTTTGCGGATTAAACTCTTGACACTGTTCATCATGTTTTTCTTTGATGATTTTCTTAAGCAGGGAATGCGGGTGTTCTTGGCTGAAGATTGAGTCAGCAGATGGAATGCTCTTCATATTTCTTCCTGGCGCAAGGTCAATATTTCATATCCCTCAGGGGTGACAAGAATTGTATGTTCCCATTGAGCAGATAAGCTGCGGTCTTTAGTGACGGCAGTCCATCCATCTTTCAGCACTTTCATATGTCTTTTTCCAATATTAAGCATAGGTTCGATAGTAAAAATCATTCCTGCCTCTAAAATATCTCCTTCGCCTCGATTGCCAAAATGCATCACATGAGGGTCTTCATGGAAATTTTTGCCAATGCCATGTCCGCAAAATTCACGGACAATGGAGTAGCGGTTTGATTCGGCGTGAGACTGTACAGCATGGCCGATATCACCAAGAGTAGCGCCGGGCTTGACTTGTTCAATGCCAAGAAATAAGCTTTCTCGGGTAATGTTAATTAAGCGTTCTGCAAATTGACTGACCGGGCCTACGCAGAACATTTTGCTGGTGTCTCCATGATATTCATTTTTTATCACAGTAATATCAATATTAACAATATCGCCCTTTTTTAATTTTTTATCTGAAGGGATGCCGTGACAGATAGTCTGATTGATAGAAGTGCAGATTGATTTGGGGAAGCCACGGTAATTTAGGGGGGCTGGAATTGTCTGCTGTTCATTCACCATGTAGTCATGGCAAATTTGATCAAGTTCATTAGTTGTAACTCCGGGTACAACGTAAGGGGCAATCATTTCCAAAACCTCGGCAGCAAGTTTTCCTGCAATTCGCATTTTGTTGATTTCGGACTCATTTTTTATTGAGATGCTCATAGGGAGTAATTATTTCAGATTATTGTAAAGTGATATGTTGGGTATTATGTCATATACTGTCAATGGCAATTAAATCAGAGTGGAAAAAAAGGGTTGGGATCTAAAATATATTGTGACTTTTTATTGTTGAGGGGCTGTAAACATGGTATAAAGGTAAGTTCATTTTTGTATTAATACTCACATTTATCGACACGATTGGTAGGGTGCTGGTTTTTAACTGGTTTCCAATCGGGATAGGTGGAGGCGAAACCCAGGCAGATAGCTTAAAAAGCAGAAGCCGAACTACTTTAGGAGAAAAAAATGGCAGCAGTGTCAATGCGTCAAATGTTAGAAGCCGGTGTTCATTTCGGACACCAGACCCGTTACTGGAACCCAAAAATGGCTTCCTACCTTTTCGGGGCGCGTAACAAGATTTATATTATTGATTTAGAACAGACGCTTCCACTGTTTAATGATGCGATGAACTATTTGGGTCAAATGACTGCAAATAAAGGCAACATCCTGTTTGTCGGAACAAAAAAATCTGCACGTAAAACAGTTGCTGAAGAAGCAAAGCGCTGTGGCATGCCTTATGTAAACCATCGATGGCTAGGTGGCATGCTGACTAACTTTAAAACGATTAAAAAATCAATCAATCGCTTAAAAGAGTTAGAAGCAATGAAGGCTGATGGCTCTTTGTATCAAAAGTTCAGTAAAAAAGAAGCTCTGGGCATGGAGCGCGAGATGGAAAAGCTTGATCGCAGTCTTGGTGGCATTAAAGACATGCGGGGTACTCCTGATGCGCTTTTCGTACTAGATGTCGGTTACGAAAAAAATGCAGTCAACGAGGCGATAAAACTGGGTATTCCCGTTATTGGAGTTGTTGATTCAAATAATTCACCAGAAGGCATTGATTACGTTATACCCGGTAATGATGATTCAATTCGTGCAATTAAATTATATTGCCAAACTGCTTCAGCAGCTGTTTTAGAAGCTAAATCTGCTGGCTTGGCTGCATCAGCAAAATCAGAAGATTTTGTAGAGGAAGTTAAAGCTGAAGACGCTTAATTGCTGATTTAAGTTTTTTGGCTATCTTGATTATAGCCATTTTAAACGCCTCCTTTAATAACTATTGGAGGCGTTTTTTTAGTTAAGAATTTTAGGAAATAGAGAAAATGAGTATTACTGCTGCAATGGTTAAAGAACTGCGTGACAGAACGGGTTCTGGGATGATGGAATGTAAAAGAAACCTGAAAGAAGCTAATGGCGATATGGAGTTGGCCATTGAAAATATGAGAAAATCAGGTCTTGCTAAAGCGGATAAAAAAGCGGGACGTGTCGCCGCTGAAGGTGCTGTTGGTATTAAAGCAAGTGAAGACGGTAAATCAGTTGCTATGGTCGAGATCAATAGTGAAACTGATTTCGTGGTTAAAAGTGATGATTTTAAAGGCTTCGTATCAGAAATTACAGATGCACTGTTAAGTAATGATGTTGATAGCATTGAAGAATTGTCTGAGATGGTGCTGGCTAATGGCGAATCAGTTGAAATGACTCGCCGTGCTTTGATTGCAAAAGTAGGTGAGAATATTTCTGTTAGACGTTTTGAAAAATATTCCAACGTTGATGGCGGAACAGCCTGCTATCTGCATGGTGGAAAAATTGCCGTTATTATTGAGATGGGTAAAAAGGATGCAGAATTAGGAAAGGATATTGCAATGCACATTGCTGCGGTCAACCCGACCTGCGTTTCTGAAGAACAGGTTTCTGAAGAGCTTATCCAAAAAGAAAAAGATATTTTTACAGCACAGGCTTTGGAAAGCGGTAAAAAACCTGAAATTGTAGAAAAAATGATTACAGGCAGAATTAAAAAATTTCTAGCTGAAGTGACTCTTGAAGGACAGGCATTCATTAAAAACGACAAAATGACAGTTGCTCAGCTGACTAAATCTAAAGATAATTCTGTTGTCCGTTTTACCCGTTTTGAAGTGGGTGAAGGAATTGAAAAGGAAGAAGTAGATTTTGCTGAAGAAGTTAGAGCTCAAGCAAAAGCAAGTGCTTAATAGGTAAAACTTAAGTTAAGACAAGTTTTTTAAACTGCAAGGTGGGGAGTGGGGAGCGCACAGGTTTTGCCTGAGCAACAATCTGTGCCTCATAGGAAAGTAGATTCGATTTTTAGCTAAGCATGGCCAATGGTCGAATAATGCAGATGTATTCCTTATACCTTTAACTCTCCATTTTTAACTCTCCATTTTACTAATTTTTATAGGAATTTTGATTATGCCCCAAATGATATGTAAGCGAATTTTACTTAAGTTAAGTGGCGAAGCTTTGATGAGTAAAGAAGGTGGCAGTATTGACACGGCTATAGTCAAGCGTCTTGCTACTGAGGTTAAAGACTTATGTGATGCAGGGGTTGAAGTTGGGCTGGTTTTAGGCGGTGGAAATATTTTGCGAGGTGCAGAAAAGGCTGGTGATGGGTTGAATAGGGTGACAAGTGATCAAATGGGAATGCTGGCTACAGTGATCAATGCTTTAGCAATGCAAGACTCCCTTGAGCATTTAGGTCAGCAAACCAGAGTAATGACAGCACTTAAAATCACCCAAGTCTGTGAGGAGTATATTCGTCGAAAAGCGGTGAGGCACCTGGAAAAAGGCCGTGTAGTTATTTTTGCGGCAGGAACGGGAAATCCTTTTTTTACCACAGATTCTGCCGCTAGTCTTAGAGCGGTAGAAATCAATGCAGAATTAATGATTAAAGCCACTAAGGTAAAGGGTGTGTACTCAGCAGATCCTGAAAAAGATAAAAATGCTAAATTTTATTCAAGAATAACCTATGATGAAGCATTAGATCAGAGGTTAAATGTCATGGATACAACTGCTTTGGTATTATGCAAAGAAAATGACCTGCCCATGCGCGTAATGAATATTTTTGAACCAGGGGCCGTGATGCGCCTTATGCAGGGTGAAGATATTGGTACTCTGATTGAAAAAGCTTAGGAATAAATAAAATGATTAATGATATACAGCATGATGCTTCAGTAAGAATGGGCAAAAGCGTAGAAGCTTTACAGAAAGCATTCACAAAAATAAGAACAGGACGTGCTCATCCAAGTTTGTTAGATCAAATATCTGTTTCTTATTATGGTTCCGATACACCGCTGTCTCAGGTTGCAAATGTTTCTGTTGAAGATTCGCGTACACTAAAAGTGACGCCATGGGAAAAAGATATGGTTCAAGCCATAGAAAAAGCAATTATGACTTCTGATTTGGGATTGAACCCAACTACTCAAGGCGTTGTTATACGTATCCCGTTACCACCCCTGACTGAAGAGCGTCGTCGTGACCTTGTTAAAGTGGTAAAAAATGAGGCTGAGCAGGGGCGAGTTGCTATTAGAAATATCCGCCGTGATGCGAACTCAGAGATTAAGGAAGCTTTGAAGGAAAAAATGATTTCAGAGGATGAGGCGCATGATGGGGAGCAGGAGGTCCAAAAAATTACCGATAAGTTTATTAAAGAAGTTGAAAAGCATCTTGAGATTAAAGAGGCCGATTTACTTTCAATGTAACCAATCCGTTCGGTTTCATTTTCTTTGCATATTGGCTGTTGTTAATGTCCATTTTTTCGGGATAGCAGAGATGAAGCAAGCAATGCTTCTATAGGTTCTATGTCAGTTAATATACCTTGATGAGCTACTATAAAGATGAATAACTCAATGATAGATAATGGAAATCCTCGGCATATAGCCATTATTATGGACGGCAATGGTCGCTGGGCGAAAAAAAAATTAATGCCAAGGATTATAGGGCATAGGGCTGGCGTTAAAACAGTAAGAAAAGTTGTTGAGTATTGTGTACAGGAAAAAATAGAAGTTTTATCTTTGTTTGCTTTTAGCAGTGAAAACTGGCGTCGCCCTAAAAAAGAAGTCAATATGCTAATGGAACTGTTTATGGGCACGCTGCAAGCACAAGTGGACAAACTTGATAAAAATAATATTAGGTTACGTATTATTGGTGATAGGACAGCGTTTCCAGAAAAATTGCAGGCTAAAATAATTTCGGCTGAACAGCAGACTGAGGGTAACACGGGACTGAACCTTGTAATAGCAGCCAACTATGGAGGCCGGTGGGATATTACCCAGGCAGTTCAAAAAATTACTAAAAAAATTGTTGCCGGTGAGTTGCAAGCTCAGGATATAACAGAATCGCTTATCAGTGATCACTTGACAACATCTGATCTTCCAGAACCTGATTTATTTATTAGATCTGGCGGTGAAGAACGTATCAGCAATTTTCTGCTATGGCAGCTAGCCTATACGGAATTGTATTTTACCGGAACTTTATGGCCGGATTTTAATCAGGCATTATTAGTAGATGCCATTAAAAGCTTTAAGAGTAGGCAGCGACGCTTTGGACATACAGGTGATCAGATTGTCAAATCCTCCAATTCAAAAACACAATAATAATTAAAATAATGCTATTACAACGAATAATCACAGCTTTAGTTTTAGCCGGTGTTGCTATAACGGCTATTTTTACTTTACCTAATTTATATTTTTATCTTTTCATTGCCATTATTGTTTTAATTGCTGCTTGGGAATGGACCAATCTATCATCGATCGATAGTGTAATGGGTAAACTCATTTTTTTGTTCTCCTTAATAATCCCAATGCTGGGTGTTGTCTATTGGACTTACATTTTAGAATTTCTTTCCGTTCTCTTTGAGCAGCCTAAGATTAAGGATTATTCAGGTTTTTTAGATTGGCTGGTTGTTTTTCCTGTAATATTCTGGGTGATGATGATGCTTCTTATCCGAAAATCACCTGAAGAACTATTAGCCTTGGAATTAAAGAGAAAGTATAAAATTTTTATTGGCTGGCTAGTATTGCTTTCAGCATGGATGTTTTTAAGTAAACTCAGGGTTTTTTATGGTTCTGTTGCTGTTCTGTATTTTCTGGCTTTAATTTGGCTGGCTGACATTAGTGCTTTTTTTGCTGGACGAAAATTTGGCAAAGATAAACTGGCTCCCCTAATAAGTCCGGGGAAAACGATTCAAGGTGTATATGGCGCAATTTTTTCAGCAGTCATTTGCTCTATTGTTTTAGCTCTTTACTATGGCTATTCTTTTTTAAGTGCTGCAGATATAGGGCTGTTATCAATTTTGACAGTTCTTATCTCTATTTATGGCGACCTATTCTTTAGTCTTGTTAAGCGAAAAAATGATGTTAAAGACAGTGGCTCTATTTTGCCAGGGCATGGTGGCGTATTAGATAGAATTGATAGTGTCATTGCCGCCGCACCTTTCTATTTTGCAGGGATTCATTTTTTAATTCCCGCATTATTTGGAGGGGATGTATTAATATGAAAGGGATCTGTATACTTGGAGCGACGGGCTCAATTGGCGTTAGTACATTAGATGTGGTTGCCAGGCATTCTGATAAATATAAGGTTATTGCATTAACTGCGAATACTAATGTTGATGCTTTATATGATCAATGCGTAGCGCATCACCCTGAATATGCGGTTGTTGTCGATGATGCTAAAGCGATAGAATTTAAGGAAAAAATTAACAATTCAAATATATCTGATATCAAAGTAATGTCAGGTACTAATGCTTTGGAGTTCGTCTCTACATTAGAAAATGTTGATTCAGTTATGGCTGCTATTGTAGGCGCTGCTGGATTGCTGCCTAGTTTGGCCGCTGCCAAAGCGGGTAAAACTGTGTTACTTGCAAACAAGGAAGCTCTGGTTATGTCCGGTGATATCTTTATGCAGGCTGTGCGCGATTCTGGAGCCAGGCTGTTGCCTATTGATAGTGAACATAATGCAATTTTCCAATGTATGCCTGCGGGTTATACAGCAGGTGACGAAACGAAACAGGTGCGCAGGATTTTATTGACCGCCTCAGGCGGTCCATTTAGGGAAACGCCTGTTGAGGAATTGCATGATGTGACTGTTGATCAGGCAGTCGCTCATCCCAAATGGGATATGGGGCGTAAAATTTCAGTTGATTCAGCGACTATGATGAATAAAGGTCTTGAATTGATAGAGGCATGTTTGCTATTTAATATGTCACCTGATGATATTCAAGTCGTTATTCATAAACAAAGCATAATACATTCCATGGTTGACTACGTGGATGGCTCAGTATTGGCTCAGATGGGCAACCCAGACATGAGGATTCCCATTGCACATGCAATGGCCTGGCCAGAACGGTTTGAATCCGGAGTTGAGCCATTGGATATTTTTGAGGTAGGAAAAATGGATTTTGAACAGCCAAGTTTGCAGCGTTTTCCCTGTTTAAGATTGGCATATGAAGCGATCAAAGCGGGAGGGATTATGCCAGCCGTGCTTAATGCCGCCAATGAAATAGCGGTCGATGAGTTTTTAAATGAACGGCTGAAATTTACTGATATTCCTGTCATTATTGAACAATGTATGAGAAGGTTTTCTGCAGAGAGGGCGGATACCTTGGAAATTATTTTAAAGGCTGATCAAGAAGCAAGAGAGCAGTCATATATAATCATTAAGGAACTGTTCCGATAATGGATTTTTTTTATACCGTCTTTCATTTTATCGTCGCCATAGGACTTTTAGTTGCAATCCATGAGTTTGGTCATTTTTGGGTTGCCAGAAAGGTGGGCGTTAAAGTTCTAAGATTTTCGCTTGGTTTTGGAAAAGTTGTCTGGTCTCATCAAAAAACGCCTGATTCAACAGAGTATGTATTATCAGCCATCCCTTTAGGGGGCTATGTCAAAATGGTTGATGAAAGAGAAGGAGAGGTGAACGAAAAGGACTTGCCATTTGCTTTTAATAGACAGCCTTTATGGGCGCGATCAGCAATAGTTGCTGCAGGCCCAATTTTTAATCTGTTGTTGGCAGTTGTTTTGCTATGGGCAGTCTATATTATTGGTGAGACTGGGGTGCGGCCGATAGTGGGAAAAATAGAAGCCAGTTCGCTAGCAGCAGAAGCTGGGTTTTCTGAAGGGGATGAAATACTTGCCGTTAATGGTGAAAATGCTCCGACATGGTCAGAGGCTATGGGGCTGCTGTTTTCATCTGCTATGCAGGGTGAACAGAGTATCACTGTTTCGGTTAAAAATGCTGATAATATAGACCAGCAGCATGTACTTCGGCTATCTGAGGGTGATGCTGAAAGTCCGGAAAATCTGTATAAAAAATTAGGTTTAAAGCCATGGTCTCCGGTTTTAAAGCCAATTATCGGTACCGTTATTGACAGCTCTCCTGCTAAAGCGGCAGGGTTGCAAAAGGGTGATTTAATAATTTCAGCTGATAATGAAAAAATAATTGACTGGATGCACTGGGTTGATTATGTCAGAAGCCGTCCTGGAATTTTAATAGAATTAATTGTTGAACGGGAAGGGGTTAGATTTCCTCTGACTATTGTGCCTGAAACAGTGGAAACAGAAGGAAACAGTTTTGGCAGGATTGGTGCAAGCGTTTATGTTGCTGAAGATTTGTTAAATTCATTAAAGGTAACCTACTCTTTGCCCCCGTTAGATGCTTTGGGGGTTGCGCTGGAAAAAACCTGGTTTTATTCAACTGCAACCCTAGAAATGATGGGTAAAATGGTAATGGGGAAGGCTTCTGTAAAGAATCTCAGTGGTCCTATCAGCATTGCTCAATATGCAGGCCAGTCTGCAGAAATGGGTTTAGTTCCTTTTTTTAAGTTTTTAGCACTGGTAAGCGTTAGTTTGGGAGTGCTGAATTTACTGCCTATCCCTGTTTTAGATGGTGGGCATTTAATGTTTTTTATTATTGAATCAATTAAAGGCAGTCCATTATCCGATAAAGTACAAATGTATTTTCAACAGGTTGGCATGATGATGTTAATGGCATTAATGTTTTTTGCAGTTTTTCTTGATATTGAGCGTTTGTTTCAATAATTAACTTTTTGTAGAAAGAATCTCGTTTGCAATTGAACAAAATTAGCTTCTGGCAGTCCATCAATGACTTACAATATAGTAATATAACCCGAAACTGGAATAAAAAATGAAATCTATACTATTAACTTTTCTAGGCTTTTTCTTGCTGGCTTCAAACAGTGCCTATGCAGATGAAGATGCCATCAGGCAATCGTTTAAAAAATCATTGCCTACACTCAAAATTGATTCAGTTAAGGTCTCTGAAGCAGATGGGTTGTATGAGGTCGCTGCAGGTTCAAATATCCTTTATGTTTCTGCAGATGGGAAATATTTAATAGACGGTCATTTAATTGATATTGCCACTAAAAAAGATTTGACTGAGGCAAAGGCAGATGCTTCGCGTAAAGCAAAGCTAGCAAGTTATAGCGAAGATAATATGATTATTTTCAAGCCAGAAAACAGCAAGTATAAAGTGACTGTTTTTACTGATATAGACTGTGGCTATTGCCGTAAACTGCATTCAGAAATAGATCAATATATGGCAGAGGGCATTGCTATTCGGTATATGTTTTATCCTAGGGCTGGAAAAGGCTCTGAATCATATAATAAAGCCATTTCGGTCTGGTGTGCTGATGATCGAAAAGCCGCTTTGACTGCGGCTAAAAAAGGTGCTGTTCCAGAGACAAAAACTTGTGATACTCCCATTGATGAACATATGCAAATGGCTAATGACTTTAAAGTAAGAGGAACACCTATGATTGTTTCTGAAAATGGTAAAGTTTATCCTGGTTATGTTCCTGCCAAGAAACTTGCTCAGGCATTGGCTAACTGATATTTTTTAGCTTAACCTTGCGCTCTATCAAAATTGGATTGATGGATAGTAACGTTTAAAATAAACTGCCATCCTCGGTAAGAAGCTTCAGCAATGATAAGCTGGATTTTTATTCATCAAACCAAGCTTGTTGGGGCTGTATGTTTAAGGATGCATTTCGTAGAGCGGACTTTAGTCGGCTCTATTTTTATTGTAGTGCTGTGTCGTAATTCTGCCTCGCCTATTTTTTGTTTTTCGAAGTCTTCACTTTCAACACTGTTTTTTCAATTTTTATACTTTAGGTAACGTACTGTTATGTTAGACCCCCGTTTATTCAGATCCGACCTCGAACACGTTAAACAGCAACTTGATCGAAGGTCTTATGCATTTGATGCTATTGCATATGAAGCATTAGAAAGCAGGCGTAAAGATGTACAGATAAAAACTCAAGAATTGCAGAATGAAAAAAATATAAGTGCCAAAAGCATAGGGCTGGCTAAAGCTAAAGGTGATGATATAAAGCCTCTGCTAGATCAAGTTCAGCATCTTGGTGAGCAGCTGAAAACAGCGGAAACAGAGCTATCAGAAATTCAGCAGGAAATGACAGTCCTAATGGAAGCGATTCCCAATATTTTAGATGAGATTGTTCCGGCAGGCAAAAGTGAAGATGATAATGTAGAGATCAGCTGTTGGGGGAAGATTCCTGAATTTTCTTTTCCTGTTAAGGATCATGTGGATTTAGGTGAAAGTAAAGGTCTGGATTTTGAGTTGGCTGCAAAAATAACCAGTGCACGATTTGCTGTATTGCAAGGGCCGTTGGCGCGTCTACAGCGTGCAATTATCCAGCTAATGTTGAATACGCATATTGAGGAGCATGGGTATTCTGAAACTTATGTGCCTTTTTTGGTTAATGCAGACAGCTTATACGGAACAGGCCAGTTGCCGAAATTTGAGGCGGATTTGTTTAAAGTTAACAATGATCCTGATTTTTATCTGATTCCAACAGCAGAAGTGCCTGTTACCAATATCGTAAGAGATGTGATTGTTGATGCAAAAGAAATGCCGCTAAAATTTGTCTGTCATACACCCTGTTTCCGTAGTGAAGCTGGAGCTTATGGCCGGGACGTTAGGGGGATGATCCGTCAGCATCAATTTGAAAAAGTCGAAATGGTACAAATTGTTTCTGCGAAAGACTCTGAAAAAGCCCACGAAGAATTAACAAATCATGCTGAAAATATTCTTAAAAAGCTTAATTTAGCCTATCGAAAAGTATTGCTATGCGCTGGTGACACGGGGTTTTCATCTTCCAAAACCTATGATCTTGAAGTCTGGCTGCCAGGACAGAATAAGTATAGAGAGATCTCCTCCTGCAGCAACTTTAAAGATTTTCAGGCTCGTCGCATGCAGGCGAGATGGCGCAATCCTGAGTCTGGAAAGCCTGAACTTGTTCATACAATTAATGGTTCGGGTTTAGCTGCTGGAAGAACGCTGATTGCAGTGATGGAAAATTATCAGGATGAGCAAGGCCGAATTCATATACCGGAAGCATTAAGGCCTTATATGGGCGGCGTAGAGATTATCGAATGATCTCACTTACCATTGGAACTAAGGGATTAATAATCTGCATAAAGTTTCGCAACTTATTAAACTCTTATTGCAACGATTTAATGCTCTCTTATAAATAATTTATTACACTCTGCAAATGACAATTAAAACACGCTTTGCCCCAAGTCCAACAGGCTACCTACATGTAGGCGGCGCTAGAACAGCCCTTTTTTCATGGCTGTATGCGCGAAAGCATGGTGGAAAATTTATATTAAGGATTGAGGACACAGATCTGGAGCGATCAACTCAGGAATCTGTCAATGCCATTCTGGAAGGGATGGCCTGGCTAGGGCTGGAATACGATGAAGGGCCCTTTTATCAGACTCATCGCTTTGATAGGTATAAAGAAGTTATTCAGCAATTACTGGAACAGGGTGATGCCTATTATTGCTATTGCAGTAAAGAGGAATTAGATGCCTTGCGCGAACAGCAAAAGGAGAATAAGGAAAAGCCCCGCTACAACGGTAAATGTCGTAATGCTTCACATGAAAAAGGATCAGATGCAGTCATACGCTTTAAAAATCCAGCAGAAGGCGAGGTTGTCATCAACGACCTGGTTAAAGGGCAGATTACGGTAGCAAATAATGAGCTGGACGATCTAATTATCGCCAGATCAGATGGTACTCCAACTTATAACCTGACCGTATTGGTAGATGATATGGATATGGGTGTGAGCCATGTGATTAGAGGTGATGATCATATTAACAATACGCCAAGACAGATCAATATTCTTAAAGCATTAGGTGCTGAATTGCCACAATATGCGCATATGCCAATGATTTTGGGTGATGACGGTGCTAGGCTATCTAAACGGCATGGTGCAGTCAGTGTCATGCAATATCGGAATGAAGGCTACTTGCCAGAAGCTTTACTTAATTATCTGGTCAGACTAGGCTGGTCAAGTGGCGACAAGGAGATTTTTTCTTTAGATGAAATGATTAAACTGTTTGATTTAGAGGCTTGCAATGTGTCGGCCTCAACATTTAATACAGAAAAGCTGCTATGGCTGAATCATCAATATATGATGAACAGCGACCCTGCTCATGTTGCTCACCATCTGAGCTGGCATATGGGAGACCAGGGCATTGACCCATCACAGGGGCCTGATTTGGCTGAAGTGGTAAAAGCCCAGAGAGAGCGCTGTAAAACTTTGGTAGAAATGGCTGTATCCAGCCGTTATTTTTATCAGGAATTTGATGCTTATGATGAAAAGGCCGCCAAAAAGAATTTTAAACAGGGGACTGACAAGGTATTGCAGCAATTGATGGATAAGTTTAGTCAGCTAACTGAATGGGATGGTAAAAAGCTGCATCAGATTGTTTTAGATACTGCAGAAGAGTTGGAGTTGAAATTAGGAAAGGTTGCTCAGCCTTTGCGAGTGGCCGTTTCGGGAGCAGGCGTTTCACCGGCAATTGACATAACACTGAGCCTATTAGGCAGAGAAAAGACTTTATCTCGGATGGCTAAAGCTATTCAATTTATACTGGAAAAATAATTATAGACAACTCGGATAATAACTGTATAATTATCGGACTCAACTAAGGGGCCATAGCTCAATTGGGAGAGCGCAACACTGGCAGTGTTGAGGTCGGCGGTTCGATCCCGCCTGGCTCCACCATAGTTTATCTGGTAAATTAGTTTAAGATCTTAGTCCCCATCGTCTAGAGGCCTAGGACACCGCCCTTTCACGGCGGTAACGGGGGTTCGAACCCCCCTGGGGACGCCATACTAGGATGTCATCCACTGCTATATGGTAGTGGATGACAGCATTCTAGGGTTAATGTATCTAAAGCTATTTTATCAACAAGTGATGCAATCAAATCTTTAAGTTTTGATTTTTCTTTTTCCTTTAAATCCTCTGCAAGACCATCAATGATAAATGCATTTGTTCTTCTGTAAGATTTTTCAGAGAATGATGTGAAGCATATTAAGACTTTAATCTAGTTATTTCATTTGCTGTTGATTCCATGGTTTTTTCCAGTTCTTCAATTTTTCGTAATGCAGGATCGGGATTCGCTAGGTTTTAGTACGACATCCATCGCCTTTGATATATCTCTGTCCAGTTGAACTAACTTCTTACGAAGATCTATTGTCGCCTCTTTTAATAGTTGGGCAATAAATATCTGTAATTTCAT
>JALSLW010000012.1 GCA_026988155.1 Methylomonas sp. | reverse complement strand
ACGATCATTTCAGATGGATTGCCTTGTTTTTCAGCAGTAGCTGATGCAGGCTGTCATCACATCAGCATTGTAACGGGCGGCGGACATCAAAGTGTCACAAAAAAAGAATTTACCTGGGTCAATACTAAGTACCCAAGTAAAATTAATTTAACTTTTTACTTGTCTTTTTTACCATTTTAGACCCTGAATAAATAGTTACGTAGCTAGCTATGCGCCTATTTATTCAGGGCCTAAAATGAAAAAAAATCCTGCGTAAAACTATTAAATTAATTTTACTTGGGTACTTATAATAGGCAATGTTAAAAATGCAATAAGAGGCACTTACCATGCAATTAACCCAAAGCATTTGCCACGTTATCTGGCTGAATTTTGCTATCGTCATAATAGACGGTTCCAGCTAGAGGATATGATGCCTCGCTTTACCTACGTTGCAGTGAGAACAGCACCTATGCCAAACAGTCTTTTGACTTTGGCGGAAGCTTATGGGTAATCAGGAACAAGTATAAGCGGATTTGGGAAGCAAGGTTCAGAGAATGTGGATTGGAGCGGCATCCTGCAAGAAAAGATTGTTTATTTCAATAGAAGGGGCTCCCCCCATTTTAAATAGTCTAAAATATAGTGCCGAAGGCGACTTTATGAGTTAACAGCGGTCAAGTCCGCTGTTGGCATGACTTTAAGTCCGCTGTTGGCATGACTTTAAGTCCGCAATTGAAACAACCACCTGCTTAAGCTGGTGGTTGTTTCGTGTTTCGCTGTGCCCCTTGACCTCCCTACTTGATTTTTTCGATCAAATTTTACTTGTAATAGAGGGGATCATGTTGGACTCCAGGGATTCATCTATACCAGCCAATCATCAACTTCAGTAAATTTATTCTTTAAAAATTGACCGTGTGCAATGAGTGCTTCTGTATTCTTTTGATGCACATCCACCACAATTTGTTCGATTCGGTTGTCCAGGATATCTAGCTGATCAATCAAAATTTGTTGAGGTGTTTGTCCATTTCTTACTTTGTGAATTCTTGCAAAAGCGGTGGGTAATTCTAAGTAGGCTTCTAGTAATTCAGGTAAATAGCGGGTAATGGTTTGCTTTACGATATGTAAATCGTATTCGGATGATTCCATTTTTCCTATATGTGGCAGTAATATATTGATATTATCTTTAATGTTTTCAATTTTTTCCAATACTGGTTTTTGAACGCTTTTCTTGATTTTTTTAATCAATTGCTCAAGTTCTTTTTGCAATTCTTTAGATGAGAGCTCTTTGCTATAGATAAGATGCTGCGCTTTATTTTTAGGTGTGATTAAAAAACCGATTCCATACAAGCCGAGCACTATAAAAAACCAATAGGCTTTAATTATTCCCGAAAAAAACAGCCCTAGACCAATTAAGCCAAAAATACTGCCAACTAGGTTAGGCGTGCTATATAAAAATAATAAATAACGGCGCGACATAAGATTATTGATACCCTCTGATTTTTTTAAAAACATGCGATAAGGGGTCTTTACGGCTGTCAAAAACACGCCCACCTGTTAATCGTGCCAGATTATCCATTTCTTGCTGATCAGCTTCTCCAAACAAGACGGGAAAGGTTCTGATGTTAGCTAAATAATCCGATTCTTGTCGATAATATTGCTCAAACTGCTGATAGCTGAGTCCTTCATTACTGATTCCATCACTCATTAGTACGATTGAATAAAAACGCTCTGGATCTTTTTCAATTGCTAGTCTGGCTTGCTGGTAAGCGGTTTTCAATGAGCTATAGATTCCCGTTCCGCCAGTCGCTTTTAGGCTGTTTATATAATCCTGAATTTTTTGCATACCCAGTCCATTTTTACCGATTGAAAAATCACGTATTTCTATAACATCTTGATTAAAAGGTAAAAAAGTAACTTGTTCACGGTTTCTAAATCTGGCAAACTGTCCTGTAATAGAGCTGTCGCCTCCTGAAAGGTTAACCATTGCCTGTTTTAATGCAACTAAACGGTCACCGCCCATCGAGCCGCTTAAATCGAGCACAAAATAAGAATGACTGGGCTTACGTTTATCATCTAAATAGGTAAACAATATTTCATTTACTGTCGTAATAGAGGTAGGAAAAGGTAAATCCATTAAATACCCTTTTGGAAATGAATCACTCAAGGCAACCGTTGTGTTTACGGGTCGTCTATCTGTCTGTGTCATCATCCAGGTTTGAAATTCAGCTGATTTTAAATACGCAACCAGTTGTTGATAGGGTTCAATTTTATCTTTAGCTAATAAAATTAACGGATAATCAGCCGTTACCATTCCTTCTTTGGGATAAATTAATGTCAAAGGATCCTGTAACTCCCCACTCCGGTTCATTTTCATTAATACCGACTCGTAATTGAACAGGCCACCGAGTTTGTTCTGATCTCTTATATAAGCTTCTGACAGCCATCCTGAGCTTCCTGATGTTAATGATTGACCACTAAAAAAGCTTTTCAATTTATCAGCATCAATATCTTCTGCTGTAAGAGCATCCCCTGCATTGGATAGAGCTGCCTGTACACTCATCACGGTAGAAAATCCGGAATTAGAAGCAGTTGGATCGGTCATTGCATATTTAAATTCACCCATTTTGATTTTTTCAGCGATTTGGCTCCATGTTACATCTGGATTATTAACCCAACCCCATTGCTGAGCTAAACTTGTTTTTACTGCGGGAATAACGGGTGATAATGCTATTTTTTCCTGGCTATGAATAATTTTATTTTCGTCTTGTAGCAAGCTGAAATATTTAGCATGAGAAAACCATGCCAAATCGTAATGCTCACGACCGGATACAATTTTTTCTGCACCATCCAATGTGCCAATGTAATGCATTTCCATGGTCACGCCCGTCTGTTTTTTGATTGTTTCCAACATGGGTTCTATGTCTTTTAACTCTGAGCCGGCCAAGACTTTTAAAACTGAATTTGAAGAGGCTTGTTCTAGCTGTTCGCATCCTGTTAAAAACATCAGTGCTATGAATAAGTTAATCATTATTGCTGAATATACACATGTCATGTTATTTTCCTTCTGTGTTACAGACGAATTTCATCGTTACGGGCTTCTGCCTCAGCCGAATTAACCACTGAAGCGACTTTTTCTTGTCTTGCGCGATCAAGATAGGCTTTAGATTTTTCAACCTCGCTGGAAAGTGCAGTGACCGTTTTTTGCATATTATCTAATGCTTGCACTTTATAATTAGCCATCATATCCATGGTGGCATAAATATCTGAAAACGCAGTTTTCAGTTTATCCAATTCAATTGTGCTGTTTGAAGCCTGACTGCTTATTTTACCTGCCTGCTGTTTTAACATCTGTGCGGTTCCCTTTATTAAATCGCCAGTGGTACTATTGAGCGCATTAATCTGATCTAAAACCAGCTTTTGATTAGTTAATGCCTGGGCGACCACCACAGCGGTGCGTAAAGCGGATACGGTTGTGGTGGTCGCACGATCGACACCCTTTATCAATTCCAGGTTGTTTTTTCGCACCATATCGAGCGCCAAATAACCCTGAATGCTCACAGCCAGCTGGGTTAATAAATCTTGTACTTTTTGGCGTACATAAAATAACATTTCCTCTTTAACTATTCTGGCTTTTTCGGGATGATCCTTTTCAATATCTGAAACTTTAGCTTCTAACGCCTTATCAATCTCTTTTCCCAGATAAATATATTGCTCCAGCTTTCCCATAATCTCCCATAAGCGTGATTTTTCTGTTTCAATCGTTGCATTATCTTTTCTCAATTCATCTTGCCCGTTATATAAAGATTCAACAATACTATTGATATGCGATTGAGCTGATTGATATTCTTGAAAATAGTTTTTTAGCTTGTTTCCAAAGGGAATAAAACCTAAAAGTTTTTTAGGTGATAATAAATCTCCTTGCCTAGATGGATCCAAATCCTCCACTGTGCTTCTCAGCTTAACTAACGCACTGCCAACGGTAGAGTTATTATCAAAAACACCTTCGTTCATTGCTTTAACAGGCCTGTCCAACATTCTGTTTGAGACACTGGCAGCCTGACGGATTTCTTCACTTCCCATGTTATGAATAGCCGTTACTTTTTCTTTAAATTCATTACTATGGGTATCTGATTTAATGACAATAGCAATAAACTCATTGACTTTTTGGTCCAGTAAATTATGCTGATCTTCTGACACGGGCACCATGCTCATCGCTTTATCTTCTGATACAGGAGCAACAGGTTCTGGAGGTGTCAGTCGTATTTCAGGTGGGGTTAATGTAGTGGTTTCTGACATGATAGTTCCTTAGTATTGGGTAAATTAACCTTGGCTATATAATAATTCTATTTTTTGTATCATTTTTTCCAGCACTTCATAGCTGGGCGGTTCTATTATATTAACCAGCGAATCGGGTACGGGAAGTTTTTTGTTTTTAATGAAATTACGAAACAAAGCAATATTCTGTGTCCGTAATCCATGTTGAGTGGCAATTTTTTGCAGTGTTTCATCATTGTTTAACGCTTCTCCCAGTTTTGAGCCATTTTCAGAAAATGGAATTAAGACATGTTTGGTAAATAACGTAGGCTCAGGATATAGCAAAACCATATCACTATTAATGGCGCTATTTTCCTTTGCGGCTTCACTCAAAAACTGCGCCTCATACATCATTACCATGGGGGCTTTTCCTGGGCCCATGGTTAGGTAATCTTGAAAAGGGATGGCGGATGAATTTTCAGTAAAGCCTTGACGAAGAAATAAGGACGCTAATTTATCAATAATAGCATCAGTCTGCTGGTCATTTTGTACGATGGTATTATTGTTAAGCACATAACTCGCCAATGCTAAATACATGGCTGCACTATTAGACTTTCTCACATCAGTCGTTGTTATCAAAATGGATTTATTGGCAGGATATTTATTGCTGCCTTTTAGGTCTGTCCAGCGTTTTTTCTCTAGCATCAAACTAATTAGCTTATTCATATCAATAATGTAATAAGCATTTCCTTTATGCTCAACAATTCCGTTAGCGATTAATATTTCAGCAATAGGCTTCCATGATGCAATCACCATAGGGGTAAAAAAGGGTTGAAAATATTTTTTTATATTTTGTTCCCTTAAAATTTTTTCGGCTGCTGGTACACCGGCAGGAAATGCAAAATCGTAGTTAGAAAGATTGTAACTGGCAATTTCTCTGGATCCTGCTTTTTCTACTTGTGCCATTAAATTCCAGGGCGTGTTTGCTAATGCTGCGATCGTTTCGGTATCATGAAAAAATTCTATTTTCTCAGACCCTGAAACACCTTTAATTTTCTCCTGGTTCATGGATTGAAACTGCTCTGTTACGGACAGATAAATAGCGGTTCCGACGCCGCCTAACAGTAAAACAGTTAATAAAGGTGCAAAAATTCGCCCAGCCATTACTTATCTCCTTCTAAATAGGTTGAAAAACTTAATGAATATGTGAAATATCTTAGAAAAATAGTTGAATTTGCAGGTCAAAAAAACCTAACTTCACCCATTAGCTACATGGGCAAGGGGAATGCTGGTTTTCACCGCGTTTAGTTGTCTTTTCTAAGATTATAGCAAGTTTAATTGAAACGAAAGTCTGTAGCCACAATCTTTTTGTTAACAGGTAGCATTAGTGGCGTAAGAGGTATAGAAAGGGTGGCAATCTTTCGGTTACAACCCTAAGAATAAAGGGAATAAAGGGAATGGAGCAGACTCTTATATCGCTACCAGTCATATTATGCCTTGTTATTCATATGGTTGCGTACATATTCCGTAGCTTAGCCATCAAGCGAGGAGGGCGCAGGGCCGTCTGGATCCTAATGATTTCGTCGCGTGGCGAATCGATTTTTGTGGCATGGAGTCCTAAAACCTACCATTTGGCGCGCGATAGCACGCCAAATGGATACTCTCAATATTTTTTGTATTATTGGCTATTTTTCCAAAAAAATATTGTTTCCCTGTCATTTAAAGAGGAAACTTTTTTTGTGATGGTATTAATATCATTACAAAACAAAATATTCAATATCAGTTACAGTCATAAGAATATGCCGACCCTATAAACATTCCATCACTATACAATAGATTAGAAACATCCCAGTCGCAAATATATTCATTGAACTTTTCTGCATTTTTGAACATAAATCGCATATCTGTAACACTGCTTACATTCCGGCTGTACTTTTATTTTCTGCAACCTAATGGGTATAGAAGCGATTGCACTCAGGGTTCCATCAATAGCATATTTCAAAATTTTTCCAGAAAGTACTATCAACTGTAATATGCCTTCATTAAAAATTTATACAGTCGTCATAAAATCAAACTATCTGGGAACTTTATATTTCACTTTGGTAGCTCAGGCCATATTGGCTCGAATAAAATTGCAGGCTAATAGATAGACCGCGATTTCTTTTTTAACCATATCAGGCGATTTGCACCATAACATATCCATTTTTATATGCATTTTAAAACTGCGAAAATCAAGTTTAATTCCCCCGTGCTGGGTGCAAAGCTCAGCGCCTTTCCGCTCTCGGCAAACTGGTTTAAAAATATAACTTGCGGTTGATTTTGGCATGCATACAAAAGGGCTGGTTTTCACATTATTTATCCATAAATGCTTTGCTAAACCCTCCTTGCTGATTAAATTCGTATAAATCAATACCATACTCTCCTTTTCGTAATACTTTATGGATACGATAGGGCTCTCCATTCTTATCAGCGGGATTCTTTGCCAGTTCAAGTATCCTACTATCAATGAAATTCTTTTCTGCATCCATTAACATTAATATTTTTGGCTTGGTTTTGTTATTAAGGTTTGCCTCGATTACTACTCCTACTTCACCATTTTTCATTTCAATTGCATTGCCGACGGGATAAATGCCGAGGCAATCAATAAACTTTAAAACAACAGTACTATCAAATTGAGTTTCTCTGGCTTGGGTCAGTATGGCAATAGCCTGTAGATGCAAACGGCCTTTCTGATAAACTCGGTCGCTAGTGATTGCATCATAGGCATCAACCACGGCTACCAGTCTTGCATAAAGTGAGATGCCTTCGTGATTTAGTCCTCGGGGGTAGCCTTTGCCATCTAGCCGTTCATGGTGGGTATAGGCAACGTCAACGGTACCAGGGTATACATCACGGGCAGACATTAAGATATTTCTTCCCAATGTTGTATGGGAATTCATGATTTTAAGTTCATCAGCTGTTAATTTTCCCGGCTTATTAAGGATTTCCTCAGGAACCTTGGCTTTACCCATATCATGGAGTAATCCGCACAGTCCTATCCGATTAATTTCTTCAACTGAATAGTCCATATGCCTTGCCAGCAGGATTGATAGAATACAGACGTTTAAGCTATGCTGCGAGGTATATTCATCCTGGTTTTTTAACTGGGTTAACAGCAGCATGGTGTTTGGCATTTTTAACACATTTTCTACGCATTCTGCCACTGCCTGTTTAGCGTCTTTAGCATTTAATTGATTGCCAAAGCGTATGTCATCCATCATACCTTTAACCAAGGAGCTGGTTTTTTGGTAGCTTGTTTCTGAATCTTCAAACGCTTTTAAAAATGATGGAGCGGGTTTATTGGAAATGGCGCCATGAATCCTTTTTTGCCGAGCAGGGTCGATCACCACATAATCACAGACATCCTGAACTGCTTTAATATCTGCCAGCGATTTTAGATCGAACCCCTGCAGTGAGAAGGGGGACTGTTCCCAGGGAATATCCAATTCGCTGACAAACATGCCTATTTTCAGTTCATAAACATGTATTCTCATTGGTAAGGTCTTTTATGCATTAAACGTAGAGGCTACTCGATTTTTTGTTTGGTACCTATAGGTTTAGCACGCTATTATCTATCCTTCAAGTTTTGTCAGCCTTTTTTCCAGCTGTTTAAATTTCTTAAATAATTCAGGCAGCTTACTTAATGCGGCCAATTCACGCCAAGCCACTTTTCTATCTTTAGCCGGGCTGCCAAATACTTGAGAACCTGGTTTTATATCGCTGGCAACCCCCGATCTTGCCATAATAACAGCCTGCTGCCCGATGATGACATGGTCTGCAACCCCAGTGCTTCCGGCTAATACTGCGCCATCTCCAATAGTGCAGGAACCTGAAATTCCTGACTGGCCGCAGATAATGACATTTCTGCCCACATTGTTGTTATGCCCTAATTGCACTAAATTATCAATCTTGCTGCCGGCACCAATCGTGGTGGACCCAAGCGCACCTCTATCAATGCAGGTATTGGCACCGATTTCAACATTATCTGCAATAACTACATTACCGACATGAGGTACTTTGATATGTTCGTTATCGCGATATTTATAGCCAAAACCATCGGCGGCAATAATGGCACCAGAATGGATAATGACATTGTCTCCAATAACAGTATTATCATAGATAACAGCATTTGGATAGAGGCGGCAGTTTTTTCCGATAGACACATTACGGCCAATATTGACGCTGGCCAGAATTTCCGTTTCATCACCAATAGCTGAATTTTCATCAATGGAAGAAAAGGGACCTACATTGATGTTCTTTCCAAGTGTAACTGAATCAGCAATAGCTGCCTGTTTTGAAATGGATCGGGGAAATTTTGGGGTGGGGTGCAATGCATTGACGGCTTTTAGAAAGCTTATTTCAGGATCTGCACACATAAGCAAAACAAGGTTTTTGGGGGCATCTTCGCTGGATATACTATTAGAAATAAAGCAGGCAGATGCTTTACTGTCTTTTAAATATTTAGCATATTTGGTACTGCTCAGTACTGTCACTTCATTTTCAGAAGCTGTCATTATATCGGCTGCCGCATTGATGTTTAACGAGGCATCGCCACTGAGTATTTCAGCATCACAAAGCTGTGCAAGTTCCTTGAGGTTATGTATCATATTATTTCCAGATTCCAATAATGTTAGTGAAGTCATCAGTCCATGGCTTCATGTCAAAATACAGGGGCAGTTTTTGCCAGCTTCCTAAACGGCTTTGGCGTAAAGGAGTCAATGTTTCTGCTTTTTTAGCCATTACTACCCAGTCAGTAGCAATCACCAGCGGTATTTTATTTTTCGGTTTAAACTCCTGAATTAGAGCCGACAGCTTAAAATGGCTGACGTGATCCGAGATTACTTTTTTTAACTCTAAATGGCGGTTGGTAATATGGAATGCCAGTATCCCATCAGGCTTAAGTTTAGCAAAATAAAGTGCAATCGCTTCTCTGGTTAATAGGTGGGTGGGTACAGAGTCTGAACTAAAGGCATCCATAATTAGCAGATCAAATTTTTGATTAGGCTCTTGTTTCAATGAAAGGCGGGCATCACCCACTTTAAAGGTTAAATTTTTACCGCAAAGCTTTAAATAGGTAAAGTACTTGGGGTTTTTTGCTATATCAATTACCAATGGATCAATTTCGTATTGCGTCCAATGCTGCTGCGGCTTTGCATAACAGGCCAATGCACCGGCACCTAAACCTACGGAACCAATTTCCCAGCTCTGATCCTGCCGATCATAGATATTAAAAAGCTGACCTATGGGGCCCTGATGGCTGTAATAGGTTAAAGGAGTTGTCTGCAGGTCTGCAGTAAGGCGTTGAGCACCATGTTTAGTGGTACCGTGAAATAATTCATGATACTTTTCAGGCATGCCTTTTTCATCCGCTAAAACACTTTCTCTAACTGAAAAAACCCCAAAAAAACTGCGTTCCTGAAAAATGGTATTGGAAATCAGGTTCTGTATGCCAAAGGTGAAAAATAAAATAACACCGCTCAATAAGGCCAAAGTGACTGGACGTGAGCGGAAAGCATAGCTCAACCCCGTTAATAAAATAAGTGCGTTGGTAGCACTGTAGATCAATGTGGGGGATAAATGATCATTAAGAAAATAGACCGCTAAGCCGATAAATAGCAGAGTCGTCGGAAATGCTAGTTGCAAGCTTATTTTTTGTGAATAGAACCCCGGCCGTAAAAATAAAGCAGCTATGATCATAATAGGGTATTCATAAACCGCATTGAAAATAAACGGTGCAATAAAGGTGTTAAACATACCGCCCAGCATGCCTGCAAATGACATGATTAGATAGTAATTGGTTAAATGCTGGGTATGTGGACGATTCTTAGCAAGCTCTCCATGGCAGACCATCACGGTAACAAAAAAGGCCAGCAGATGCAGAATCAAGTTTAGCCAGTAGGGCAGGGCGGCAGGGTCAACAAAGGCGTAGGCTATAAAAGGCAATAAAATAATGGGCTGCAATGAAACCATTATCGGATGAATTCTATTTGCCCATTTAGAAAAAACTAGAATAAAGGTTAATAAATAGAGGGTAAGAGGAATAATCCATAGCAAAGGTGCTGATGCAATATCTGTACTAATAAAATTAGTCAGTCCCAGCAAAAGGCTAGATGGTACAAAAGCAAGAGCCAGCCAGTGCAGCTTGGTTGAGATTGATAATTCTTCAGGTTCATAAGTGGCTGAAGGCTCTGTGATAATTATTTTCTGGCTGCGCCAGAGCACGGCAGCGCAGCCAGCTATAAAAATGCAGAGTAAGCCAAACCCCAAACTCCAGGCACTTAGCTGCTTAAGCAGACCAATATTTGGCTCTATCAGAAAAGGATAGCTTAATAGGGCAAGCATGCTTCCCGCATTACTTGCACCATAAAGATAATAGGGATCTTCGCTGGTGCTGTGTCCTATTTTCGAAAACCACTTTTGCAATAAAGGCGACGTGGTGGATACAACAAAAAAAGGCAGTCCAATCGCTAAAAATAAAGTTCCCATCAGCCAAAAAGTAGGATTAGACTCAGTAGGCGGTATAGAATTTTCTGGTAAAGCGATAGGCAATGCAACAAGGCTTATGGCAATGACAACCGCATGAATTTGAATTTGCCTATGGGAGCTAAATTTTACTGATATGTAATGTGCGTACAGATAGCCTAAAAAAAGCAAGGTTTGGTAAAATACCATGCAGGTATTCCAGACCGCAGGAGAGCCTCCCAATAAGGGAAGCAGCAGCTTGCCATAAAGAGGCTGCAAAATAAACATCAATGTTGCACTGATGAATAGAGTGCCTGCAAACAAAAAAGTTAAAGAGTATCGTTTGGAAGCTTGGTCAGTCGCTGCGTTCATTATATAAATTAAGCTGATTATTTTTAAGCGGTATGATAAATCATTTTACAGCTTTTAGTTGGCTTGAAAGTATCGCTAACGTATAAAAAAAGGCGGAAAACCGCCTTTTTTTATACGTTTAATAATGTTTATGCGTTGCGCTATAGCGTTATAAACTTCCCAAATAGGCAGATATTTCATCAATATCCTGTTCTGAAAGTGAAGAGGCTATCCCATTCATAGGTCCACCCGTTCTGGAGCGGTCTTTAAAGTTAAGCAGCTGTTTTTTTAAATACTCTGGATGCTGGCCTGCCAACCTGGGGAAGCCACCTCTGCCTTCGGCAGAATTACCATGACAGCCTTTGCACATGGCTGTTTTGCTTTCCCCCTGTTTTGCCACAACAGGATCTGCTCCTGCACTTTCTGCTGAGAGACTGGCGAAATAGGCAGCTATGTTTTTCATATCTTCTCTATCTAGCTGTGCAATCATACCTTGCATAACGGGGCTGGTACGCTTCCCTGATTGAAAGGCAACTAATTGATACTCAATATAGTTGGCACGTTGTCCAGCCAAGCTGGGATATTGCGGATTTTTGCTATTGCCATTTTCGCCGTGACAGCCCAGACAAAAAGCAGCTTTAGCTTTACCTGCTTCCAAATCAGCAGAATGAACAATAGGGCTAACTGAAAAAAGCGAGAGCAATACAGCAAAAAAACGTGGAAAGTGAGTATTCATTTTATGAGGCCTCTTAAAGGTTTGGTAAGCGGATAGCTTAACTAATAATAGGATAATTCAATAATAAAAGGTGTGAAGCCGAAAATAAAATCAGCCAACGATAAATTACTATTCATTGTTAGCTGATGCACTATTCAAGATTTCTATTCTGACTCTGCTTATCCCTGCGTTAATTAGATCAATTTCTTCAGCTGCAGCATAAGATAAATCAATAATGCGTTTTTTGCTGTAAGGTCCACGGTCAGTAATGGTGACAGTGACAGATTTATCATTTCCCAGGTCGGTTACTTTGACTCGGGTGCCGAAAGCCAGTGTTTTATGTGCTGCAGTGAGTCCGTTTCTATCATACAGTTCTCCGCTAGCTGTTTTTTTTCCTTGAAAAACATCCGAATAATAAGCCGCCAGTCCTTCTTCACTGGCTATTGAGAGCGCAGAATTAAATAAAAAAATTAAAAAAAGTAGACCCCGAAACTTTGTTTTTGACATGATGATCCTTGAATATTCATTTAAATTGTAAAACTTACAGGATATGTAATGGGAAAATCAAGCTATTATTTTTTAGTCTGTTCCAATTAGTCATGGCCAAAAGTATAATTCCCTACCAGACAGGTACGTATTTGGAATGTAATAAAAGGCGATAAAATGATTGATCTTTACTGTGAACGGTTGGATTCGAGTTTTTGGGCGGAGCCCATTAATGCGTTGACCAATCTGGCTTTTATTTTTGCTGCCTGGATAGTTTGGAAACACGGGAATTGTCAGAGCAGACTATCCAGTACAGTTTGGGTCTTAATCGGTTTAATGGCATCAATTGGAATAGGCAGCTTTCTATTTCATACTTTTGCCACTAAGCTGACAATGATTCTGGATATTTTACCTATTCTGTTTTTTCAATTCGTATTTATGTGGGTTTATGCGCGACGTATTATTAATCTGTCAAAAAGTTATGCAGCGGGGCTGTTAGCTGCATATATTTTTTTTGCCATCATAGGTGCACAGTTCCCGCAGCATTTTAATGGGTCGCTTAGCTATCTGCCGGCTATTATGCTTTTGCTAGGATTTGGCCTCTATCATCTAATCTATAAAAAACCGGAAAAATTTATACTGCTGATAGCGCTTGCTGTTTTTTTGCTGGCATTATTTTTCCGTACTATTGATATTATGGTTTGCCCCTATTTTCCGATTGGCACTCATTTTATTTGGCATCTCATAAATGGATTTTTAGTTTATCTGTCAGCGCGGGCTTTAATGATAAATCTGCCTCAAAATCCATAACAAAATGAAAAAGCTAAATTTGTATTACATCCATGACCCAATGTGCAGTTGGTGCTATGCATTTGATGCCGTGTTAAAACAGATATCATCAGAGCTGCCAAAGTATATTTGCCTAGAAAAAATAGTTGGCGGATTGGCTCCGGATTCGGTGGAACCCATGCCAAAGGAAATGGCGGCCATGATTCAAGCTAACTGGAAGAAAATTGAACTGACAGTACCGCATATCCAGTTTAATTTTGACTTTTGGAAAACTAATAAGGCTGTTAGATCCACTTATCCCTCGTGCCGTGCTGTTCTGGCAGCAAAAAAACAGTCAGCAGAATCTGAAGATAAAATGATTGCTCAGATTCAATGGGCCTATTACCAAAACGCAGAAAATCCATCTCTTGATAAAACATTGATTAATTGTGCAAAACTGATAGGTTTAGATGACAAGCTATTTATATCTGACTATAAAAGTAAATCTATTAATAACTGGCTATTACAGCAGATACTCTTTGCAAGACGTTTGGGGGTATCATCATATCCGTCATTGTGCCTAGACATAGATGGAAAGGTTCTTATATTGAAAATTGATTACAACAATGCTGAATTTGTTATTGAACAGATACTTAAGCAGCTAGAAACAAATATCCCACCAAGCCAATACTGTTGACTTTACATTCTGTTTAGGAGCCTTGTCCTGCCGCCATTTCCTTAAATATTTCTCCATTGGAAGCTTTTATGCGATAGCCCATTAGACCAAGCAAACCAGAACTGAATAGCCCGACGGTTATGGGAAGCGGAACAGGTTCCACTACGATTTCGGTTTGAAATCCTCCCCCGGCTACGGGAAGCAGGTCGTATATTTCAAACCCTGCAACATCAGGTTCATCAATTCCAAAAAGCACAGCAAATTCTAGAGAAACTGGGGTGCCATCATAAAAATCCAGTAATGGAAAGCTAGGAAAATCAACATCGTCTACTTTTGTAAAACTCTGGCCAAAAACTGTAAATTCAATGCTGATTTTATCACTGTTAAGCGTTTCCTCACCCAGACCAGTGAGAAGTGCGGCATCGTAGCTGAAAGAGCCTGCTCCCAATTCTCCAGAAAAAGCACCATGGAACACTTCGCCAACCAGATTTTCAGTAATTATTTTTGCACTGGCAGACGTACTCAGAAACAGGACAAAAAGTACAGCGATTAGCTTTTTAGTGTAGATTAGAGTTTTCATCATTATTTCCTTTATTGCTTATCTCTGAGGTCACTAAAATGTATTTTTTAAAATATTCATTGATCCTACACGGCAATTCCAACAGGCAATGCTTCAAACCAATCTAGAAATCGCTTTACATCATCACCTTTAAACATGCGCCCGTGCTGTGGCGCTAAAATATTAACATCTAACTCCCTTACTCTATCAATCCAGACTCTTTTCGCCTGATTTGAAGGCATCCAGCGCTGATGAAAAAATCGCATTTTTTCAACATGAGCATCAAAATTATCAACAAACATGGCTGCACCCGGTGCTTCCAATGCCGCGCCCACATCTCCGGACATTAAAATTTTTGCCTGCGAATCGTAAATATTAAAATTTGCAGATGAATGCATATAATGCGCAGGGATAACTTGAAGCTCTACTCCATCCATATTAATAGTTCCTCCATTATCTGCAATCGGCACGTATTCAATGCTTTCACAGCCAAAATGCCTGATAAATCCTTCCCATAATTCAGAGGCATGCAGTTTAGCATCTGGCAAAGCCTGGTCCCACAGCCCTAATGACGAAATAATATCGGGATCCTGATGCGAGGCAAAAATATCTGTAATTTGTTCAACAGGTGCATAGTGCAGCACGGCTGCCAACATGGGCGCAAACAGCTCTACACCTCCAGGATCGATCAGCAGACAGCGATTGGCAGTTCTAACCATGTACTGGTTAGTATCAATAATTTTATCAGGCTTATTTTCATCTCGGCCAAACATAATCCACTGATACGATCCCTCGTATATATTGGTCATTTTCATTTAAAACAAGCCTCTTAAATAGGTAAAATTGGTTATAGGTTTTGTTATTTAAAAATCTAATTATTCAGTCAAGTTAACAACTGATAAAGCACTTCGACATCTTTGAACATTGTCATGAATAACCTGTGCCGCATTATCCACACTCTCGGCAACTGCCTGTAAACTCTGCAAATATTCCCCAGCCTGAGAGGCTTCAATTCTAGAGTTTGCGGCAATAACCCGAGCGGCTCTTGCCGGATGCATAACCTCAGCCAGCTGCTCCAAAAGCTGAGCAACATTAGATTTAAAATCACGCTTGCACTCAGTCATATTGTGATGAGCTTTAAGCATAGGCTGTTTAAGCGAGTCTTCATAAGCCGTATCTTTTGCTAAAGCAGAAACAGCCTCAAACTTATTATAGGCATCAGTCATCCTATGTTCATCAACCGTTAATTGATACAGGGAAAGAGCATGTTCATTGATCGCTTCAACCAGCTCAATCGTTTCTTTAGCCAGTTCATTAATAAAGTCAGTAATAGGCTGAAAACCTTTTGCCTTTTCACCCGCTCTAAAAGCAATGGCTTTTGCATTAGCTGCAGCTAATGAAATTTCTTTAGCCACATCCATTACAGCACTTAATTCAGCGGCAATTGATGCAACAGCAACAAATTGAGATTTTGTTTGACCTACTTTCATGTATCAGCTCTAAGTATTAATTTTTAAACCTTCTATAACTTAGATTAGATCATATTTAAGAAAATTCTAGCCAGCAGCTGAATTTCGATAAATATTTTAGAAAATAGTTTTTTAAAGAGTAAAGAGATAGGCTTGCAATTGAACAGTGATGGCATTGTAATTGATGAGTCTATTGAATGTGAGCATCATTTAACCTAGAAAAGGCTGATGTCCAATTAATGTCAATTCTATACTAGGAATATTGTGAAACTATCGAAAAGCCAGGAAAACCTAAAAAACCTATGCTCATAGGTTTATTTAGGTTAAATAAAGGTTTCTATATCCTGATGGTTACAATTACATGCCACTTGAAGAACTGACAGCAGAATAAGAAAAATCATCCCAGTTTATAAAAGAACCCTGAACAGGTACTCCACCCGTATGCAACGTCCTGCTAACTTTTAATTTTTTAAGGTTCAATTCAAAGAATGTACCGTTATCACTGGCAAATGCATAATAATATTTACTGTCAGGACTAACATGGTTAGTGTGTGATTGTAGTATTTCTCCTTTAGTTTTGGGGCCGCTTACAGAAATATCTTTAATCTTGCTATGATTTTCAGTATTGACCACAGTAACAAAAGTATCATGATGATTGGTTACTATAGCCAAGTTTTTTGCTGGTACAAAACGTGTATGTCCTGTACCTAATCCTGTTTTTATAGTTGAAACTATATGTTTATTTTCCCGATTAATTACAAATAGATGGCCTTCACTTGAACCAACATAGATATGCTGTCCGTCAGGGTGAAAATCAGCGTGATGAGAACTCATAACAGTAGGGTCGCCAGGCAAAGATATTTGATCAACTAAAACTAGGCGATCTCTTGCAGTTAGACGAAGCTCCAATATAGCTGGAGCAATTACGCCTCCATTTTCAGTTGATGATTTACCTTCTGCCAAGGCATAAAAAGTACGTTTCTCATGTTTAGATAGCATTGATGCATTGCGTTGAAGCATATGATGCACTGCTGTTGGTGTATCCATTTCGTCTAATAAAAATACGTTCCAGTGATAATCTAAACTGTCTGATATCTGCAACTTCTCAATGCCCCATAATTGAATCAGCCGTGTTTCCCTGTCAATAACGACAAATCTGTCTTTAGTTAGCCAGGCAGGGTGTCCAGATGAAATGCCACCTCCATTATCTCTAGTCTGAGTCGTTAATTCATCTCTGCCTGCTTCAGCAACCACGACATCATTTACCACATCAATAACACTGGTTAATGGCTTATTTGCTCCGGCAATTAAAGCCAAACCTAATCTTGAATTATAGGACTCGCCAGAGCGTGGAGTATGATTGAGCTTAAGCAGCCCAAGATTTTCTAGAGTATTTGCATCAATTACATCCATGGAAGAAGATCCACGTGTTATTGCGTAAACTTTATCCAAATAGCCGGCCCTATCAACAGGGTAGGGTGTCAGCCCTTTAGTGGCAACTTTCTTTATCAATTTCATTCTTTTTACATCAATAACTACAACTTTATTTTTTTCTTTATCTCCATAAAATGCTCGTACATAATTATGTCCCCTGGGGCCTGCATTAGACGCTTGAGAAAACATCATCATTACAGATAAAAACAATATTGCATAAAAATTTCGCTTCATAGACTTACCTCATTTATTATGTTGTTGTGATTAGCGGTTAGCCGGGTTTCAAAAAAACAAACTTAGCTATTTATTGATGAAATGCTTATTCTGAACCGCGTTGGATATAATTTAAGCGGAAATAGTTACTAAACTATTTCTATATCCATATCTTTTGTAACGATATGTAACAGAAAGGGATGAACACAGTTGAATAGCATTAAAATACCAAAAATATTAGTTGTAGATGATGATCAGGGGTTACGAGACCTGCTCAGGCAATACCTTGAAAAACAAGGTTTTTCAGTTGATTCAGCAGAGGATGGAATAGAAATGGATAAGTATCTGAAGAAATCATCTCCTGACCTGATTATTCTTGACCTGATGCTTCCTGGCGAAGATGGCCTTAGCATTGCCAAACGCCTGCAGGTAAATAGTCAGCTTCCATTAATCATGCTTTCAGCCTGTGGAGAAGACGTTGACCGCATTATCGGGCTTGAGGTTGGAGCTGATGACTATTTAGCTAAGCCATTTAATCCTAGAGAATTGCTTGCGCGTATTCGCTCTGTACTGCGTAGGCATAATCCCTTAAAAAAAACTGAGCCAGAAAATGAACCTACGATTTTTTCATTTGGCTCCTATCAGCTAGATATACTGAGTCAGTCTCTTAAGCGCGATAATGAAAACATTCCCATCACTAGCGGTGAGTTTTCTTTGTTAAAAATATTTTTAGAAAGCCCTAATAAAGTATTAACAAGAGATACTCTATTAGAAAAATTAAAGGGCTATGACTGTGCACCTTTTGATCGGAGTATTGATGTACGCATCATGCGCCTACGCCAAAAAATTGAAGCAGACACAGCTAATCCCCAGTTTATTCAAACTGTCTGGGGTGAAGGCTATCGGTTCGTTTTAGCGGACTCAAGGCAATGAACTTGTTTCGGCCGCCAAAATCATTATTTGTAAATACCAGCTTAACATTGGCATTTGGCGTCATTATATATACTGGCTTATCAATTGCATTGGCGCTGTATTTTGTTTTAATGCCGATGGCAAATAGAGCTGCTGAAGATATGGCGGCATTTATCACCATGGCAAGTGAATCATGGGCACGTTTAAACGAACAGGATCGGATAAAATTTCAGGCTCACTTACGCGAACAGCATCAGCTTTTTATCACAGTAGACCCTGTTCAGGTGACCGAAATAAAGCAATTTTATCCTTTTATCCCTCTTCTGGAAAAAGCATTATTGCGTCATGCAGGGCAGCAAGTCGTTATCAAACAGAGTTTGGGTAAAAAATGCTGTTTTTGGATTGACCTTCAGCAAGGCGAACAAAAAATCACCATCGGTTTTATGCACGAGCGCTTTGGCCCTCGTCCGCCTATAGCTCTTGCCGGTATTCTGGCAACTGGCTGTTTTCTTATTGTTATAGCAAGTATGCTATTAGTTCATCGCATTACAAACAGCGTTAAAAGGCTATCAATTGCAGCCAATCATTTTGGCATGGGAGATTTTTCAACACGAATTCCGGAAACTGGCCCAGAAGAACTTGCATCATTAGCGCATAGTTTTAACCGTATGGCACAAGAGTTGACTCAGCTAATGTCCAACAGAACTGTTCTTTTTGGGGGGATTTCACATGATCTTCGCACGCCCATTACCCGAATGAAAATTGCTCTGGAACTATTGGAAGAAGATGAAAGCAACTCATTATTGACTGGGTTAAAAAACGACCTTTCTGAAATGGAACAGCTAATTCAACAGGCACTTGAGTTAGTCAAAGGGCTGGATAAGCATCCCCCGATTGAAACTGACCTTGATCAATTGCTGGAGAAAATAGTAAAAGACTACCAAAGACAGCATCATATGATAGTAATGGAAACAAAAAAGACCTGTGGAATTCATAAAATACAGGCTGATGTATTGAAACGTGTATTAACTAATTTGCTTGATAACGGCTTTCGATACGGTGGCGATGATCCTGTTAAGTTATCTTGTCTTAAATTAAAAAATAATCTGGTCATTCGCATTAAGGATCAGGGTCCTGGCATCCCTAAAGACAAGATCGAAGCAGTATTCCAGCCTTTCTTTCGCTTAGACCATTCACGCAGCAAAAAAACGGGGGGAAGTGGTTTGGGGTTGGCCATTGTTCGTCAATTGTGCGATATCCATGGCTGGAAAATACAGCTCTTCCCTGGTAAAAGGAAAGGCATAGAGGCCTGCTTAATTATTCCGCTAAGTAATTGATTTAAAAGTATGAGTGTCCTTCATAAATGATATAAATCAAACAATGTCTTTTATTGCCTGTGCAAGTAAGTGATCCAAATAAATGCAGGCACTGGAATGACTAATGCTGTCAGTACTCCAAATTTTATTTACCCCGGCCTGTAAAATATGCGCTTCAGCATCGTCGCAAAATAATGGGTGGGTGACAGCGACATAAACCTGTTTCGCACCCTCCGACATCAATAAACCGGTGGCCATAGCAATGGTTCTGCCAGTACTGGCCACATCATCAATGATGACCACAGGCTTATTATTAAAATCATATTCTGGCAAAGTGATGATTACCTGCTTATCTCCCTGACGTATTTTTTTTGCTACCGCATAATCAAAGCCTATTTTTTTTGCAATGGAAGAAACCCATTGCTGGGACTCTGCATCTGGCCCAAGCAGCACTGCGGTGTCAAACTGCTGTTTAAGGAAATTGCCAATGTTATCAGCTGCAGTCAGATTAATTGCATTATCTATCGGTATGGCCTGGTTCAGTCTTGAAATACGATGTAAATGTGAATCTACAGTAATCACATCATCAAACAGCTCTGCCAGCATCTGCCCGATAATTTTCTGACTGACTGCTTCGCCGGGCTGGTTGGCAATATCCTGGCGCATATAGCATAAATAAGGTGCAGCTAAAGTAACTCTTTTGGCACCCAGCTGTCTGGCAGTTTTTACACACAGCATTAATTCTATCAGCTTATCATTGGGCTGATTAAGGCTGCGACAGATAATCACATGTTCGGGTACAGAAATTGGCAGCCTCAGCAGGCTTTCAGCATCGGGGAAATGATGCAGATATACTTTTTGTACCGGAACATCAAGCGCAGCACCTAAGCGCTGCGCCTGCAGCATGTATTCATCAAATGCAAGAATCAGCATAATTCATCCTCTTTAAAATGCAGTTAACGGTTTTAAAATCTGTTCATTATCACCAAGACTATAGCCGCTATTCTGTTGTGCCAGCTTTTTTGCGAACAGGAAATCTGCCTGAAATTCCGCATGAATCTGATATAAAGGTTCACCTTTTGATACCTTATCACCCATTTTCTTCAATAAATCAACACCAGCTTTTTTCTCCATAGGTGCACCCGCCATACGGGCAATTTTTGCAGTTTGAAAATTATCAATCTGAGTTACAACGCCATCACGGTCAGCACAGACTTGATAATTCAGCTTACCGGGCTCTAAATCAATTGCTTTTTCACCTTGAGCCTTGATAATAGAATTCATCTTAGCGCATGCTCTCCCCGACTCCAATATATCCCTGGCAATAGCATACCCCTGTCCGCCACGGACATCAGGGTCAAATTCAATAATTCGTCCAGCCAGCTGCAAAGATTTTTGACGCAAATCAGCAGGGGCATCAGGATCATTGTTCATCACTTTCAAAACATCCCTTGCTTCAAGCGCAGGGCCAATACCGAATCCTATAGGCTGGCGACCATCAGTAATCATCACCTCTAAGTGAATATTTAGCCGGTCACCAACAAATTCAAACAGCTTGCGCAAAGCCAGTGCCTGTCGCATATGCCTGACTTTAGCCGTTGGCCCGACAGGAATGTCAACAATCAAATGAGTAGAGCCTGCCGCTAATTTTTTTGACAAAATAGATGCCACCATTTGCCCCTGAGAATCTATGCCCAGTGGTCTCTCAACCGAAATCAGCAAATCATCAACAGGTGCCAATTTTGCCGTTCCGCCCCATGCTAAACAGCCACGCTGTTCCCGCACAATCTCCAGCATCTGTTCTGGCGTCAAATTAACATTGGATAAAATTTCCATAGTATCAGCCGTACCTGATGGTGAAGTGATGGCTCGGCTTGAAGTTTTAGGGATCAGCATGCCATGCGCTGCCACAATAGGTACCACTAACATTGATGTTCGATTGCCCGGTATGCCGCCAATGCAATGTTTGTCAGCAACTAACGGTTCATGCCAGTTTAGCTGTTCACCCGTTTGCAACATGGCTCTGGTCAAAAACAGCAGTTCGCTACGGTCAAGATTATTTTGTCCAGAGGCAACCAGAAAGGCAGCCAATTCCATTTTTGAATAGCGTGTTTCAGCAATATCGTTGCAGATATCAGTGAAATCACCCTGATTAAGGTTTTCGCCATTAATCTTACGTCTGACAGCATCCATCGATTTAGGCGGCTCTGCATGATTAACCTTCGCAAGAGTCCCTTCATCTAAATGCAAATGTTCAAATGTCTGCTGCGAGAGGCCCAGCTCACCTGGCAAGACAATAGAATCGTCATCAACCACATTGAGCACGGCCAATAAGGTAGATCCATTGGCGCTGACAAGAATTTTAGATAGTGCCTGAAAGCCTTCTGCCCGATAGATGCTGCATTCACGATTTAGATAGGCGACATTTTCATGATAGGTATCTATTCTTACACTGCGCAGTTTTAAGGTATCAATACTCATAGGATTAATTTATTGAGATAATAACTGCTGATGATCCTCATAAGGCGCTATCTTGTCAACTATATTAGGACTAAACATTCTATGCCGTGACCTATAGGTCTAGCTGATACAGAGTATTTACATTTCCCCCAGCCTCTCTTTAGTAAAGAGGGAGGAGATAAAAAATCAATGTATTTTATTATCAGCCCGTGGCGTATAAACAGCCATGTTAATCTATAGCTTTATCCAGTTTGCAATGGTGACAAACCGTATGAGCAGTTCATCTATATTGATTAAATCTCTGCAAAACCCTGAGCTGTATTCTTATAAGGTTGAATATTTCAAGGTTATTGAAACTCATATCTCCTGGGTGCTACTGACTGGTTTATATGCCTATAAAATTAAAAAACCGCTTAACCTCGGTTTTCTTGATTTCTCAACCCTGGAAAAACGGCGACATTACTGTTTTGAGGAGCTGCGTTTAAACTCTCGATTAGCGACAGACATTTATCTTGATGTTGTTGCAATTAGCGGTACTGAAGACAATCCGGCATTTGACGACTCCAAAACGGTAATTGAATATGCAGTTAAAATGCGTCAGTTTGAGCCAGAAAATACATTTGAGCAGTTACTGGCTCAGAGCAGAATAACACCCGAACAGATAAAACAGCTGGCTAACACTATCGCTGATTTTCACAGCAAAATTAAGATTGCCAAAGCTGATGCTGATTTTGGCAGTGCAGAAATGGTGATGCTGCCGGTACGTGAAAATTTTAACCAGATTTCCCAACTGGAGGGTATCGATAAACCAGACACTTTAAATCATTTAGCTGATTGGAGTGAACAGCAGTATAACTCACTACTAGCCTTTTTTAATCAGCGTTTACAGACTGGGTTTATCCGCGAATGTCATGGCGATTTACATCTCGGCAATATTGCTTTAATTGACAATAAGGCTGTACCTTTTGACGGCATTGATTTTAATCCCACTTTGTACTGGATAGATGTGATCAGTGAAATCGCTTTTCTGATAATGGATTTACAGCATAAACAGCGAGACGATTTGGCTTTTCAGTTTCTCAATAGCTATCTGCGGCACAGTGGCGATTATCAAGGTCTGAAACTGCTACGCTTTTATCTGGTTTATCGTGCGGTTGTAATGGCTAAAGTCAGTGCGATTCGGGCCAGTCAGCGTTCGTCTGCAGAAGAACATCAACTGGATATAGACAAATATCATGCTTATTTACAGCTGGCCAATAACTACACCCAAACATCCAGACCAACAATGATTTTTATGCATGGCGTCTCTGGTTCTGGAAAAAGCTGGCTATCTGAACAAATCACTCGCCGCTATCCAATCATCAGAATACGTTCTGATGTGGAGAGAAAGCGATTGCATAAGCTTTCAGCCCTGCAAATAAGCCATTCTGATATTAATAGCGGGCTGTATAGTCAAGCGTCCAGTGATTTAACTTATAGGCATTTACTGGAACTTTCCAATGTCATTCTTAGCGCCCATTTCAATGTCATTATTGATGCGACTTTCTTGCGGCAACAGCAGCGTAGGCTATTTACTCAGTTAGCTGAACGGTTAAAAATTCCATTTCTTATTGTGTTCACTCAGGCAGATAAACGCACCTTGATTCAGCGTATTGAACTGCGTAAAAAACAGCAAAACAACGTCTCTGATGCAAATCAAAATGTGCTGAAAAATCAGTTAGACAATCTTCATCCATTGAGCATTAAAGAAAAACAGAATAGTATAGCCATCAATACCGGAAAAAGCTCTGATTTGGCTGTATTATGGGGCTGGCTTGAACGATGGATATTATGATTGCGAAGTTTTTTTGATATTGATCAGACTATCTCAAGAAATGCATGGCCGGGTATGCGGTGATTTAGAAGGCATGATCGGGAGCAAAGAAGGCAAGCTAAAATTTGGAAGTTATTCAATTCTCATTTGAGCCATCCTCACTGCTTTCTGGCAATGAATCAATTCACTTTTAATCACACACTATCGTACCTAAAAAAACCGGTTCTAATAAATATATGCCACTAAGATGTGATACAGTAAAAACACGTACGATACATGCTCATAACAGCTTAACGGCAGATCAACACGGAAACCAGCCATGAAACAGTATACCCAGTTTTTTATAGTGATAGCCTCGGTTTTCAGTTTGCTTTCACTGACATCCTGTTCCACTTTGCCATCAAAAATAGAACGGCCTACGATTACGCTGGCCGGAATTGAGCCATTGAATATGACTCTGTTTGAGCAGACCTACAGGCTTAAATTGCGTGTTCAAAACCCTAATGACTTTGATTTGCCCCTAGAGGCCATGAATTATGTTGTTGAATTAAACGACAGTCAATTTGGGCAAGGGGTTAGCCGTCAAAGTGTGACCATTCCAGCTTATGGTAGTGCCATCATTGAAACAGAAGTTATTTCCAATTTGTTTTCTCTTTTTAAACGGCTGCAAGACTTTTCTAAACAGGGGAGCAGAGGGATGAACTATCGGTTATTTGGGAATATCAAAATAGGTCATTGGGGCAATAAAATTCCTTTTGATTATAATGGGGAAATTGACCTGGATCCGACTCACTGATACCCTTTCAGCTAAGCAGAAGATGACTTATGCTATTCCGTTCGCAAAGCATCTATGCACCTGGCTTCACACCATCACGGCCTACTGAAAGAACAATAGTATCGCCTTCTGATAAACCTGACGCTACTTCTATGTAGTTCCAGTTTGCAAGGCCTGAGTTAAATTGTCGCGATTCTAGCAACCCATCATCTGCAATCAATAAAACGCTATTGTTTTCCAGTACGGCTTCAGTAGGCACTCTTAAAGTAGCGGTATGACGAGCAATTAAAACCTCAATATCCGCACTATAGCCTGGCAATAAACTCTTTAAGTCTTTTTGCTCACTAAGAGTGATTTCTACTTCGACTGTACGTGCCTGCTTTTCCTTTTCTAACACATAGGGTGCAATTCGTGTCACCGTCCCCGAACAGCGAGGTTCTGCAAATGCATCCAGAGTAACACAGGCCGTCATCCCAACTTTAATCTGCGGTGCATCTACCTCATCTATCGGAGCGGAAACTTTCAGGCAGCTTATATCCAGCAGATCTATCGGTGGCAAAGTCGGGATGCCTGGCGGTGATGGGGTAACAAATTCACCCAGCTCTGCATTTATTTCAGCCACCGTTCCATCAAAAGGTGCCCGCACTAGGGTTCTTTCTATGGCTTGCTCAACAATGGCCAGGTTTGCCTGTGCAACTTCTATGGCTGCAAGCGATGCCAGGCAGGAAAATGCTTGAGCTTTAGCGCTGGTCGTTGCTTTATCCACCTGATCTTCAGAAATAATATGATCTGCTTTTTTTAGGCTAACTAAACGTTTGGCATCACGTTTAGCTCCCGAAGCCAATTCACAAATCTGCTTTGCTGTGGCTTTATTCACCTTTATTTGTGCCCGCTGCAATTTTACCTGTGCTTTTAAATCGCCATTCCAGACTTCAAGCAACAGCTGCTGCTTTTTAATCTTATCGCCTTCTTTAACGAATAAGGTTAGATTGTGATCGCGAAGCGAGCCACAATCTGAACCGTTTGTTGGACAAGCCCGGTTTACCCTTTGAGATGAATTCCGCTATTGCAAATAGCTTTTTGCTGAACAGCCCGAAT
>JALSLW010000011.1 GCA_026988155.1 Methylomonas sp. | reverse complement strand
CGGCACAACAATTCCTATAGCATTGAATTTGATAGGCATGTAGGCTGGGGTGAAGCTTAAGCGCAACCCCGGCATTCCGCAAAAGCTGGGGTTGCACTACCGTTCCACCCCAGCCTACAATTGCCAGCACTTAACTTAATTCCCCTTAACCTGCATAGCAGACTGGAGATAAAAAACTGATAGTGGCATATTCTATTACAGCCTTGGCTTTGTGCGTTTGGCTTAGCCACGCCAGCAGCAGTAATGTAGGCTGGGGTGAAGCTTAAGCGTAACCCCGGCATTCCGCAAAAAGCTGGGGTTGCACTACCGTTCCACCCCAGCCTACAATTGCTATCACTTAACTTAATTCCCCCTAGCCTGCATAGCAGACTGGAGATAAAAAGCTGGTAGCGGTTTATTCTGTTACTGCTTTGGCATTAACGGTGCGTGTTTTCGTTCACAATATTGCTAAAAGCATCAGCCATTTGGTCTAACGTATCAAGAAAGGTGATAACCGATTTCTCTAGGCGTTGCAGCTCCCTTAGCCGACTCAACCTGCAGTTCATTTGCCTGGGTACGTTCAGTTGCATCAAAGGGTAAAAAATTAGCCTCATTATGTTCAGCGGTATCAGTCATTCCCAGCTCCTAATCATTAACAGATGGGCTATTGTTGCATGTTAAAAATATGGCTTCAGCAATCGCAAGCTTACGAAAATATATATTTACAAACTTACCTGCATATTTACTTTTGCTTTATTCACTGAGTTATTGGCTGCCGAGCGGATCTGTTCTATATTCGCATCATGCTTAATATTGTCTACCTGTTGCTGACTGTGAACCTGCGCTTTTAATAGCTGTTTATTCAGCTCAAATACTTGCTGTTTTTGCATTAGAGACTGCATAGAAAAAGCAACCATTTCAAATGACAGCAAAATCCCCAGCTCTATCAGCAGGCTGACTAAAATGGAATAGATGGCAATAATCTGCTGTGGCTGAGGCTGCCAATTGAATAGAGTACGGATTAATTGAATGCAGGCAGCCATTATTTCGGGATTAAAAGTGGGCAGAAAAGAATCCTTTGTCCAGCCTATATGGGAGAAATAAACCATAGAACAGAGGACGGACAGAATAAATAAGCCTGCTTTAAAAGCAAAACAAGCCCACTGGATTGAGGGAAGATAGGCATCGCTATACTGATTTACAAAATAACGATGCCAGACAATGGCATTTACTTTGGCAACTTCAATAATCAGCGCCAATAGAATGGCAAAAACTGCCGTCTTTAAAAACAGCTGTAAAACGGCATATTGAATAAGGAAAGAAATAGAAAACAGCCCTGCACTCACAATTAATTGGGCAATCCAGCTGAAATATAAAAAGAAACGCATAAACCACCCACCTTATCTGAAAACAAAAAGTCATTAGATAGCAAATAAGTGATTGATGCAGTCTTTACAAGCTTATGATTTATTTGCAGGGTGGGTAAAGGAGTTTACCGACATGCCCTGCATAGGGTTGAATTGCCTTCTTAAACAGGCAATGGGTCGAACAATCTTAGCTTTGTTTTTGACACGTTTGAACTATAGTCTTAATACCTTCTTAAACAGGCAATGGGTCGAACGCTTGGGGGGGGGTTCATGGTAATACTAAACTCGTCTGTCTTAATACCTTCTTAAACAGGCAATGGGTCGAACGTGTTAATGAGGGGTATAAGGCTGGCATGAGAATGGTCTTAATACCTTCTTAAACAGGCAATGGGTCGAACGAAATTTTTATAAACATCCCTCACGGGATGATAGTCTTAATACCTTCTTAAACAGGCAATGGGTCGAACACCCAAAGAGGCTGACAGTGCCGCCCTATACGGTCTTAATACCTTCTTAAACAGGCAATGGGTCGAACTTAGCCAGGAAGGCTCAAAGCAGTTATTTTATGGGTCTTAATACCTTCTTAAACAGGCAATGGGTCGAACATCAAGGTCGGCGGCTACACAAGCCAAGATGTTGGCGTCTTAATACCTTCTTAAACAGGCAATGGGTCGAACCCTGACCCTTTTAAATTCCTCTTGCAATTCAACCCCTTACAAGCACTTTTTTTACCCATCAAATCCATTTTAAAAGTTAACATTTTTTTGACGGAAAAAACAGTGTTTGCGGGTTATAAAATAACAGTTTTTCAGTTTTATTCCAAGGTTTTTTTATGCGTCCATAAAAATAATTACAAGCCAGAATACTCACATTGCTTTTTTACCTTATCCAGATTAAATTGCTGCAATTCTGCTTCGGTACATTCTATTAGCAATAAACTGTTATCTGCATTGTCCTGCACCTCCGCCAACTGCTGAAAAAATGCCCGTGCATTCAAATAGGCTAATTTATAATTCTCTTTCGAGTTTCTAGGAATCAGCCCAATCAAGCCCAAAACTTCTGCCCGTGTCAGGTGCTTTCTTTCTGGTTTGCTCCATAATGCAATATATTTATCGCTGCCAGGCACCACTACTCTAATTTGAATACGCTGGCTGTCAAAGGCTTTTTGCTTGCGTAATTTAAGCCAGACTAAAAATGAAAACACCATAGAAAAAGCACTAATCACAATAGTAATCTGATCTAAAATAGCAATGGATTCGGTTATTTCTTTTATCATAATATAGTAGGGTGGGCAAAGGGGGCTTTATCCCGTGCCCGCCTTTCTAAGATAAACAAGAGGTGGGCACGGGGTGAAGCTCCTTTGCCCACCCTACTCGTGGCCTATGTTTTCAAAATCATCTGTTAATATTGTGCTGGTCTGATACCAGCCTTTTTCTACTGCCCGCTGGTACGAGCTATATTGCCAGTCTTGCGGGTGATTTACAAAGCCATGTTTTACCGGATTAAAATGAATATAATCCACATGCTGTCGCCAGTCATTTTCATCCCTGATCTGATGCTCCCAAAAACGCCGCTGCCAGATACCTTTCTCCCGTTTTTTTATTTTAGACCGGCTAACCTTTGCTTGCGGAAAGGCGGATGAAAAATATCGTTTAATGACCATCCAGCGTTTAGAAAAATCTTCATCACCTTCGGGCAATTGCCAAACTGTATGTATATGGTCGGGCAATATTACAATGGCTTCAATTTTAAACGGGTGGCGCTCCCGACACATCCGAAAAGCTTCACGCAATCGATCAATATTTTCGATTAGCAGGGGTTTTCGCAATTCAGTTACCACGGTAAAAAAATACCTGGCACCGGGGGAGTATAGCCGTCTATATTGTTTCATACTCTTTCTATATTCGTTAATACATTAACGTGGGGTGGGCAAAGTGGGGCTTTATCCCGTCCGCCATCTAGTTTATCTTAAAAGGCGGGCACGGGGTGGAGCTTCTTTGCCCGCCCTACGGTTTTGCTTGCAGGGCGCGTACTCTGGCTGCCATTTTTAGTTGGTTTTCTTTGAAGGCCGGTTTCTTTTTTTCTTTCTTTTTCTTTCCTTTCCCTGGCTGTATTTTCTGCTCTGGTTTTTCAGGGTCGTCTAATAGCCCTGCTTTGTAATGTTTGTTAATCAGCCTGATCAGGTCTTCTAATATGTCTTTTTCATTTTCCTCTTGCTGTTCCAGTTTATCTAGCCATGCATCCAATCCATTTGTATGCATAAAAAGGTCTTTATTTGTATCCCAGTCCTGTTTATGCGCGGCAATAAAATATTCCTGCGCCAGCGGGGAACGGTTTTTATTTTTTTCTGCAACCTCATCGTCTTTACGCTGCTGTTCAATTGCTCTTTCCTGTTCGGCCTGTTTTTCCAGTTTTGCCTGTTCAAAGGATATATCATGGCTCATATAGCCATAGCCTGCTGCTGTTTTTGCACCTGCGCCTAACCATTGCAAGGCATTTTCCAATGCTTCAAAAACCTGTGTCAGCTGGTTATTTTTGTCTTCTCCTCTTGGGGCAATGCTAAAAATAAATCGAGCATTTTTAACTGCTAAAAAGGGGATGGGGGTGGGTTCATGCCAATCGGCTGGAATGTCGCCCGATTTGCTGCTTCCTTTGTCATTTTGATACCAGCCTCCCATATGGGGTGTCATAATGTCGCAAACTAAGGTTGCTGGCTTATCAGGAATGGCATCAAAAAAAATAAGGTCGCCCGTTTTTTCTGCCGCATCTTCTTTGTCTGCTGTTCCAAACCAGCTTATCAGCCGTGCATCTTTTTCATCGTCGGATAAAGCATCATCATTCATTTCTACCCAGGCTCTTACCAATCCTTTTACCGCGGAACCGGCAAGATAAGGCACGGCTAATGTTGGGTGCCAGCTAAAGCCGTTTTCTACCGGATGCGGATTGCCCATGCCTGAGACAAAATTCCAGTCTGTCTGGTAACGCTGGCTTTGCCCTTTTAATGCGCTGATTAAGGTTTCTTGCCTGTTTTGAAATTGCTCTAATTGCTTGCGCTCTCCATGCGTATCGGTAACAGTATCTATCCAGGCTTTTTTACCGTCTTTCTTTTTAAGCTTTGGATTTTCTTTTATTATTTCCCAATTAGCTTCATATTGATTAAAAAACCGTTCAAACCATAGCCCTGCATGTGAGCCTTGTTCTAGCTTGTGGGGTGCTTTATGCTGCTGATACAAAGGCGTATTCATTCTGTATCCTCATTCGCTAAAAATGCCTTGGCAAATTTTTTAATCCAGCTCATCAGCAATAAGGTTTCTATTTGTGCCAGCTGGTAGTCTTGCATATTTTGCTGAGTTATCCCCTCTAATATGTCTTTATGCGGCTCATAGATTTGCGGTTTGCTGCACAGCCATTGAGAAATAATGCCATATAAAGCATGGTGGCTGACCTGTTCATCACTTTTGTTGCCGCTGCTTTTGGATTTGGTAAAGGCCATTGTCTGCCCCAGCCCGTTCATATGGATCATTGCGGGCAGGCCTGAAGAATAGCTGACAAATTTTTTCTGCTGTTCTTTAGTTAAGCTAGTCAGTTTATTTACTTTTTCCAGCGCATATTTAGCACGCGCCTGCTGTATGGTTTGTGACATTTCAAGCTCCTGTATAGGTGTTGACCTTGCACCAGCCCATGCCGACGGTTTCATTGCCGCCCACTTGCAGATAGGGTGCGCTATGAAACAGGGTTTGGGTTATGCTGTTTAAAACTGCTGTTGCTTGTTTGTCTGCTAGTTCTTTATTGCCTTTAAAGCTGGTATCTCTGACTTTACTGGCACTTAGGGTAATGTATAGCACCGTTTCCGCAGGCAGGGTTTCTTCATACCAAAGTGCGCCTTTTCTTACCACTTTTTTCTTGCCATCAATAGCTATATGCGGTGTTACAGGCGTGGTATATCGGCTTAAATAGGCAAACAGGCTATCATCAACAATAACCAGCTGTTTGCTTAAACTGTCTTGCTCAATGCCAGAAAGTGCAGAGAGCTGTTGAATAATTTTAGTTAAATCAGCGTTCTCAGCTAAAATTTTATATTCTTCTAAAAATAGGTCTTTTGTTTTATCTTGCTGCAATGCTTTATTTTCTGCAACCGTAGGTACTGTATAGCTAGCGTCTGCCATTCCCATTCGCTCTGCGTCTCTGGCTAAGCGGGTTAATAAGGCGGGGCAGGTGACCCATTTAAAATGGCCAGTTAATGAGCGCACGGGCAATAACAGTATCCGTGCATCACCCACCATTAATGCGCCTGCATGTTCTGAGGCATTGCCTGCGGTCGGTTCTGGCCCAAAAACGGCTTTTACGCTGCTTTTATCCCACTGCTGTTCTGCTTTGGCTCTTAATGCACCTTTAACTGCCGAACCAAAAATACAGGGCCAGCCGCTGTGTCCTTCCCGCTGAATGGGTAAATCAACGCTGTCTACAGAACTGCCTGCACCTGCATGTATGCTGGTTTCTGCCCATAAGCCGAGTATTGCATTATTTGCTGTCATTTGTATCCCCTTGTTTGTCTATCCATTGTCCGATTAAAATTTGTCCACGACCCCATTGCTGCTCCTGTCCAATACATTTTTCATGCAATGCCTGTACAACTTCTGCACTTGTTAAACTATTATCCAGCACAGTGCAAAACCAGGCACTGCCTGCTGGTATGTAGCTTTTGACTGATCTGGGCTGATGTTTTTGCATATCCCAGCCACCTTCCCGATGCACTTTGCCGATGACGGCCGCTTCAATTGCCAGTTCTATGCCTTCCAGTGTCCCTTGCCAAACGGTTTGTTCACCGACTGTTTTTTTAACAAATTCTGCTGGAAACATTTCGCCATCAAAATAAGCGGGGCTGATAAAGTGAAGAATTATTTTAGTTAAGGGTGCTGTATTGGTCTTTATAAACGGCATTTTTTCAAGCATTTGGCTAACGCTTAAAGAAGCCATTCGTCCTTCTCCACCCAGCCGTACAATGTCATTTTGCTTTAGCTTTTCGGCTAATTTTTCATCCAGCCCCTGTAAATTAAGTTCTATTTTTACATCATCCGCTAGACGTATATGTCGGGTTTGATAAAGCTGCCCTTCTATTACGCTACGTGTTTCATTATTTCTGGCAATACCCAAACGCGCCTCTGGGGTAACCAGTTGCTTTTGACTGTAAATTTGCTTTTTATCTGGTAGCTGCTTGCCTTTTAATAAGGCTTGCATGCCTTGGCTATCTATCCAGCTTTGTTCCATATTTTTAAAGCCTTTTTTGCCTTCTGGCAATTCTGGCAGGCGCACATCTCCAAGATCACATTCGACTGTATTACCTATTTGCAGCCGGATTAATTCATCTTCTTTGTGCATTAAATAAAAAGGCACGGGGTAAAGCCGCTGCTTGTTTTTATTGATAAATACCCCGCGTACTGAAAGTTCTCCCAGGTTTTCACTGTCTCCAACGGCAGCTTTAAAATCTAAGCCGTCAATGCTGTGTGCGGTGCCATCTCCCTGGCTATAGGCCTGCCAGTCTATTTTTATGCTTTCCCCGATAAAACTGCGCACTGCGCCCAGCAATGTTCTCATCGGTGGCGGAAACAGGCTGTTTAATTCGGATGCGCCTGTTGCATCGTGTGGTCTGGTTTCTCTAAAAAACCAGGTGTCCATTGCCGTAAAACATACCGTTGTCATTTTATTATCAGCCATGATCTATACCTTTATTTGCTAAAAACCGAACCAGATGTGCTGCATCTACATTAAGTCTGTGCATCGGTTCAAATGTGTCTTCTTTGCCCTCTTTAAACATTCGCTTTTCTGGCATACATTGCTTTATTAAAGGTGCAATATGCTTTTCTGCCTGCTCTATCGTTACCTGAGTTACCCCTGAATTTAAGTATTCCACCGCTATCAGCCGGGTAATGGATTGCGCATTAAAGCCTTCTGCCATTTGCCATTTGCCGTCTGTGTTTTTACTTTGCAGCATGGCAAAGCGGGCTTCTATATTAAAAAAGAATGAGCTGGAAAACGGGGTTTGCTTTTCTGTTTTTCTAAAATCATTGGCAAGGCTGTCTAAAATCACTTCGTTATTTTCTATCGCCAGCTGCCAAGGCATTGCCCATTGCAAATGCTGGCCTCCTGGTTTCCAAACCCGTACTGCAATGGAATCCCGTCCGTATTCATCTTTAGCCACATCATCCAGCAAATGATGTGCATCGGCTAATACTTTGCCTAGGGGCATTTTAATATGGGCATATTCTATTGCTCCTGATAAGGTGGATTTTATCTGTCCTTTTGATGCTCCTTCACCATAGCCGCCAGATTTTGCAAAACAGGCTAAATAATCTGTCCGCAATGCTTGGGCACAATTTAAGGCTTTTTCTAACGGCAGCAAGGCCAGTACATCATCGCCACCTGCATATATTAAAAAGCCGCTGTATTTTTCAACCGTGCCGGCGACACCTTTAGTAAAGGCTTTAAGTGATCGGCTAATTGCCTGCTGTTTGGCTAAAACGCCCATTTGCACACCTAGCGAATCACCATCCATCATCAGCACTGCATAAAAAGGGCTGACAGCGCCTAAGTCCGTTTCTCGGGTTAACGCTTTTAGAGCCGCCTTAACAGGTTTGGTTTTCTCCTGGTCGGGGTGGCGGTTTTTATTCTCTAATGCAGATTCAAAAAACACATCGCCGTCTAAACTTTTAAAGTCTTCTAGCTGCCGGGTACTGCCTCTATCGGTTAATGCCTGTCTTATACAGGCTATTTCTATACAGGTTCTGCCATAATTGCCGACCAGTTTTACTGCACTTTGATAAAAGTCATTTAACTGCTGTTCTGGTGCATTTTCTATTACTTCTGCAATCCAGGGTACGGCAGCCATGTAGCTGACGGAGGGCACTGAGGAGTTGACTCGCCAGCCATGAACCGTCCAGCCGCCTGGCAATTCTTGCTTATAGTTTTCAAAAATATGAGAAAAACGGCGTTTGATAAAGGCAATGGCAGATAAGTATTCGCCCTCTCGCAAATCATTGCTTAATGAGTCACTGCGCTTGCGCAAAGTATCCCAAAACATTGCCAGCCCTTCTGAATGCGGTGTTTCAATCCCTGATAATTCTTGCCAGCCGTCCATCATCATGCATTTAACGCCGTGTTCTTCTGGGGGCAGATAAGATCGCCAGTTTTTGCGTCTGTCTAGTAAATCGCTTTGGTTTTCTTCGTCAGTAATTACCCAGCTCATTTCCCAGAAGTCATTAACTTGCCTGTCCCAGATTTCTTTGGTCTTTTCACCGCATTGTTTTAAATCTTTTTCCCAGACTTTTTGTGCCAGCCCCTGCCAAGCTTGTTTGATGCTTTTTTCAATTAGCTCAGGTTCAAAGCCTTCTCTGATTTTGGCGGTGCCACCTTTAAAGCGATTAGGGATGCAGCCTTGTTGGGGCGGGCTGCCTTTACCTGTCTTTTCTAACCAAGCTAAATAATTTTCCTCAACGGTAGGGAATATTAATGTGCCACCTTGTTTTTCAACTGCTTTAATCGCTATCGCAGATAAATAAGATAATAAAAACGAGCCAGCCCAAAAATCTCTGGTGCGTCTTGCCTGGGCAACAAAGCTTTGAACAGGGCCTAGGGTGAAGTGGAAGTATTGGTCACTCATAAAATTTTCTCCCTTTGTTCAAAACGGTTTAAATAAGTGTGAATATCATCCCAGTCTATCTTGCATGGTATGCTTACTTTCTTTTTAGTCTTTTTAATTTCCAATCGAATTTTATATTCAGCTGGTAAAAACGTAGCAGGAATCAAACTCTGTACTGCAATATACTCATTATCTTTCAATTTATGAATATGTATAAATAGCGGAGAAGATCTACGGTACTGACTATCTTTTCCCTGCATTGTCGAGTCAACCGCATTTACATCGATATTACATTTGTTAGAAGAAAAAAAGTAGTTATGCGGTAGGCCAAAAACAACACGCTTAGGATGCTCCTGTATATTTTTCCCTTGTGAAAAGTCAAACATAATATGATGATCGCTTTCAAAATTCATCTCAGCATCTTTCCCTGCAACCTTACGTTGTCCATTTTTATTCTTCCTCCCATAACTTCGATAAAGCTGCATTTCCATTCCAATATTGTTCAATAAATTTTCTGCATTATTCCCAGTATTTGATATATCAATTCTTGTTTTACTTGAAAGTGCTGTGAAAGACGGTAAATCACCGCTTAACTCTTTTAACAAAGACTCGACTGTTTGCTTATAACTATCTTTTGTTTTAGGGATAGGTCTTTCTTCAATAGTTGCTTCACCATTATTTTTTGATATAAGCTTCAGTGAGCTAATAGAAACAGAACCAAACCCTTTTCTCCCCCTACTGCCTAATCCTCCCAGCAAGCCCCATAATAATAATGAGTTAATAACGCCTTCTATTACAGAATCATCAGGGACTTTAGGTTCGCGGATTTTAAGTGTTAGTGTAAAGCTCTGGTTTGCAGATAAATACTTATTGTTATACAGCCCTTGACCAAGTAAATAAGTTGTACCAGGTAGTGGGGGGCTATCCTTAAATTCATTATTTTTAAACCCGGAGTTAAGCTTTAATAATAATTTACCCTGTCCATATTCCCCATTATTAACCGCAGCACCAAACAACTCAGCTTCAAGTTTATAGAGCTGCTTTAAAGCCTCTTTTTCATTGTCAGTCTCTTGCAAACACTGCCCCCAATGCAAAGCACGCCACCAAAAGCGCAATGCGCCTTTAATGGATGGTGGGCGTAAATCAGCTTCATTATCTCCGCCACTGATAAACATGGGGGTTACAATCTCAAAACTTGCTTCAATGGTTTTCACTACAACTCCTCTGTGTGATTAATTTATTTCCAATTGCCTTGCATTAGTTAAAATGAATTTCGTCGCTGCTGGCCGCAAATTCTACGTGTGTATTAGGTTTTTTACCTAATCTGTTAAAAAAGTATCCTTCAATATTCCCTTCACCCAAGGCATTAAATAGCTCTTTTTTTATGGTGCTCATTCTCTGTTCAATAAATTCTGCATCCATAAAGTATTTAATGTCTTCTTCTGCAATACTTTGGTCTTGACCTGAACATCTCATGGTTTTCTTGATTGTTTCCAGCCGTCCAGAAAAAGAGCCTGCTTTTTCTTCATAGATAGCAAGGTATTCTTTGGCAATGCCTGTGTCTTCATCAGAGCCGCGTATGGGGGGTAAGTTATTCTTCTTCCTTGTTGCCATCCATAAATAAAAGGCATAATCTCTGGGAGGCAGATTGATGGACTGCTCTGCACATTTTAAAGTACCTGCTACTCTATCAAAAACAATGTCTACTGGCCCCATTACTTTTTTAGCTACCTGTACTGTATTGCTAAAGCTGGCTTTGCCTTCTGATAATTTTTTAGGCAGCCCATGCCTTAAGCTGACAAATGGAATTTCTGCCAGGGTTACAGTGGCATTTGCTGTGTCCACAGACCGTTTGGGATCAATAGGGATAACCTTAGAATAGGGTGTTGGGTAATAAAATTTGTGCAATGATTCATAAGGTGCATCAACCAATACATGCGACAGCCTATCCTGTTCCCTGCCAAACAGAGACAAGGCATACCCAGCATAGTAGCCCATGGTCTTGCGTCCGCCTGCTATAGAAACATGGACGGCACGATCCTCATCACTGGTTAATTCTCTAATCTTTTCTGTTATTGCATCGGCCATCAGCTTATTATCTTCCAGCTCACGAATATCTTCTAAAATGGTACCGTCCTGATAGCTTAAAACCTGAATATCATCCTCAGTAAACTGAATATCTGATAAGCCATAATCCCTGCAGAAACGGCTAAACCAGCCAGGCGATTCAGATAATAAATTAAGCCGTACCTGTTCTGCACCCAGCTTAGTCGTTATGATTTTTATATCCGTCGGTATAAAGGCAGGCTGCTGTTTTACCGCTAACGCATATAGTGATTCAGTAATAATTTGCGGTGTCATCCCAACAACGGCAAATAAGGTACGTTTTGGGTAGTGCTGTGGCTGTTTCAAAATAGCTTCTCTTACAAGGTTTACGTTAAAGTGTCAGTGTATAGTGTTTTTAAAATAGTTGCCGTTTTCATAAGCTTACGAAATGTATGCATTCCCACGCAGAGCATGGGAACGAGAAAAGTATTTTTCAGCTTACGCTCAAAAGCTCATAGCGGCCATATCCAAAACTGGCATTTTTACCTACATGCAGCCATTGGCCTAAATAAATATACGGCCACAGTGTTTCTATCCCTTTCATATTGATGGTTATTTTTCCCATAAAGCCGCTGGTATCCAGTTCTCGCTGATGCCTGGCAGAATACCGGCTATCTTGCTGACTATAAACAGCCGCATCAACATCTGCTTTATTGGCTAATATTTTTAGGTGTTTAAAATCGGCAATCAGCGGCCTTGAAGTATAAAAATTTTGTATGGATGAGACACGCCGAATAATTTGCATTAGAAAAAACACCTTATCAAAATCCGCTTTGTTTGAGCGATAAGGCGTTTTAAACAGTAGCTGTATAGCCGGTGGCGCATCTGGAATTAAAGGGCTATGTGCTGGCAAGGCTTTATAGAGAATATCATTCTCTAAAATAAGCTGAGAAAGCGGGTGGCTCTTTTGTTTAACCTGCATAAGCTCTAGCGGGATTCTTGATTTGCCTATTCCATTGCTGCCGGCTAACGCCATGGCTTCTATTAAAACACTTAATCGCTGAGTTGCTTTACCCAGCAGAATAACAGAAATGCTAATTAGCTGCTGATTGGCTGTCTGCTCAGTTACGGTTTTAAATATATGCGGGGCGGGGATGTCAGGGGAGCTTTTTGTGTTTTGGGCATTAAGCGGTTTAACGCCTTCAAATAAATAAGGATAGTCACATTGCTGCAAAAACAGGCAGGATTTGCATTCCGTCTTTTCAGGCACTAAACAGACTCCTTGCCGTAATGCATGGCCAAAAACACCGTGCCATAAGCTAGGGGTTAATAGTGACGGGGCAATATGTTGCTGTGCCCTATAGCTAAAACTAAATTCTGCTAAGGATATTTGGGGGATGGCATTCATTAATCATCTTCGTTAACAAAGGGCAAACAGCTTTCAAGCCTAACCGCCTTTTTAACAGGCGGCCATCAAATACAAAATATTATGATTTTCATGCCCAGCGTGCAGGCGCACAGCCATTTAGTTAAAAAAGAGCAATTGTAGGCTGGGGTGGAACGGTAGTGTAACCCCAGCTTTTTTTGCGGAATGCTGGGGTTACGCTTGGGCTTCACCCCAGCCTACATCTTTCAATTTAATGGCGATGAGGAGGAAGAGGTCTTAATACCTTCTTAAACAGGCAGCCATCCAAACCCAAAGACGAAGTGAAAACAGACTCGACGGGAGCGTCTTAATACCTTCTTAAACAGGCAGCCATCCAAACCAAAAGCGCTTTGACAAAAACAAAATTTTGGGTCCAGTCTTAATACCTTCTTAAACAGGCAGCCATCCAAACACCTATATATATGCAAAGAGCACTGATACTGTTCGTCTTAATACCTTCTTAAACAGGCAGCCATCCAAACGGAGATAGGCAACGACATCGAGGCCTCTTTCTGAGTCTTAATACCTTCTTAAACAGGCAGCCATCCAAACCCTGACGGTTTTGGATAACGTATGACAATCAATAGCTTGGATGGTTTTTCTAGACCCATCAAATGAGATTTAAAAGTTAACATTAAAATAACGGCTTTTAAGCTCTTTTTTAAGGTCTGGGACAATTCTACCTTATATAAATAATAGCTGTCACCTATCAATTTATTTTTTTCTGTCTAGTAGGATGGAGCAGCGCCTGCTGCTTGCCTTTTTACATTTTAAAAAGGCTTGCTGTGGTAAATTTGCTTCTGTTTTTACCAAAATAGCGTAAGCCTCTATCATTAATCGGCTTTACCATAAATTGCTGGTCACTGATCTTTTTAGATTGGCAGCTATTTTTATTTAACTGTACTATCCAGTAATCAATTTTTCTTTCATCCTGTTCTGCAATATGAAAGATGTATTCGGATGTTGCCAGCTGAATCCCCAGCCATTTATAGTCTGAGCTATCCAGCTTAGAAAACAGGCCGGCTAAACTGATTATTTTTTGCTTATTTTGTGCGCTGAACATGCTCAATAAAAAATCAGGATTAGAGATTAAATAGCCATACTGCTGTTTTGCTTCGCTTAACTGCTGCATGATGGCTTCATGCTCTGACGATGGCTGGCCAAATAGTTTTTTTAAATGAAACAGCATATCTGGCATATCTTCTTGAAACCAGATATCACATGAGAATCTTTTTGCCAGCATTTTTAAGCTGTTTGCATTCTCCTGCGGAAATGAATAGCCGGGCCTGACCAAAATGGTCTTAACATTGATGCCTGCAAATTTATCTGCCTGGGCTGAGGCATTGGTAATCTGTTCAGCTAAAGATGATTTTTTCTGTTTTTTTGAGATTAATTTTAAGTCAAAGGTATATAGCTGGGAATTTTTAAGCACCCATATATCCGTCTCCATTTGAGGGCCTCTTAACTTATCATGCGGTTCTAGGCCTACGACTAAATCATCCACATTAAATGTAGCAATAAGGCTGGCAAACCACTGTTCAAACATACTGCCAGAGGATTCTTTTTCTGTTGCCACCGCCTGCCAGTTCCATTGTTTAGCAATAACCTGTTCAAGCATGGCGATACAGGTTATTGCTCTGGGTTTTGTTGAATGAATTTCACTAAACCCTGACTGAATTTTTACTAATTCTTTTATTCCCAGTTTTTTAATGCGCTGATTCAGTTTTTGCTGATCTACTGCGATTGTTTCAGTTTGCAAGCTGCCCGCCTGCATAAATAATTGCAGCCAGGTACCGTCTAAATCTCTGTAAATAACCTGGCGGTTTTCTGCATTTACAAAACTTAATACGCCTGCAAACATGGTTTTTAAACCGCCTGTGGCATTAATAACCAAATGGCTGGGCGGTACTGAAGCAAACCATTGCTCTATCGCGCTATACACGAGTTCTGGGTGTTTGCCATCTTCATTTTTTTCTGGCTGGTGCAAGGTGACTTTTAGTGTGCCGAAAAAGTTCTCAGCCATTTTTTTTATTCTATGGGCTGGCTTAGCTGATCTTTCCAGATCATTGGTGTGATATATAAACAGGTGTGAGACTGGCGTTTCTTTGCTATGAATAGATAATAAGCCTTCAAGATTAGGCATGATCTGTTCGCTGGCCAGTACCGCCATGGCTATTGTATTATTTTGCATATGATTTTTGGGGTGAGGCATCAGGCTATCAGTGTCTGTGCATTTTTTATTTATCTTTCTGCTGCAGAGGTTTTAGTCTCGATTGAATCATTTTTCTGGCTTTGTTGCCACAGCTAAAACCCCTGCCTTATTTGTCCATTATAATTGTCTGGTTTTTAATGCTTCAATTATTTCTCTATATTCCTGTTCTCTTGGCCGGTGTAAAAAAACCCCTAACGCACCGAGTGCGGTAAATATATATAAGGTATTGTAGCCATCACCCAAAATAAACATAATAAGACCAAAAATGCCTACGATTTCAATACAGACCAGAGTCACGATGGTGGTCATTAAATAGCGGCTTTTTGCCGGATTATCCCCCGGCATGGTCTGATTGAGCCGGAGCAGGATATGGCGCAGCAATGTTGAGAAGGGAAATAAGGCAATAGCGGCGGCATAAAACAGTGTTCTGATAAAAATGCGTTCCTGTTCGGCCAGGCCGATTTGTATTTCTGCCCCTTTTATCTGACAAATAATATTATAAATGATAAGCAAGCCTAGCATGATGGCTGCAATCAGCCTATGCGGGGTTAGCTCGGATCGGGATGTTTTTTCTGTCATTTTGTTTTGCCATTATCCTGAGAGTTTCGATAGGATTTCATAATAACCAAAAAAGCTAAAAAATCATACACGGCATGGATAACGATGGGTGTTACTAAGTTGCGTTCTCCGGCATAATCTAAAAACAGCCCCAGATAGATTCCTACACAAGTGGCTAGCACGGCATACAGCGGCGTGACTGCATGCACCAGCCCAAACAGTATGTTGCTGGCAATTAAGCCTGCGGCCATGCCCCATGAGTTTTCCATCCACGGCTGGATAACGCCGCGAAATAAGACTTCTTCAGAAATGCCTGCAATGGCCGCCAGTATAAATAAGTCTGTCCAATGATGCCTGTGCAGGCTTGGAGCCAATGTGTCTATTAAAATCTGCGTTATTTTCTGTATAGACGGGATAGGCATTTGCTGCATGGCTAAAAAAATAACAAATAGTGGCAGAGTGCCGAATAGGCCATATAGCACAGCATTTTCAGAAAAATGCATATGTTCAAAAGGATCTATGTCAGCCACCCAGCCTAAGGCGACGGCGACTATAATTAGCGCCCCTTCAAAATAACAGGCTGTTCTAAAGAATTTTTCCGGTTTAATTGGTGTATTTTCCATAAATAGATAGAATGGTCTAAACTTGAGATGAGTGGATTATTGTAATGCAAAGTTATATTTATAAAAGCCTTAAAAAAGCTGAGCTTTATCTTTACCTGCAAAAGAAAGATGATTTTTCGGCAATTCCTGAACCGTTATTAAACAGTTTTGGCAAAATTGAATTTGTAATGGAACTGGATATAACGCCAGAACGCATTTTAGCCAGGGAAGATACCGCTAAAGTGCTTAGCAGCCTGGAGAAAAAAGGTTTTTTTGTGCAGATGCCGCCGACAGTGATACCGAATGCTTTACTGCTTAAAAATAATAAATTGCATTAAGGCTACTATATATTATTTATTGGATGTTCTATGCTTTCTTGGAAATTTTTTTTTATATCCATTACTCTTGTTTTAATAAATCTGTTATATAGTGCTGCAAAAATTTACCAGCCAGATCTCTTTGATACGATGGCCGGGTCTTTTTCTGATGAAGTTATTCCCCTGCTAGTCAATACTCTTTTCATTCTTTTAATTTGCCTTTTTTTCTTTTCTCAGAAAAAAAAGTTGCGGGCCAAGCTGGATGAAATGCAGTCAAATCAATCCATTATACCTACTCGGCCAGGCAAGGCTAAAGGCTATTCTGATGTAACACTGATAGATACCATCCCTAACCTTTTCTGCATTAAAGATCAAAATGGAAGATGGCTGCAGGCCAGTCCCAAGTATTTAGAAACTTTAGATCTGCTGTTTACCGACTATATGGGTAAAACCGATGCATACCTGGCGCTGAATTCAACGGGCAGCAATTTAGTGCTTCAGGAAAATATGCTACAGGATAAAAACGCCTGGCAAACTAAAAAAGCTGTCAAAAAGGAATTAACAATAACCCGTGAAAATGGCGACAGCATTCAGCTTGAATTTACAACAACGCCTGTCTACGATAAGGCTAATCAGCCGTTTAGACTATTTATTACTGGCCAGATTACCAAGGAAATGAAAAATGAAGCAAATAAGACTGAGCTTTTAAACTCTATTTTCTTCACCAGCCATTTATGCTTTATTATTCTGGATAAGGCTTTAAACATATCCAGTGCTAACACTGCTTTTACTTCATTGCTCGGCTATTCATTTGAGGAGGTTGAAAATCAATCTATTTCCCATTTAATCAATGCGAATGAGAAGGAAGGGTTTCACAAAGAAATTGAAGATTATTTTCAAAAGAATGATTTTCAATTATGGTCTAAAGATATCGAATGTACAAAGTCGGATGGAGAACCTATTTATGCCAAATTTGAAATAAAGCCGATACGCAGTAAAAATGATACCTTTGATAACTATTTTGTCACCATTGATGATATAACAATAAACAAGCAGAGAGAGCTGCACCTTTCCCGAATTGCCCATTTTGACCATTTAACAGGTCTGGTCAACAGAATTATGTTTTTGGATCGTATGGCAAAATTTCTATCTGCAGCCAAACGTCATAAATTGCATGCGGTTATCTTTTTTATCGATCTTGATAAATTTAAGCTGGTTAACGACACGCTGGGGCATGATGCAGGAGATGATGTTCTTAAAGAAACGGCAAAAAGGCTGTTGTCTGTCACCAGAAAAGAAGATGTTGTGGCCCGTTTTAGCGGTGATGAATTTGCTATTTTACTGCTGAATGAAAAAAGTCATGAGCAGGCTATTTTTTCTGCATCAATGATTGCAAAAAAAATAATACACTGTCTGGAGCAGGTCTTTCATGTTAATCGGCGTGAAGTATTTGTAGGATCAAGTATCGGCATTTCATTTTTTCCAGAAGATGGCGTATCTTCAGAGCAGCTTTTAAAAAATGCTGATTTTGCGATGTATGAGGCAAAAAACAAAGGGCGAAACAATTACCAGTTCTATAAAAAAGAATATGGCATTGCAACTCAGGACCGGCTGGCCTTAGAAAATGATTTGCGTAAAGCTATCACAGCTCATGAACTGCAGCTGTTTTACCAGCCGCAATATAATGCCCGCAACAGAGAGATCAGCGGTGCTGAAGTGCTGATACGCTGGTTTAAACAGGAGTCTTACGGCAAAGACAGTTATGGCAAAACAACGCTGATTCCTCCTGATCAATTTATTCCGCTTGCTGAAGAGACTGGGTTAATTATCCCCATTGGCGAATGGATTCTTGAAACAGCCTGTGCTCAAATGAAAGATTGGCTGAAACAGGGCTTTGCCTTGTCTCAGGTTTCAGTCAATGTTTCAGCCCGTCAATTTATGGATGATGGGTTTATGCAAAGTGTGGAAGATGCATTGGCGGCGGCCGACCTTGATCCTCAGCATTTAGAGCTGGAAATTACAGAGTCAATGCTGATTGGCGATGTCAATAGGATTGAACTGCAGCTTAAGAGGCTAAAAGCAATGGGAATTAAAATTGCTCTGGATGATTTTGGTACAGGCTATTCATCCTTATCCTATTTGAAAAAATTCCCTATTGACATTTTAAAAATTGACCAGTCTTTTATCAGAGAAATGACGGTTGGTTCCAAAGATGCCAGCATCGCAAGTGCCATTATTGAAATGGGACATTCTCTTAACCAAAAAATCGTGGCTGAAGGTGTTGAGAACGAAACCCAGTTAATGCTGCTGACTCAGCAGCAATGCGACTATATTCAGGGCTATTATTTTAGCCGGCCATTGCCAGTGCATAAAATGACGCTTTTATTAATGGAAGAAAATGCTAAAGATTCACCAATAAATAATCAGTAAAGGCATTCAGATGCTGTAATTGCCTGCTGTACGGCATAAGCAGGCGGACATGATAAAGCCTGCCTTTTGCTGATAGCACCTGCGTTTCTGAAAGCAAATCTAAAATGGCCCTGCATTGCTGATGAATTAAGAAGCCACGGAAAGCCAGTGCCAGTTTGGTTTCCTTTAAACGCAGAGAGCGGTTGATGGCAAGACTGCTTTTTTCAATTTCATTGTCTGATAAATGCCGCATGGCCTGATCAAGCCAAAGCGCGGCTGATTTTTCTGAGTGAATAACAGCCGTCAAGTCAGCCCTGCAGCGAGGGCAGGTAGCAGCCTGTTTTAGCCGGGCATTACAGCAGGGACAGCGCTCTCTCATGATTCCAGATAATAGATAATATCGTTCAATTCGGCAACGGGCTTATCTAATCCGGCAATGTCTTTAGCTTCTATATTGGCACTTATCATTTCAATTAAATCCACCATGTCTTCCTTATCTTCGCTTGATATGGTCTCGAATAGGCTTTCTGCTTTTTTGATTGTGGCTTGAGCCGCTTCAATTTCTGGCGCTGCCGGCTGCTCATGCTCTATCACTAGCGACTCATCCTGACCGTACAGACTCGAATCCAGCTGACCGAATAAAGAAGAAATGCGCTGTTTGGCGGTATCCAGGGTACTGCCTTCGAAGTTGGATAATGCGTTTTCAATAGTAATTGATTTTTCCAGCCCCGTAGCCTTTTCTTCTGCCGACACATGCAATATGCCGTTAAGGTCAAGCTCCAGAGCCAGCGTTACAATATTGCCTCTTTCAACATCTTGCAAACCCTCAACCCGAAACTCGCCAATTTTGACATTATTTAATGCATCAGGGTCTTCTCCCTGATAAATAGTGACATCAACAGCCATTTGCCCGTCATGGCTGGTGGCAAAAGCCTCTACTTTACGGTTGGGCAATACACTGTTTTTATGGATAATGGGTACAAACATAAAAGGATATGATTCACCGTCTAGCGTACCTATTGCTGCAGTGCCGTATGTATAGGGGGTAACATCAACCAAAACGGTGTCAACTTCCTGTCCATTGATCATGGCGGCCTGAATAGCCGCCCCCATGGCTACGCATAAATCAGCATCAACTTCACTGTGAGGTTCAAACCCAAACTCATTGCTCAGACGTTCACGAATGCACGGGGTACGTGTTGAACCGCCTACCAGAACAATTTCATCAATATCAGACATTGCAAGCTTTGCTCCTTTCATGGCAATATGAACTGCATCCATCGTCACATTAATATAGTCTTCAATCATCTCTTCGTAGACCATGCGGGAAAGCTCGATTGAAAGGTGTATAGGCGTACCGTCATTTTCTAGCAGATATTCTTCTTCAATCTGGGCATAGGGCTGTTCAGACAGCAGAAATTTGGCATTTTCTGCCGCTCTGGTAATCCGCGCCATTGCTTTGCTGTGTTTGCGCGCATCAACCCCGTAAGTTTCTTGTAAATGCTTAAGCAGATATTCAATTATTTGCTGATCAAAATCATCGCCGCCTAGATGATTGTCTCCGTGGCTAGAAAGTACCTCAACCACACCGGCTTCTATATTCACTACAGAAACATCGAAGGTTCCTCCCCCCAGGTCATAAACCAGCACATGCTTTTTTTCCTGTTCCCCGGCATCATAGGCAAGTGCGGCGGCGGTAGGCTCATTAATCATCCGCACGACATCCAGACCGGCAATTTCACCGGCTTCACGGGTTGCCTGGCGCTGGGCATCTGAGAAGTAGGCGGGTACGGTAATCACGGCTTTGCTAACTGGCTGACCTAGATATGTTTCAGCAATTGCTTTAAGACGCTTAAGGATAATTGCCGAAATTTCCTGTGGTGTATACTTCTGATCTGCCAGATTTACCTGGGTATTTTCCCCCATCAGCCGTTTAATGGATTTAATGGTACGTTCAGGATATGCCAGGTATTGATTTCTGGCTGTTTCCCCGACGATGATGTCGCCGTTATCATCAATACCCACATAAGAGGGCAGGATATTTTTATCGCCATCAGCAATTACGGTGACTTTGCCCTGTTCAACAACTGCAACTTCCGAGTTGGTTGTACCTAAATCTATACCAATAATTATTTCATTCATACTATTTTTACCGAATTAACTTTTACTTCTGCCAAGCGCAGAACCTTGTTTTTATAAAGAAAGCCTGTCCGCAATTCCTCTACGACCATCCCGTTCTCAATTCTTTTGTCACTGGTTGTTTCTATGGCGCTCATCGTCGTTGGATCTAGCTTTTTGCCGACACTGTCAATAATGCGTACCTGATATTTCTGCAATAATTGATCAAAGCGTTTCAGCAGCATCAGCTGGCCTTCTCCGAAACCTTTAATAAAGTCGATATCCCGTTGCCTGGAGCTTTTAAATAAGGTGTCAACTGGGCGATAATTTTGCAAAACCTCTATTCCTGTGGTTATCCGGTCATAGACATCAATAAATTCCAGCAGCATAGCCCGTACGGTTTCATCTTGCTGGCGCTCCAGTCTCTGGTCAGATTCTTCCAGCTGATCCGCCAATACTTTATTATCATCCTGTACCGAGATTAATGCAGAACTAAGGGTATCCAAAGTGCTTTTAAACAGTCTGGATTCTGCCTTTACTTCTGACTTTAATCCAGTCAATTCGCTCAGTAAGGTATTTAGGTCAGGCTGTCCGTCTGAAGCAAATGAGTCGAGACTGTTCAGCTGTAAATAGCTTTGAAATTGCTCAAGCAATTCGTTTTTCTGTATTTCTGTGGCCATTATTTTTCTGCCATAGTAATGGCCTGTGTAATTGTTGATTCGTCAACACTTGCAGCTAACAGGGCTTTAAATTGTACTGCTGTCAGGGTTGGTTTTTTTCCTGAGCTCAAAGCCTTATCAACTACCTCATCAAAGTTTGCGACGGGGAGGGTAAATAGATCGTAGTTCAGCCTAGATTTTTCATCTTTTATTTTTAAATAGGCATCATGCATTAATTGAAACTGTTTTTGGTCTCGGTCAGGCGGATTGTCTTTAACTTTTTGCAAGTAAGCCTGCTTTATTTCAGCGTCTGTTGCGTTGGATGCAACGCCAAGCATCTGGTAAGGTGTTTTCATAAAAAATAAGCTTAAAAGGGAAATAAATCTGTCTGTTTTGAGACATTAAAATGGCTCAAAACCTCATCAAAGCCGATGCCGATATCAATTCCCAAGTCGCTTGCGGCATTAACAAGGATTAAAGCGGTGAACAGGTCAGGGTTTTTCAATATTGATATAAGGATTGCTTTCTCATCGTTTATATTGCTGGCTATTCCTGAGAGCAGCTGTTCCGGCGATGTTGTTTTCAATAGCTCACCCATTTTTTTATCCAGCTTCTGCATAATGCTCTCGGGTAAATGCTCAAATAGAGCCTCTAGCGGGTCTTCATCATCATAATCCTCCTCCTCGCTATCATCAAAACCAAATAGGTTATCAAAGAATCCAAAATTATTCTGAGAGTGTGATCGATGGTAGAGGTCAATAAAAGAATCAATCAGTACCATGGCTCGGTTGTCATTATTCTCAAAAGCTTGCTGTCGCATCGTCTCCAAACGTTGGAGGTGGGAATAGGTGCAATTATCAGCTGAGCCATTTCGTTCTGAATAAAGCCAAAAATACTGCCAAATCGGCGTATTCCATTTGCTAACGGCCCATTTTGAACAATGTCGCAATAATTCAAAGGCGTTAATGTCACTTAATGTCTGAGCGAGAGTTAGCAATAGCTCTTCGCTATACTCTTGCTGGGTTATTGATGCCTTTAATACTGCTTTTATTTTTTCAATAGCCTTATGCAAGAGGAGCTGCTCATCCCCATCACTGCCATAGTGTTTAAGCTGATGAATAACTCCTGTTAACTGCTGCTCCGACAGTAAACTGCCTTTTATTGGCTGCAATCCTTTTAGAATGGTCGCTACGGGCAGCCCAGTCATTAGCGCCTCCATAGCTCCCTGCAAATATGCATTTACGGCATCTGGGTGGAGAGTCTTTAGCGACTCTGCAATTAATTTAATACCTTGCTGCTTACCCTGATCTGAATAATAAAAAAGGCCTCGCAGCAATTGTGCCTGAGCCTGATGCTTCTTGCTTAATTTTAACTTTTCAGCTGACTTGATTTCTGGCTCGGCTAAATGCGGCCTACCGCTCCGAATCATAAGACGCGCATAAGACAGGTGGCTTGAAAATAAATGGTTTTTAGCAAAGGTATTCAGCGGATCTATTTTTAATATTTTTCGGGCATATTGACAGGCTTTTTTGTAAGTCTTATTACGTGTTGATGTCTGAATCGCTAACGTCAAAACATCGATGCTCTGCGGAAATTTTTCAATGCTTCGTTTCAGCCATAGCTTATAGTCTTTTATGTCTTCTTCATGTTGGCCATAGTAGCTCAAAATAATTAGGTAGCAGCTTAAGTCTTCCTCATCATGCTCTAAACTTTCAATTAACAGCTTAGTTCGATACTCAGGATCAGGTTCTCTGCTTGCAATATGACGTAAAATTAATGCTATTTTAAGACTGTTATCCGCATTTTCTTTCTCTAGCGCATCAATGCATAATCGCCAGTAATGTTCAGCTTCAAAAGCTTTTGTTTCATCACTCTCGCTTTCCAGCGCTTTTAACCGGCTCGTTTCAAAGGTGCTGACTGATTTAAAGTGCTTGTTAAAATCACGGAGACCGGCAGGGTAGCTTACCAGCATTGCCTGACAAAAATGCTGGGCAGTTTCTGGACCGCATAATGCCTGATTTTGAATGACCGCGTTAAACTTTATTTTGTCCGATAAACGGTCCCTATTCTGAATTAAAGTCTCAATAAATTTTTGCTGTTTTTTATCCAGCCCTTTTACTTCGGCAATAAGTCTGCGCTGTTTATGGCTGAATTTTGCCAAGGCCTGAATCAGTTCTGAGCCATTCAATGCACTGGCGGCCAGCATTTGGGCCAATAAAGAATAAGGTGAAGCTGTAGGTATTTTGGCCATAGCCGGTGGAGCACTTTGTACGGCATTAAGCAAAGAACGAAAATCTCTATAGGCCGAGCGGTAAGGCAGCTGTTTTAAGGCGCTATTCAGCGTGTTTTGATCCCCGTCCTGATAAGCCTGCAATGCAGTTTGAACAATTTTTACATGCGCAATAAAAATAGAGTCCTGAGGCAATTCCTGTTGAAACTCAGGGTGCTCGGTGATAATAAGCAGTCCGAGTAAAACTGCAAGGTCTGGATATTGCCTGTCTATCTGTTCAGCCGACAATTGCTGGAGGGCCGATTGAATCTTAGGCTTGCTGTTTGCCATGATCAGCCAGCAGATATAGTGATCATACTTATCATAAGGCGAATCGGCAAACTGGGTATAGTTATCCCACAATGCCAGAGCCTCTTTGAACATCCCCCTAGCAGCAAATGACCCCGCTCGTTGAATATAGCAATAGGCTAATTGCTTTCGATGCTCTTTATCATCAGTCTCACCTAGCAGCTGCTTATAAAGAGCAATAGCCTCTTTATAGTGTTCGGAATTAACTTGAGATAGGGCCTGCTGTTCAATAGTACCTTCTGCTATCGTAACAGGCTTTTTTTGCTTTTTCCGCTGTTTTTTCATGGTCAATATTTGGCATTAAATTTTTTATTATTATACCCATTGACTATACTTAATATAAAATAAAAGTTATTCGATTTCAACTGTCTTATAGCTTGCACATTTCTATTGGCTCTTTTGAAAAATGAACCGCGGACCCACACAAAGCAGGTAAAAAAATGAAATTTATATCACTGGCTGCCACAATAGGTTTTGTCTTAGCATTAGTAAACGGCTCAGCTAGTGCTGTACAGACAGTTGACGCAGGCATACCTGAATATCAAAAATCTAGCGCTGTTTCTGGCAACTTGTCCAGCGTAGGTTCTGATACCTTAGCAAACCTAATGACTCTTTGGGCAAAAGAATTTAAACGCACCTATCCAAATGTCAATATTCAAATTCAGGCTGCCGGCTCATCAACAGCACCGCCGGCATTAACAGAAGCCAAGGCAAGCCTTGGTCCTATGAGCCGTAGGATGAAGGATAAAGAAAGTTATGCTTTTGAAAAAAAATTTGGCTACAAACCAACGGCTATTCCTGTAGCAATTGATACCTTGGCAGTCTATGTAAATAAAGCAAACCCCATTCAGGGCTTAACTATTCCGCAAGTTGATGCAATTATGTCTTCAACGCGTAAATGCGGCGGTGATGCTGATATTCTAACCTGGGGTGATGCCGGCTTATCAGGTGCTTGGGCAAAAAAAGCCATCCAGTCGTATGGGCGTAATTCAGTATCTGGCACTTATGGCTACTTTAAGAAAAAAGCCTTGTGTAATGGCGATTATAAAAGCAATGTAAATGAACAGCCCGGGTCGGCATCAGTGGTTCTGTCTGTCGCATCTTCACTGAATGGCATTGGCTATTCAGGTATTGGCGATAAAACCTCTGATGTTAAAGTGCTGCCTTTAGCATTAAAAAACGGCCATGCATTTGTAGCTGCTACGCCTCAAAATGCAGTAACAGGAAAGTACCCTTTAGCCCGTTTTCTGTATATTTATGTCAACAAACAGCCTAATAAGCCTTTAGCACACTTAGAGCAGGAATTTATTAAAATGGTGCTTTCTCAGTCGGGTCAAAAAATGGTTATTAAAGATGGCTATATTTCATTGCCAGAGAAAGTTGCAGCTAAAGCTTTAGACTCAATTCAATAGAGCTATTAAAATTTTTCCTGATTACCCATAAGATTCTGCCAATTTCAGAAGCCTGCCCGGCATAGGTGGAGTCCTAACAGCAACATAGCCAAAGCGAGGCATCATATCTTCTAGCTGAAACCGTCTATCATTTCGATAACAGAATTCGGCTAGATAACGAGGTAAATGTTTTGGATTTATCGCATGGTATGTGCCTGTTATTGCATTTTTAACATCGCCTATCATGGTATTGACCCATGCAAATTCCTTTTTTGTAACACTTTGAAAACCACCTCCTGTTTCGATGCTGACATGATAGCAATCAGCGTCGCTTACGGCTGTAAAGCAAGATAAACCATCAGAAATAACCGTGCATTCTGGTTGTAAATGTTGCTTTGCCCAACCTGATATTTCAGTCAGTCGGAATCCTTTAACAACATTCATCCTAGAAAATCAGTTGAGTTTATCCCTGCTAAATAAATTCAGCATAAATTTGACAAATGATCCGTAACTGTTCCCTGATTTTTACTCCCAAATCAAATTGTCAGGCGGCCTTAAAATCGCCCCCTGCAAATA
>JALSLW010000010.1 GCA_026988155.1 Methylomonas sp. | reverse complement strand
GACAGAACAGTTGAGCAAGGCAATCAAATACAATTGGGCAATCAAGTTGCCAACATTATTGAAACACCTGGACACACATTAGGGCATATTGTGTATCATTTTGCTGCTAGCCAAGCTCTATTCTGTGGAGACACTTTATTTTCGATGGGATGCGGCCGTTTATTTGAAGGATCGGCTGAGCAGATGTGGCATTCGATGCAGAAACTAAAAAAACTGCCTAAAGATACCCAGATTTATTGTGCGCATGAGTACACTCAGGAAAATGGCAAGTTTGCCTTATCTCTTGAACCTGATAATCAACTGCTAAAACAGAGGATGATGCAGGTTAATCAGCTTAGGGAAAAAAACCAGTCAACAGTGCCCAGTACAATGCAGCAGGAACTGACAACTAACCCATTCCTCAGAGAAAACAGCCTAGAATTGCAAAAATCAATTAATATGACTGGTCAGCCGGCTGAAAAAATATTTAAAAAAATCAGAGAATTAAAAGACCGATTTTAAGATAATAAGCTATTAATATTTATTTAGAAAAACCAAATTTCCTGTGAATAATCAAAAAAATATAACTATCACTTAATTGATATACTTCCTGGCTTGCCAGTTTCAAAGGAAGTAAAACTACTCCCTCAATGCATAATCGCATTGAGGGGTTAAACAATCGCTCTTAAGTGAAATTATTGAAACTATGACCGATCCCAACACATAGAGTGATGTATGAAAACCAAAACGAAATTTGATGAAATACTGGAGCGTTTACATTCAACACAATTAGAGCTTGAACAGGAGATTGATCGCCTTCTTGCCGAGAAACGGGAGCAGTTTCAATATAGCCTTCGCCTAGGCAAAGTCGTTTTCGGGCGCAGCATGCGCAACTGGCAACGGCAGCAGAGAACCAGTCTCTGGCAGTTTCTGCGTAAGGCCCCATTAACATATATCCTCTCTGCCCCAATAATTTACGGCATGATAATTCCACTGGCTCTTCTCGATCTGTCAATCAATTTTTATCAGCATATCTGCTTCCGAATTTATGGCATTTCACTAGTTTGCCGTGCAGACTACATTGTCATCGACCGCCATCATCTAGCTTACCTGAATGCAATTCAAAAAATCAACTGCGTTTATTGCGGCTATGGAAATGGTCTGATTGAGTTCTCACGGGAAATCCTAGCCCGTACCGAACAATACTGGTGCCCAATTAAGCATGCTCACCGTACATTTGATCCGCATAGCCGTACCCACAAGTTTTTTGACTATGGCGATGTTGATACCTGGCAAAGTAATCTGAATAGTTTACGCAAAGATTTGAATGAAAGCTCAGATAAATAGATATGCCCTGCAAAATAACATTTGGGCAAATAACCTAAATTATATGTACCATTTTTTTATTGCATATCAAAACTTTCCGTCACTGTTAACTACTCGCTTCTCAGGATATATAACATGATAAATTTATCGAAAAAATCAAATTTTTTAGTCCATTTTAATGCTTTAAAAACCTTAGACGGACAAAAGGCAAGTAAGGTGAGTAGGTTATTTGTTTCCAGATGCTTTAGTCTTGCTATTTTGCTAACCGCTGCTGTATCACCTTCTTTATCTGCTGACACCGGCAGTATGGAAAACTGTTTATTGGCGGTCATTAAAAATGCGGCCAATGATAAGACAATCGGCGAGATTCGAAAAGAATGTTCTCACCGTTACCGTCAGAAGCCTGTGAACCATCCTATGACTGATTCTTCAGACAATATAAAGTCTGATCAGAACAGGGCTGATAATTCATACGGCATTGATAAAGCAGATAAAGATCCAATAGCAAAACGAATTGAGCTGGAAGAGAAAACCGAGCTTAACCCCTTCATACTTACAGCACACAAACCTAATTATTTCTTACCATTTGCCTATAATTTTGATCCTAACGACAAACCATTTCAATCAGAGTTAGGTAATAAAACAATGGATAATTCTGAAGTTAAATTTCAGGTTAGTCTTAAATTCCCACTATGGAAAGGCCTCTATAAAAACCATGGTGATATCTATGTTGCCTACACCAACTTATCTTTTTGGCAGGCCTACAACAGTGATTTTTCCAGACCCTTTCGAGAAACTAATCATGAACCTGAGATTTTTTTCTCCTTCAAAAATAATTGGACATTTTGGGGAATCACCAATAATTTAATTAATGTTGGTATTGTGCATCAGTCAAATGGCCAAAGCGGTTCACTGTCCCGTGGCTGGAACAGAGTCTATGCTAAATTTGTCTTTGAAAAGGACGATTTTGTGGTTAGCTTAAAGCCGTGGCTGCGAATTATAGAAAAAAAGGGTAAGAATAACGATAATCCCGATATTGAAAAATATCTTGGCTATGGTGAACTGAGGGTGGGATACAAATGGGGGGAACATACCTTTTCCAGCATGTTTCGGAATAATTTGCGTTCTAATAATAAAGGAGCACTTGAATTGGGATGGAGTTTCCCCCTGCTTAACAGAATGCGGGGCTATGTGCAGTATTTTTATGGCTATGGAGAAAGTCTGATAGATTATAACCAAAGCACTAACCGTTTAAGTGTTGGCATCGCACTGACAGACTGGATGTAGAGCATGCATTAATGCTTTTTAAATATTGCTGAAAGTACATAAGAAGAACAAGACTTTCAGATGTAATTTTTTTATTGTTCAATAATTATTGGGAGAAAATCATGTCTACAAAAGAAACACAAAATGCTGCCCGTGATACCGTGGCCAAAAATGATAATATTGAAAACAGTATTCGCGATATTGTTGTGCAGGCACTTAAAGAAGGAAAAATGCAGCCTGAAGGGATTAAGAAAACCCTCACTGCAGTGATTGAAGGAGCCAGTGAAGGAATTAATGCCCAGTCGGGAAACAATGGTGAAGCATTAAAAGAAGTTATAGCAGGTATTGATGATGCATTAACCCAAGTCGCTGGAGCCTCAAAACTGGCGATTGAAGAAGCCAGCAGTAACTTGCAGGAATTTTCAGACCATGATCTGAAACGCGCTCTAAATGATCTGGAGGAACTGGAAAAACTATTCTTTGATACCTTGAACGAAGTGGCCGATAAAGGCAAAGAAACAGTGCAAAAAACACTAAATGAATTACTCAGCCATTTTCAAAATAGTGGTTCATCTGTGGGGCAGTCAGTAAAAGAAATTTTAACGGATTTGCATCATGATCTTTCTAAAAATGGGAGATTACAGAAAATACAGCTGGCTGACATTGCAAAATCAACTGGTGCAACCTTTGCCCGTGTTTCCAGTGGAATATTAGCGGGAATTGCCGAGAGCCTTGACCCAAAGAAAAAATAATTGTCTCTGAATTGATTCGCTATGCTATTAGAAACTTTAAAAGTCGCACGTGATTTTGGTCGCATCCACGAAATATCCTCCATCCTGATTCGATATGGTTTTGGGGATATGGTTCGGCGCCTAGGTGTAGCAAACATCGTAGAAAGTGCGGGTCAAGTTTTAAAATGGCATGAAGTTGAAGACTTAACGCAGATTGAGCCTCCAGTCAGAGTTCGCCGTGCACTTGAGGATATGGGACCAACCTTTGTTAAGCTGGGACAGATTCTTGCAACTCGGGCTGATTTATTTTCACCTGAATGGCTGAAAGAATTTAAGAAACTTCACGATCAGGTTAAAACGGTCCCCTATCAGCAGCTAGCCTCGCAAGTTGAAGAAGATTTAGGTGCAAAGCCTGAAGAAATATTTGCTGAATTTAATTATCAGCCCCTAGCAGCCGCTTCCATCAGTCAGGTCTATAAAGCTCGCTTACACGATGGCTCTACCGTAGCAGTAAAAATCCGTCGACCTGCTGTCCGTTCTATTGTAGAAGCCGATTTGCGATTGCTTAGTCAATTGGCAGAAATAGCAGAAGAGGAAATTAAGGCTCTGCGACGTTACCGCCCCAAAGAAATAGTTCATCAATTCACCCTGTCTATGCGTCGGGAACTAGATTTAGCCGCCGAATGCCGCAATGCAGAACGTATGCAAACAAATTTTAAAGATAACCCCTGTATTGTCATCCCCAAAGTTTATTGGCAATGGACCAGTGAACGCATAAATGTTCAGGAGTTTATTGATGGCATACCGGGGCATGACCTTGAAGCAGTTGAAAACTTAGGGTTAGATCGAAAGTTACTTGCAGTACGCGGATCAGAGGCGGTATTAAAGATGATTCTGGAAGATGGTTTTTTTCATGCAGATCCACACCCTGGCAATTGCTTTTATCTAAGCGGCAACCGTATTGCATTTATTGATTTTGGCATGGTGGGCCGCCTATCTGAAGATAGGCGTGATCAAGTATTAAACCTATTGAGAGGCTTAGTAGATAGAGATTCACAGCGAGTCGTTAAGGTATTATTGCATTGGAGTGACAATACCAGCCCTCATAACAGAGACAGTTTTTTCCTTGATATTGATGAGCTTATTGATCAATATTATGATATACCTTTAAAAGATCTCAATATCACTGAGCTGTTAAACAATCTGACAACTTTACTGAGAGACCATCAGCTGAACTTACCCCCTGATTTAACCCTGCTACTGAAGGCATTTATCACTCTGGATGGCTTAGGTCGCCAATTAGACCCTGATTTTAACTTAATTGAAATGGCATCTCCATTATTGCGACGAATTTTTTTAGTACGCTACAGCCCTGATGCTTTATTTAAAAGAGGAAAAGACAATCTATTTGGAATTATGGAGTTATTGACAGACTTACCGAAAGATGTCCACCAATTAATGGAGACTATGCGCCATGGAAGCTTGAGTGTAAAAATCGACATCAATAAACCTGAGTGGCTAAGCAAAGAATTAGACCGTACGATTAACCGCCTTTCTGTCAGTTTAGTCACTTCAGC
>JALSLW010000009.1 GCA_026988155.1 Methylomonas sp. | reverse complement strand
TCTTTGCCGGAAGCCAGGCTATTGCTTCGGTTAATAGCGAACAGCGAACAGTCATTGCACCAGGTTACAGCGCTAAAATTCAGCGAACAAGCTACAATATTGCACATATTACTGCAAACGACATGGCTAGTGCATGGTTTGGGCAAGGCTACGCAATGGCTGAAGACCGTATTTGCACGTTGATGGATCAAGTGATTAAAGTACGTGGCCAGCGTGCACGTTTTTTTGGTTCCAGCTATATTGACAGCGATTTTGGCTATCTTCATCTGGGTCTTTTAAGTAAAGCTGCTACAGCATTTCAGACTTTATCGCCTGAAATGCGCGAGATGCTAACGGCTCATGCAGCAGGGATTAATGCTTACGTTTCAACAGTTGGTAAAAATGGACTGCCAGCTCTTTGTCGAAATGCAACGTGGATTGTCGAAATTACAGCGATAGACCTGTTAGCCCATGCAAAAGATTTTGCTATATTAAACTCTAGCGGCTTGCTGCTGCCATTTTTAAATAATGCAACGCCACCCAGTATAAATGCAACGATAAGTAGTCAAGGGGCAACGGCTGGATTGTTGGCAGTTGAAGATTCTCTGGGAAGCAATGGGTGGGGACTCGGCAGCGAAGCCACACAGTCGGGTAGCGGAATGCTTCTTGCTCAACCCCACTTTCCTTGGGAAGGCGAGTTAATGTCTTGGGAATCACATATTACGGTACCAGGAAAAATTGATGTTTATGGGGTGACATTGCCGGGTATTCCAAATGTCCTGGTTGGCTTTAATGCTTCCGTTGCCTGGACGCTGACTGTTACGCCATCAGCACATCACTCATTTTATAAGCTAAAACTGGTACCAGGCGAGCCAACCAAATATCTTTATGATGGAAATGTGAGGAATATGACGGCCACTCTATATACTATTGACGTGTTAGATATTGCAACAGGGGTAATGAGCCAGCAATCCCGAACACTTTGGAGCAGTCACTATGGACCGATGCTATCAATATCGCCATTATTAAAATGGGGAACCAGTGTGGCGATGACTTATCAGGATGCCAACCTTAACAATAACAGCTATCTGCAACAGCTGCTAGACATGAGCCGTGCAAATGGCATTGAAGAGTTTGTACGTGCTCATCAACGCTGGGCAAGCCTGCCGTTTTCACATACTATTGCCACTTCAATTGAAGGCGAGGCGTGGTATGCAGATGGTTCACCTGTCCCTCATGTTTCTGATGAAACCTATGCAGCCTGGCAGCAGGCGGTGCTCTTTGACCCTGCCGTTTTAATTCCCTGGAATTTTAAAGTTTATAGTTTTGATGGCAGTACCTCCAGAGATGAGTGGGTTGAGACAGCGGGCACACAGCAGCTGCCTGGTACCATTCCATTTACGGAGGCGCCGCAGCTACGCCGAAGAGATTTTGTATTTAATGCAAATGATAATCATTGGCTGAGTAACCCTGATAGTCTACTTGAAGGGTTTAATCCGCTCTATGGCGCAGAACGTACAGCACGGTCCTTACGTACCCGAATGAATGCTATTGCATTAACAGAAGGGAGTGCAGGCAGAAAATTTTCCTTAGCAGATGTGAAGCAGGCGGCTGTTTCAAACCGGTCGCTAACTGCCGAACTGTTGCGCTCTGAATTAGTTGAAAGATGCACTGCAGCACCGGCTATTCAGATCGGCTCTCAGTCAGTTGATCTGTCATCTGCTTGTGCAGTTCTTTCTGCCTGGGATGAAACATTCAATTTAGACAGTAAAGGTGCAGTGCTGTTTCGAGAATTTCTGGGTAGTTTTGGTAATGTTGGTCAAGTGGGAGCAAGTACATTATTTGCAGAACCTTTTGATGCAAACAACCCTGTAACAACGCCGCGAAGACTGTCTTCGGCATCTAGTTCAATCCTTACTGCACTTGCCAAAGCAGTACAAAAGTTAGATGCAGTAGGTGATGGGGTTGCTGTTGATTCAGTACTTAGGGATTTACAGTATACCCCAAAAAATGGGGTTAAAATTCCCATTCATGGTGGTCAAAGCGGTGAAGGCATTATGAATATTGCTAGTTTTCTTAGCCGGAATAAAACGACTTTATTACCCAGTATTCCACGCACTGCATCAGTAGAATTTACTACAGGCCTTACAGATGATGGCTATGCTGTAAATTTTGGTACATCATTTTTAATGGCGGTGGAACTTACAAATGAAGGCCCCGAGTGTCAAGCTGTGCTTACCTTCTCTCAATCTGAGAATCCAGAATCAGCTTATTTTTCTGACCAGACAGAGCTTTTTTCCAATAAGCAGTGGCGCCCATGTTTATATTCGCAGAATGAAATTCTTGCTGATCCAGCGCTTAGAACGTATCAGGTGCATGCATTAACGGCAGACCTTGATAATGATGGGGATGTTGACAGAGCTGACCTTAGGCTGTTGCTTAGTGCGCGAAATCAGCCTGCAACGGGTTCTAGTGATAAGCGGGATTTAAATGGCGATGGGAGAATTACGGTGCGTGATGCACGGCTTTTGATTGGGCTGTGTACAAACTTAAGATGTTCTTAGTATTATAAGCCTGAGTAAGTCACTGCTAATCAAGGCAGTGACTTACCATTAACTGTCAATTTGTTCATCCCCCGCACAGAGAGTCACTGTCAAAAAGGTAAAGGGGGAAAGCAATTACTTGCTGGGGTTGCGCTTAAGCTTCACCCCAGCCTACACTTTATAAACTAAACAATAAGTACTGAAACCATATTTTAATTTACAGCACAACGCGGTCTGGTACACAAAAAACTTAATTTTCTTGCATCTCGTACAGTGATTTTTCCATCACCATTTATATCTTTAGGGTCGTTTGGTCCAGATGCAGGCAGGTTCCTTGAAGCCATAAGCAGTTTTAGGTCACTTCTGTCTACATCGCCATCGCCATCTAAATCGCCTAAAACCTTAGGGGTTTCACACTCATCAGGAATATGATTAGTGTTGCTGTCTTTACTTTTATTTTGCTTTATATCCAGAACGTCAGACTGGGCATTGCCATTGCAGTCGGGAAAGACATTTAAATAGTAGACATCCTGTTCGCCATTATAGGTAGCTGTATATGCAATATGAGCACCTGAATCGGTGGAAACCAGCTGAGTGTAATCGCCCATTTTATCTTTTTGCAGTTCTTGTCCAGTGCTTGGAATTACTATAGTGGGCAGGTGGGTATCAAAAGGCTGTGTTACTGGCTGGTTCTTACTCCAGGTAACGCCTCCATCCCAGGAATAGGCATAAAAAAGCTGAGACGTACGATAAGGTTTTGTTCCTGTGCTATTGCGGGTATCATACCAAACGGCATCAATACGAGAGTTTGACGCTACATCCATCATTGGAAACCACTGATAAGCGTTTTTGCTAGCAGAGTCGTCATTGACTCGTACGGGTGATGACCAGGTTTCACCTTTATCAGAGCTGCTTACAAAATGAACATCCATTCTATCGCCAGTTTCCCACCCAGGCGGCACTAGGTTAACCATCATATAAATATTGCCACGTAATTGACTTTTCGAGTGATCTGTACTGATCGCAATATCTCCAATTGCACCGCCCCTGTTAGGATTGTTGATGCCAAAGGTAACTGGGTGGCCACCCATTTCTACTTTTTTTATAGAAAAAGTAGGTGATACATTAGGATTCTTTGCATTAACAGACTTCATAAAATAATATCCATCATAAAAAGTACCTAAGTAAGTTTCAATATCCAATGACTGCTCACTTTTCCCTGAAACATATACATTTCCTTCAGGTCCCACGGTTAATCTTCCAAAACCAAATAAAATAGGCATTCTATCGTCAGGTTCTTCGTAACTTAGTCCTTTATTGGTTGACCGAATAAAGTCTTTAGAGACATAGTTGGGGTCAAGGCTCTCACCTGCACGCCAAGTACTGTATATATTTCCCTTGCTTGCTCCATCCGTTCTATCAATGACTATCCAGTTTTTATCTCCAGAGAATTGGTAGACAGGATTATGCCAAGTCTCGCCACCGTCTGTAGATTTAAAAACATAGGTAGCAATTCCGTTTAAAACGCCAGCGCCATGCGCTAGAGACTGGTAATAAAAAATTCCCTGAGCATCTACAGCAATAACGGGATCTGTTAGACTTTGACCTGACTCAGAAGGTAAAATGCCAGGAAAATTCCAGGTTTTTCCCCCATCTAAACTGAAAGCATAACCGCCCTGTACCAATGCGGGTGATGGAGGTGAATTTAATTGGCGCCAGCCGATAACGATATTATCTGGATTGGTAGGATTAACAGCAATTGTTGTTTCATTGCCTCGGTCACCAAGTATATTTTGTCCTTGAGCATCAATATTGACTTGATAACTGGTATATGATCCAAAGGAAAACTGTGACGCTATGATTTTGTTAACGGCCTGTACATCAATCGCAGTAACTAATAAAGCACAATGGAGTATAGGCCTAAGATATTTTTTTTGAATGGGCTTGTTCATAATTAAGAAGGACTCTTTAAGGTTAAAAAAACAGATTAGTAGATAAGGGTGGTTTTATTGATAACGGGAGTGGCTTGGATAAGGGGCTGTATGTTTGTGGGGTGAGAGTGGTGAATGCAATGCCTCGTACTTAAGCCGCTCAAATTATTTGAGGATGCGCATTAACCTAAAAAAATCAGTTGATCGCTAAGTTTAGCTGTAACTTGTTAAATAATATGCTTAAGCAAGTTTTTCTATTCTCACCAGATGGGTGAGAATATTACGACCAGATTTTCCACAAAATCCGTGCTCAACTGATTTTTCTAGGATTAAACTATAAAACCATTAAATTCTCAGTTTTAAAGCATTTACATATCCTGAATTTTTACTTACGGCGACTAACTGTGAGTAAACCCATCAGTCCTGTTCCAAATAGCCAAACGGCTGCGGGTACAGGAACAGCTGATACAGCGCCACATCCAGCATGTGAACCAACGCCAAGACAAAAGTCTCCCCAGTCAGCTGATGCAGCACCAAGCAGAAAAGTGGCATTTTCAGGAGCAATAAGTAAATCTCCCTTTAGCTCCCAGTTTTCAGCATCATCATAGTTAAGAGTGAGATTTGCAAGATCATAAGCCGTTGCGCTAAAAGAAATGTTATTTCTTAAATACCACCCACTCGGGGTTCCCGGCACGCCAGCATCATCCCAGGCTGCTGCGCGAGAAAAAGCACTGTATTTAAGTGTGAAATCGCCATAAATGAGAGTGCCGCCTGTATCGCCATAGAAAGGCAAGGTAAATGCCTGAACTCCGGTCAGCCCCATAGAGCCAGTACCTGCTAAGGTGTCAGAGTCAATCGCAAAATTCGGTGTCGTTCCTTTAACAAAGCGGCCGGTAGCCTGGCCTGTTGGGTTTGAACCAATTGATGTAATATCGTGAATCAGATTGACCGCAGAAATTTCCATATCCCCGCTATTGTTGATGAAGTACCCTGATGTTTTGGAAAGGTAATCTGAGTTGGCTGTGTTCGAAAATTTGCTAATAAAATAACCAGGATGCTCAATTGAAGTGGGAATAGGGTTGCCTTGCTCATCAGTATCTGAGGTGCCATAAAGAGCAATAGCATCTCTGTCAAAATTGAATCTAAAAGTACCGCCGCTAGTGGCATTCAAAATATTGGCATTGGCTGATAGCGAGGTGATTAGCAGTGAGGTACCTGCTAATAAAATTGAGGTGCAGCTGTTCTTTTTCATTATGTATTTCTCATGTTTTGGATTGGATGTTGACGTTTTAGTTTGATGCCCGAATTTAATGGCCTAGCCTGTCTTGCTGAAAGTTTTATAAAAAGCAAAGGTCTGCGATAGCTTGCCTACCATGATGCAATCTTTATTCAAGATAAATGAATAAAGATTGCTTGGCTATGAAGATGCCACAGACTATATTGTGAATCGGCTTTGTTTAAACCCAGGAAGTAAGGCTTTAGTCCCGCATAATTTTGGCGAGGCTAAAACCTTGCTTCCAACATATAACCTGTGGTTTGTTAATAGCTATGTAAGGTTAAGCACTTACTTTAGTTAGGCCTTTTTTTCTAGAACTGACAAGTAAGCCACTAAGAGCCGAGCCAAATAGCCAAACAGCAGCCGGAACGGGAACAGATGAAACTGTTGCATTTAAAGTGAAATCACCAACATAATCGCCTGCAGACATACCAAAAAACGGCGCAAGATTAGCATTTAATTTTGTTTTTCCTGTTATGGTAAAACCGCCTGCAGAATTAGAACCCAAAACTAAATCTGTTAGATCAAAGGCGGCAAAACCCAAAAAATCAATTTGATTGACTGTTTGCCAAGTGTTTGCGGTACCGTCTAAGCTGGCAGAGTCTAGAAAAAAATCACCCGTATCGGTGTTTGTAGACAAGATGGAAGCGCCAGTTGTACCGATTTTCCCCGTTGCCGTTGTGGCGAAGTCGGTTAAGGTCAAGGCAGTGTCATCGTATTGAAAATCAGTCGCTATGCGCGCTCTTGTACCAGGGTTGACCACGGTAGCATTATTAATACTGGCGATAGCGTCTGAATAGAGGGTAACGTTGTTTGCCGCATTAACAATCGCCGTACCATTTGGCAATTCGGAATAAGATAGTCCATTATAAGTGCCACCGCTAACAACCTGGTCACTAAAGAAACCTGAGTACCCAGCCGCTACACCAGCAATACTGGTGTCATAATGTATTTGAAATGTTCCGCCTGTAACAGTTTGCATTGTAGCGTTTGCACTTGCTGACCCTAGTAGCAATAATGCACCACAGGTAGCATTTTTTAAGTTAATTCTATTCTGATTCATAATTGTTTATTTTCTTTTGATATAGTTAAAGATGTATACAGGCATAAAGGCAGACCTAACGTTCTTATTGCCCATAACTGTTTGCAGCATCATTGACTCTCTATTTCAAGCTTCTGAAATATATCATTGACCTAAAGCAATTTAAGTCTGATGCCATACAATTCCGCCATGCAGAATGTACATGTCCAATCCATTGATACTCACTTTTCCTTAAGTGATGAAATCCCCTTTTTCCTAATTTCTTTATGCGACCTGGAAAATAATACTTCCCACTTTAGTTCGTTATTCTGCTGATGATCTGGTGCGAACAGGTTTATTGGCGCATGATTTTTAGAAAACCTTATTAATAAGCCGTATGAGAGCGGAACTAGATCACAAAAAGTATAAATATTTAGCGGTTATTTTATGATTTATTTTTTTATTATTGTTTAAGTTGTTGAAAATAAAATAATAAATTTAAATTGATTGTTTTTTAATGGCGAAGAACATGGTGCAATGCCTGCCGAATTGATAGAGGTGTTGTTTGGTGGGAAGAGATTTTTCTATTTCCATAAAAATGGACAGAAGAAAAGTAGCAATAGGTGCTGGTAATGATTTTTTTTCAGTAATGTATAGTTTTGTATTTATTGTGTTTTAAAAAAAATATAGTAAATATATGGTTTTTTTGTGATCTGTTTCACATTTCAAACGGCTTATAAATAACAGATAAGCTGTTTATATTTCCTCTGTTTAATCTGAAACTAAATTGATTTGCAACAAGTGGGCAGACAAAAAATAACTATTCCTAAACTCAACTTAACAATATCTAATACTATGAATAATTATAAAAATCATATTTCACGGGCTTCATATTCTTTGATTGCATTATTTTCTTCGGCCTTGATCTCGCCAGTATTTGCTCTATCTATCTCGGGAGGAGCAATGACATTGAATATTGATGGCTCAGCTTTAGCATCAGCATTTACTCATAATTACCTGCCAGATAGGCCTTCTTTTTATCTTGAAGAGTATTTTGATTCGGTACAGGCTGTCAGTCGAACACCTTTGCAGTTGGTAACTGATCATATAATTCCTGGCACTGGGAAAATATCCGGAATAGGGCGTCAATTTACCGTTAATAGTTCAAGCACCACGGGGTTAAATAAAGCCACCAACTTTAATTTTGACCCAAATGATCTGGAAGGAACCGCTTCGGGTGAAATTGGTTTAGGCGGCGCTATGCGTTTTCGTTTAAATAAATCTTTTGTAATTAATCCTGAGACAGGAGAAGAAGAGACGAATCGGGCAATTACTGGCTACTTAAGTTTGGAATATGATGCTGACAGTGCTGATCCTGTAGCTGGACATTCAGGCTGGACAATTTTTAATCACCATTCTTTTAGAGCAGATGTATTTAATTTAGATAATGTGACAACTACTCAAACAGGAGGCGCATTTACCCTATCGGGTAAACTTGCATTAGCACATGGATTTGATCATTTGGGAGGTAAAACAGGGACGATCGTAGGGGACTTTAATTTCCAAACAACTGTAGTGCCTGTTCCGGCAGCTGTTTGGCTGTTTGCCAGTGGTTTAGCAGGGCTTTTTGTTTCCAGAAAGAGAAAAGTGCTGACACAGCCACTATAAAATCTTGCAGACTAATATATTTACCATGCTGCATTGCAGTGAGCGACCATATAAAGAATGCGAATTTTACCCAATGTCGTTAAATTAAGCATAAAACATTCGGAGGAGGGGTTTTAGTCCCTACAAATACAGGACTAAAGCCCTGTCTCCTAGCTTAGTTAGCTCTATAAACCTCTTCTTAACTTAATGACATTGGAGTTTTACCCTACTTTATCCCAAAAGAATTAGAATTTATTATGAAAAAAAATCGACTATATAGTTTTTTAAGCATTGCCGTTCTGCTGCTTACAAGCGAGCTGGCAAATGCAAATATCGTTTTAGGATTTGATAATCCAGTACAAACAGGAAACTCAATTGATATAAATATTGTTATATCAGGATTAGGTTCTGGAGCCAGTCCCTCTATATCAACTTATGATTTAGATGTTATTTTTGATAATAGCCATTTATCCTTTTCAACAGTTAGCTTTGGCGACGCAGTATTGGGAAATCAGCTGGATATTTTAGATTTAGGACTGAATGAAGCAGGTGCCTCTGCTACGAGTGCTGGCATTGTTAATATTTACGAAATTTCTTTGGACGATGCCAATGAGCTAAATGGTCAGCAAGCAGATAGCTTTGCATTAGCCACTTTGACATTTGATATTTTAACAGTTGACAGCAGTCAGTTAAGCTTTTCAGTAAATGATTTAGGGGATGCAGATGCCAATTTTCTAACAGCTGATCTAACAGACATTACAGTGGCTACAGTTCCTGTCCCTACTGCTTTTTGGATGATGGCTAGCGGTTTGGCCGTGTTGGTTCGAAAGAAAGTTTAATCGAAAAAAACTGTTATTGACAAAAATGAACACAGGTGGGTGGGTTATTTGCATCCAGTTGGCTAAACGTTAAGGAAGACTGCTTTCATTGTACTGGGTGCTGTTTTGTATTTTGAAAAATGGCACTGTCAGTTGATAAAAGTGATTATAAATAGAGCACCGTAGGTTTTTCTGTGAAAATAAAACTTATGCAGTCCACTAACAAAATCAAATAACAGCTTAAAAAATAGATGGTAATTAGCCTGGAAAATACGGTTTGATAGGTCATCTGTCTTTACGTCCGAATAACAGTGCGCTAAAGCTATTTTTGGCAAACAGGACAAAAATAGCTGGCTCTTTGAGCAATTTTTAACTGTTGAATTGGCGTTGAGCATTTAATGCACTGTTGATTGGCACGTCCATAAACAGCTAAAGACTGCTGAAAATATCCAGGCTCCCCCTGTTCATTTACAAAATCCTTTAAGGTGGTTCCGCCTTGGTCTATAGCTTGCTGTAAAACAAGTTTTATATACTTGGCAAGTTTTTGATAACGCTTTAGCGATATTCTGCCAGCCTGTCTTGTAGGCAGAATGCCAGCCATAAAAAGAGATTCACTGGCGTAAATGTTGCCAACGCCAACCACGTTATGTCCATCCATAATGAATGATTTGACTGTGGTTTTTCTGTTTTTTGATAAATGATGAAGATGAGTGCCAGTAAAATGTTCGGATAGCGGTTCTGGACCTAATCGACAGATGAGTTTGTGCTGATGAATAGGTTCAGAAGTGGCTAAAATTGCACCGAATCTTCGGGTATCATTAAAGCGCAAGACCGTTTTATCGGTAAACACAAAATCTACATGGTCGTGTTTGCCTGGAAAATTGTCAGTATTAACAATTCTGAGGCTTCCAGACATACCTAAATGAATAAGGACTGTTTCAGCTGAACCGGTCTTCAGCAAGCAATATTTTGCTCTTCGGTTAACTGACTCAATAACTTGTCCAATAAGTAATTCCGATAGGTTTTTAGTAATAGGCCAGCGTAATCGACTTTGTCTGATAATGATATCAGCTATAGTTTTTCCTATAATATGAGGGCGAATGCCATTACAGGTGGTTTCTACTTCAGGGAGTTCTGGCATTTTGACCTAAATAAATCAGTATGAGCACGGATTTTTCACAAAACCGTGAAGCGTAATACACTCACCCATCTGGTGAATAGTGAAAAACTGGATTAAACAGTTTATTTAACAAGTTACAGTTAAACCAAGCTTTCAACTGATTTACTTGAATGCTGTTGATATGTAGGGCATCTCTTGTAGATACCCTCGATGATTATTAACGCCGTTTCCGTTTGCGCCAAATAATAAAACCCATAGCCATAAGCAATAATGGCAGAACAAGCCAGAAAGCCAAAGCCAATAACGGCAACAGACATTTTACTCAATTCCAGCGTTTTTCCTGGCGATATTTTTGGGGTAATTTCAATAAACTGATCATCATGGGTCAGCCAGTTGATAATTCTGAAACCCAGCTCAGAATTGCCAACATTGCCTAGATATGTATTGGATAAAAAATCAGTATCACCTATAGCAACAATGCGCTGCTGGTTTTTATCTGTAAAATTTCGGGTTAACGCGTAGGCAATAGTTAAAGGACCTTGCTGTTCGTCGCTGTCTACATCAAAGCGGACATTACCTGCTATTTCTCCTGTTTCTGTCCATGATTGCGGTACACTGGCAAGCAGGGCTTCCGCTTTAAATTCGCTTTCTCCATCAATCGTAAAAGCTGCACTTTTAGGGAAAACAGTAATGCTATTAAAGTTTGTGGCGATAGGGTGATGTGTATATTCACTGACTAAAACAAACGACGGATCATCAACACCATAAAGACTGGAACTTTTATCGACTATGGTGCCGGGAAGTTTAGCAATGCCTATCTGCTGTTCTATGGTATTTAAATGCTGATTGCCTGGATCAGTCATTAGCAATAAGTTGCCGCCTTTGCCAATGTAGGCTTTAATAATATTCAGTTCGCCTGGCAATAGGGCAACGGCTGGAGAGGCCAGTATTAAAAGGGATGAATTGTCTGGAATAGTCGAAAATTTTGCTAAATTAATGGTTTGGACTTTTATTTTATGCTGTTCCAGTTCTTTTCCAAATAGTCCTAAGTCAAAGTTGGCTCGACCTACAGGTGAGCGTTCTCCATGGCCAGCTAAAAAGGTAATCCAGCGTTCCTTAGTGTGAGCCAGCTGCAGCAAGGCATTGGATAAGGTGGGTTCATCCAGGTAGGTTAGTTTTTCTGTGCGTCCCAGGTATTCAATAATAATTGCACCTTGCGGTCCTATATTAAGTTCACGGGTTTTCTCTGGAACCGTGGTCGGGTCAACAAAACTGACGGCAATATCATTTTTAAAACGGCTGTATTTATTAAGTAATTGAGCAATCTGCCTTTGCAATTTTTTTTCTTTAATATAGGCTGTAATGCTGATGGGCTCAGGTAGGGAGGCCAGTATTTCTTGAGAAGCTTTCGTCAGTGTATTACTGCTGTTAGCCGTTAAATCTACTTCTGCAGTATATAAGCGGCTAAGCCAGGCCAGAGATACTAAAGCTGTAAGAATGATTAGGGTAAGCAGCCAGTTTTTAATGCGGATACGCTGATGAATATGCTGGTTTATGTTCATTTTTGCAACCTATCGTTATCAAGTCTGCGAATACTTAAAATCAGAAAAGTCGCGGTAAATAGCAGGAAGTAACTGATGTCCACCGAGTTTAGCAAGCCACTTTGGATGTTTTGAAAATGTTTGAGTATTGATAAATAGTTAAAAAGGCTATCTTGCTGGTTTTCCAGTCCTGCTGTCCAGTCCAGTACCCATAAAAGAAGCAATAAGCCAAAGCTGCTGATGGCTGCAATGGTTGGGTGGCTGGCAATGCATGACATGTAAAGACCAATGGAGGCAAAGGCTGATACCAATAAGGACAGAGCCAGAATATTGCAGGCGAACTTGCCTAAATCAAGTTCGCCTCCAATCAGTAAAGATAAAGGCATTAAGCTGATAAGCAGCACAATAATTGTTAGCATGCCTAAAATGCCAAAAAATTTGCCCATAATAATTTCGGTGCTAGATAGTGGGGCAGAGAGCAAAAGTGATAAGGTTTTATTGCGTCTTTCTTCACTGACTAGCCGCATGGTAAGAATGGGAGTGATCAGCAATAACATAATCGAGGCATTGCCAAATAGTGGCAATACGATAATATCTGTAAGGCCAGGTGCATTGTCAATATTGGCTAGCTGTGCCTGAATGGAGGTGAATGTTTCAATCTGGGTTAAAAAAAGATAGGCAAGAATTAATTGTAAAACAGCTAAAATTGACCAGGCTAAAGGAGAGATAAACAGTGTTTTCAGTTCTCTGGAGGCGATGGCAAATATCATTTCGATTGCTCCGCATTTTTAGTCGTCAGGCTAATAAATATGTCTTCTATAGATTGTTGGATGGGTGATAGTTCCATTAACCCCCACCCTGCATTAACGATGATTTCGACAATAAGTTCTGTTGGGTTGCTATTGCTGTCGTGATGGATAAAATAATGAGTGTCTGTAGGGTTTTCGATACTGCTGATACTGCTGATTTCTGAAAAATAGTTCAAATTAATGGATGACCGGGTAACAACTTTAATAGTGTTCGTGTTCATGCGCTGATTTAAGCCGCTAATGGTTTCTTTTAAAATCAATTTGCCTTGGTTAATAATTTGTACATGAGAACAGGATTCCTGCACTTCTGATAAAATATGGGTAGATAGAATAATGCCATGCTCATTGCCCAGTTCTTTGATTAAGGACCGTATTTCTTTAATCTGAATAGGGTCAAGTCCAACGGTGGGTTCATCAAGAATAATGATTTCAGGATTATGCAAAATGGCCTGTGCAATGCCAACGCGCTGTTGAAAGCCTTTGGATAGATTAGTGATTAGCCGTGTGGCGATTTCATCAAGTCCGCAACGTGATTTTGCCAGATTTATGGCCTGGCTTATCTCTCTAAAACCAAGTCCATGCAGTCGGCCGCAGTATTCTAAAAACTCATCAACTGTCAGTTCTTTATATAATGGCGGCGTATCTGGTAAATATCCTAGACATTTTTTTGCCTGTTTAGGCTGGTCTAGCAGGTCAAAGCCATTGATATGGATTTCTCCTGTACTGGGTGCAAGATTACCGCAGAGCATTTGCATTGTAGTCGTTTTGCCAGCTCCATTTGGCCCCAGAAAGCCGAGCACTTCCCCTTTAGCTAGAGAAAAGCTAACATCATCTACTGCGCAATGATTATCATAATAACGGCTAAGGTTTTTGGCTTCTATTAATAATGCTGTCATATCATTAAAGGTGCTATTGTTCTGTGGAGAGTTGCTTTAGCCTGTATTCCCTTGTTATCCGTTCAGGCCTTTAACCAATTTGGGTCAGCAGAAATTTTATTTCATTCTGAAGCTTTTTGCGAAAAAATAAAAATTTCCAGCGTGCGCCGCCACATTGTCGCCATAACATTGTGGCGCGAATGCCAGCCAGCAATAATGCTCTGATTTTATTGACGGTATTAGGCTGAGCTAGATATTCCTGCTCTCCATTGACCATAATCCGAGGCTGCAGTGTACTGATCGTACTATGGTAAAGGTCACCTAGATTGGCTAAAACATTCTCATGCAGTATGCCAAAATTTTCTGACTGGGCCTGCGCTATAGAAATGCCTGTACTTATTTTTGTCAGCATTTCTGGACGATTAGACAATTGCTTTTCCAGAAAAACCAGAGAAGCTGCGTAGCGTGCCTGTTCAGGATCTGCAATGGTCTTGCTTATTAGCTGTTTTTCTAGCTGTTCCAGTCCAGGCTTAAGGTCAGAAAGCTTGCCATAGATATCAAGTACGCTATCAGAGTCAATCTTTAAAATGCTGTTAATAGATGTTTCTATGGCGACACTGTCTGCCTTTCCAGCGGTTGCCAGCTGCTGAACCAGTAGGCAGGCCTGTGATAAGCCTGCAAGGGCAATAGTCTGATTGGTAATGGTGTTTAAAGACATGAGTGTTATTTGCAGGCAAATTGCGTTGGACATTCTGTGTTTACTTTATTCCCGCCCTTAATCCATAATTGCATGCCGCCGGCTAGATGGTGAATATTTTTCATGCCTAACTGCTTAGTTAACATGGATCCAACCTTACCACTTCTGCCGCCTGATCTGCAAACAAGGATGATGGGCTGGTCTGCTGAGCTTTTTAACCGATTCAATTCAGATAGCCATTTCTCAGCGTCATATTTTCCATCTGCTGAAAAGAATTGCAGTTTATAGCTATTTGGAATAGTTCCTGTGGCCATCCATTCTTTTTCCGTACGGATATCTATGACTAAAGCATTATGATCTTTTTGCTGCGAAATAAGCTGTTCTGCTGATAAATTGACGAGCTCCTCGGCAGAAATAAGTGTTGAGAAAAATGAGATGAGTAGAAAAAAAGCGAATTTTATTTTCATAGGATTTATTTGGTTATTTTGTCTAAAGCAATAAGTGTATAATCAAACCATTATGCACCAAAAGCTAGTTTTATTTTTTTTAAATTGAATGGGAGAGAGAAATGTCAGAATCAGTATCATTAGAAGTAACAGGAATGAAATGCGGCGGTTGCGAAACTACTGTTAAGAAGAAATTGAATGCGATGGAAGGCGTTATTTCAGTTGAAGCGATGAATAAAGAAAATAAAGTAGATGTCGAATTTGATTCAGATAAAACCAATGTAGAGGCTATTTCAGCAGCAATTACAGAAGCTGGTTTTAAAGTTGAATAAGATGGCTGGAAGCAAATAGCCATCTGCCAGTGTACTTTTTTTATCTGTCTTCGGTCTTGTTGCTTTGGTTTTATAGCCAGCCATGTATCCTATGAAACAAGACCCAAGGCTAACAAAAGTTTTTTTAGAATAGGTAGGTTATTTCTTTCCAATTGCCTAAGTAAGATCAGGCTGAAATTTTCCCCGGGGGTAATCCATGAGTGAAGCAAAACAAGAAAGTCCAGCTGATGAGGGCTTAAGACTATCCATATTAGGTATGAGCTGTGCCGGCTGTGTGGAAGGTGTTGAGACAGCATTGGCGTCAGTTGATGGTGTTGATTTTGTCAGTGTTAACTTTGCTGACCATACTGCATTGGTAAAAGGCAATGCAGATCCTGAGCTGCTAAAAAAGTCGGTACAGGAAGCGGGATATGATGCCGCTGTTATGGAAGGTCTTGAAGACCCTAGTGAACAGGAAGAAATGGAATTGCTGCGTTATGAGAAATTAATGCAAAAAGCCAAGGTGGCAGCTATTTTTGGCATTCCTTTAATGGTTTTTGCCCATTTAGGGTGGCTGCCTGAAATAAGTTCACCTGCCGGCAGCTGGTTTTGGCCTATCGTTGCATTAATCACTCTGGGGATATTAAGGTATTCCGGCGGGCATTTTTATTCAAGTGCAGTAAAGCTGCTGATGCATGGCCAGGCAAACATGGATACTTTAATTGCATTGGGAACAGGGTCTGCCTGGATATATTCCTGTGTCATCATTGACTATTCAAGCCATTTAACAAAATTTGCGCCACACGCATATTTTGAGGCCTCGGTTATGATTCTTGCCTTTATTAATTTTGGTTCTGCATTGGAGACTAAAGCCCGGGGCAGAACGTCTTCGGCAATTAGAGAGCTTATTGGTCTGCAGCCACGGACAGCCAGAGTGGTTCGTGATGGAGTAGAGCAGGATATTGCCATTGAAGAGGTGGGACTGGAGGAAACGGTAAGAGTCAGACCCGGTGAAAAAATTCCGGTTGATGGTGTCTTGATCGAAGGCCATTCCTCAGTTGATGAATCCATGCTGACGGGTGAGCCGATTCCGATAGAAAAAGTAGAAGGTTCGGAAGTGGTAGCTGGTACCATGAACCTAAAAGGCAGCTTCTTATTTAAAGCAACCCGTATCGGCCGAGATACTGCACTGGCCCAAATTATTAAAAGTGTGCGTAATGCCCAAGGCAGCAAACCGGCAATTGCCAAGCTGGCGGATAAAATATCCAGTATTTTTGTGCCTGTGGTTGTCTGCATTGCGCTGTTTACTTTTTGTGTATGGTATCTATTTGGACCTGAGCCTTCCATGGGCTATGCCTTTGTTACTTCGATGACAGTGCTAGTGATTGCATGTCCTTGCGCTTTAGGTTTGGCAACACCTATATCTGTTATGGTGTCGGTGGGGAGAGCTGCGCAAATGGGCGTTTTAATTCGCAATGGGGATGCTCTGCAAAGTGCAGGAAAAATTACCAGCCTTATTTTGGATAAAACAGGCACTGTAACAGAAGGCAAGCCAACTGTATCAACTATTGAAGCAATGGGAGAGTATGAGGAAGAATCTGTATTGCGTTTAGCGGCTAGCATAGAATCAGGTTCTGAACATCCATTGGCTGCAGCCATTTTAGCGGCCGCCGAAGAAAAGCAAATCAAACTGGAAAAAACTGCAGCTTTTGAAGCCATTGCCGGACATGGAATTGCGGCCGTTATTTCAGACCAGCAAGTACTTTTTGGCAATGAAGCCTTAATGGCAGAAAAAGGTGTTGAATATACTCAATATATAGAAAAAATTGAGCAATTATCTGCCTTAGGTCAAACGGCAATGATGTTGGCTGTTAATAAAAAAATAGCCGGTATCATTGCGGTCTCTGATCCGATTAAGAAGGATTCTGCCAAAGCCATACAGAAATTAAAAGACCAGGGTGTCCGCGTTATTATGGTGACAGGAGATAATGAAATTACTGCTAAAGCGATTGCCATGCAGGCTGGGATAACAGATGTTAAAGCGCAAGTATTGCCAGATGATAAAGCTGCTGTTGTTAAACAGTTGCAGCTTGCTGGAGAAACGGTCGGGATGGTGGGTGACGGGATTAATGATGCGCCTGCCTTGGCTCAGGCCAACGTTGGGTTTGCAATTGGTACGGGTACAGATGTAGCGATTGAGAGTGCAGACATTGTAATACTGCAAGGCTCTTTGTTAAAAGTACCGGAAGCTATGGCTTTATCCAAAGCAACTGTTAGTAATATCAAACAGAATCTATTGGGCGCATTCTTTTACAATACAATCGGTATTCCTGTTGCGGCAGGTCTGCTTTACCCGCTGTTTGGGGTTTTGCTGAGCCCAATGATTGCGGGAGCTGCAATGGCCATGTCATCGCTTACTGTGGTAACCAATGCCAATCGGCTGCGTTGGGTTAAGTTGAGTTAGAATAATGCAGGAACATGCCCGTCTAGTCGCCGGTGATATAGCTGTATAGCCCAAATTGAAAAAATCATCTTTGAATTGAGTATAAATGAACTATGAGTAAACTGAAATGTGCGGTTATTGGTACTGGCTATTTAGGCAAATTTCATGCTGAAAAGTATGCTTCTTTAGAAGGCTGTGAATTAGTTGCTGTTGTTGATATTAATGAGCAGGCAGCTAAAGAGGTTGCTGATAAGCACGGTGCAGAAGCGCTAACCGAATACAGTTCTTTGTTAGGTAAAGTGGATGCCGTCAGTATTGTTGTTCCAACCAGTCTGCATCATAAAGTTTCCTGTGATTTTTTAAATGCAGGGATACACGTTTTAGTTGAAAAACCCATTACTGTAACTGTTGAAGAAGCTGATGAGCTCATTGCGATTGCCAAAGAAAAAAATGTCATTTTGCAGGTAGGGCATTTGGAACGGTTTAATCCGGCTGTGATGGGCTTGGAAAGGGAAGCAAAACCCTTATTTATAGAAGCACACCGCCTTGCTCCATTTAATCCCCGGGCCAATGATGTCAGTGTAGTTCTGGACTTAATGATTCATGATATTGATATTATTTTAGCACTGATCGATTCTGATATAGAACGTATTGATGCCAGCGGAACTGCCGTATTGACGCAGGGAGATGATATTGTAAATGCAAGGCTTACTTTTAAAAATGGCTGTGTCGCCAATGTAACTGCTAGCCGAATCAGTATGAAGATGGAGCGGAAAATGAGAATGTTTAGACCTTGTTCCTATATTTCCGTTGATTTTCAGAATAAAGTATTGACCAAATATAAAACTGGGGATAAAGAGATGTTCCCCGGTGTGCCTGAAATAGTCAGTGAAGAATCCACCTTTGATGGAGGTGATGCTTTGCTGGAAGAGATCAGGCACTTTGCAGACTGCATAAAAACAGGGAAAAACCCACTGGTTTCAGGTGAAGCGGGCCGACGTGCTTTGCAAACTGCTATCCAGATTACAGATTTGTTAGATAAGAACTTAATTGATCCGAGTTTGCTGGGTGCAGGCTTAATGGAGGAGAAAGCATGATACCAATGGTTGATTTAAAAGCTCAATATGTTGAGATTAAAGATGAGATTGAGCGGGGGCTTGCAGAAACAATAGAGAATTGCTCTTTTATCATGGGGCCAAATGTACAGGCGTTTGAAAAGGAGGCTGCGCAGTATCTAGGTGTAAATCATGCTATAGGCTGTGCCTCTGGCACGGATGCCTTGCATCTGGCTTTACGGGCAGAAGGCATTGCTGACGGCGATGAAGTCATTACCAGCGCATTTACTTTTATTGCAACAGCTGAAGCCATTAAATATGTGGGGGCAACCCCCGTTTTTGTTGATATTGATGATAAAACATTCAATATTACTGCAGAAAATATTGAGAAAGCCATTACACCCAAAACTAAAGCTGTCATGCCAGTACATTTATTTGGCCAGCCTGTAGATATAATCAAAATTAAGGCGTTGTGCGATAAGCATAATCTAAAATTGATTGAAGACTGTGCCCAGTCATTTGGTGCAAGAGTTGATGGGCAGCAGACGGGGGCTATAGGGCATGCATCTGGCTACAGTTTTTTTCCCAGTAAAAACTTAGGTGCATTTGGTGATGGCGGTTTAGTCGTAACCAATTCTGATGAAACGGCAAAAATGCTTAAAATGCTGCGTAATCATGGTTCTGATGTACGCTATTATCATGATGTGATTGGCTACAATAGCCGATTGGATGATATGCAGGCAGTGGTTTTACGTGCTAAATTAAAACGTATTGATCAATATAACCGGGCACGTCGGCATGCGGCACATTTGTACTCAGAATTAATGGCTGACTTGTCATTAACTACACCTTTTGAAGATGGAGTAGGAGAGCATGTCTATCATCAATACACATTATTGTCTGACCGGCGTGATGAAGTGATGCAGGTATTGCAGGACAGACAGATTGGCTGTGCTGTTTATTATCCGGTTCCGCTGCACCAGCAGAATGTTTTTAAGGAGGCGTGTGCAGGGTTGTCTTTGCCTATAACAGAGTCGGTGGCGGCGAACTGTTTTTCTTTGCCTATTTGCCCTGCTTTAACTGATGAGACGGTTAAAGAAATTGTTATGGTTATCCGTGGAGTGTTAGCAGCCTAAGGAAGGGGACTGTTGATTATTAGCCCAAGGTTTGTCGGATTAGGCGTATCTGTATAGACCGTTTTTTCACCAGATAAGCATGCCGGAAAGAACAATGTCATCATCAATGCTATCAGCAGTCTCTTGTTCTAGCTGATATGAGCTATTCAGTGAGTGCTGTTGATTAATCTTGGCAGTTTTTATTTGATCTAACCATTGGCTTAGCGAGATTATTTTATCAGATGACAGTTTCATGAGTTTGTATGTATATTATTTTTATCTTATATTCTACTTAAAAAAACATGAATAATATGTGAATTAGCTCACTTGTTTTTTTATAAAAATGAACTATATCACGTTCTTATCATAATTATGTGAACTGAGTCTCACTTATCAGGTTGTTTCAACCCTTAAAGGAATTTATTTCTTTTGAATAAAAATCATACTTCTAAAATAATATTCAGTGCTGGAGAATCATCTGGTGACCAACATGCAGCCAATATGTTTAAAGAACTGCAAAAGCTGATGCCTGGTATTGAGGGGGTAGGCATGGGCGGAGCAAAAATGCGACAGGCGGGTATTAATATTCGTTTTGACTCTTCAGGCATTGCTGTTATTGGTTTAGTCGAGGTGCTAAAGCATTATGCTGAAATTAGAGCCGCCTTAAAATTGATGAAAAAATTGCTGTTATCTGAAAAGCCTGATTTACTGGTTTGTGTGGATTACAAAGAGTTTAATTTAAAACTGGCGTACTTTGCTAAACAGCAGGGAATTAAAGTTTTATTTTATGTAAGCCCTCAAGTCTGGGCCTGGCGACCGGGCCGAGTGATTACTTATGGTAAAGCCATTGATATGATGGCTGTTATTTTTCCCTTTGAAACAGCCTATTATGAAGCTGAAAATGTTCCTGTTACTTATGTAGGTCATCCCTCTGTTGACAAAGTGCACCCCCTACGCAGCAAAATGGAAGATTTATCTGAGTTTTCTTTGCAGGCAGAATATCCTGTGGTAGGGATACTCCCTGGCAGCAGGGTAAATGAAATTAAGCGGATGCTGCCAATTATGCTGGCGAGTGCTGAAGAGCTAATGAAAATACATAAAAATATTCAATTTGTATTGCCTCAGGCTGATTCAATTACTGACGAGCTGTTACAAAGCTATCTGCAGGCATCGACAGCAAGTATAACAGTGATTAAAAATCAGCCATACGATGCTATTCAATGCTGTGATGCGATTATGACAACATCCGGAACGGCTTCGCTAGAAATTGCTCTATTGCAAATACCGATGGTGATTGCCTACCGCTTATCAGCGATCACCTATTTTTTTGCTAAATATTTGGTCAATACAAAATTTATCGGGTTGCCTAATATTATCGCGGGTAAAGGCATTGTAAAAGAGCTGATACAGCATGATGTTACTGTTAAAAAATTGGTTGGAGAAATTAGCCGAATTTTACAGGATAATTACTATAGAGAAGAAATGCTGGAACAACTTGCGATTGTTAAAGAAAAACTGGGAGTGGGAGGCGGTTCTAAAAATATGGCAGATTTGGCTTTTCAGATGCTAGAAAGCTGAAGTCCTGAACAATAATAAAATTACTTATCTAAATCCTACTTCATATTCATTTCTTGGGAACCCAAAGCCCATCAGTAACCATCATTCTAAAAAATCAGTTGATAGCTTTAGATTATGCCAATCTGCTAATTTCCCCTAGATCAGTGCCAGGCTAAAACATAATATTTTTTTTATCATATTTACGATAAAGTTTTTGTATTTACCTCATTTGGGGTGAACTTATGTTCAGCTGTTTCTCTCCCTTAGCTTGGCTAAATTTGTAGATTTACTAAATCTATTCTGCTGATTTCTTGATGAGAGTAGACAAATTAACTCAGAACTGCGATAATTTGTCGCTTTTTAGCGACGTTTTTGAAAGTTTAGAGGGTAATTTTATGGTTAGTAGACGGGAAGTTTTAAAATTTGGAGCCTTGGGTGCAGGGTCGTTATTGGTTAGCCCACAGGGCGCTATTCAGACAGCCAATGCAGATTCTTTAGAATGCCAGCCCGCCGTTATAAAAAATGGGGTAAGAATTGCTGATTTTTCAGGTACAAAGTGGAGTCCCCTGTGGAGCAGCAATCCTGCTCTTGAAAGAGACTACAATGTTACCCAAGGTGTTCACTCACGTACCGGGGCAAGAACAATGCTTCGCTGGGGACCAATATCAGATAGCTATGAAGACATACATATCAGGTATACAGACCTGCCGGGTCAAACTCCTCTTGTTTTAAATGGGCGGTTTGGCATATGGGTGTACTGTGAAGCTCAGCCAGGCTATGGGCCGGGAGAAACAACTGACAGCGTACTGGATATTGTTTTGACAACTGATCCGGGGGGAGATTTTTCTAATGCAATTGACATTGGATTTAATTCCAATCAGATAAGAGAAGGGTGGAATTTTCTAAAATTTGTAGAAAACTCAGTTGGCCATCCTATGGGAATTGATAAGAATTATTGGGGTGATGGATCTGATGGAGATATTGTCAATAATCCGGTTTATGAAATTCTAATCTATTCAGAACATCAAGATATAGGATTGACATGGTATTTTGATTCGCTTTGGACCGATTTTGAGACGACGCCCCAAATAGTGCTTGGCTGTGACGATTATGGTTCTGACCTGTTAAATCATTGTCTGCCTAAATTTCAGAGCTATGGGTGGCGAGGCTATGTTGCGGCACCTTACCGTGTATGGGAATCAGGACCAAAAGAGGTTACGGACTGGAATCAGACGGCGCCTATGCTCACTGCCATGGCTGATGCAGGCTGGGATATAATCAATCATACGGTCAATCACCTGAGAATGGGGGATTTAACCAGTGCTTCGGAGATACAATATGAAATTTATGCACAAGATACCTGGTTGCGTTCTTTAAAGATACCGACTCAAGGTTTAAAGTTTTTTGCATCTCCGCAAGGGTCAACTTCCCGTCTATCTGAAGCAACTATAAAAGCTTCGGGAATCGAAGCTCAAAGGCATTTCAGAAAATGGAATACTTCTGTGACCCAGTTTGGAATAGATAATCCCCACCATATGGGTTCTCTAGGGATGGAGGATATTAATTACGCTCAGACTTTTGAAAAGATCAAAAAGAATATTGATATTATTGTCGCTTATGAAGACACTCTTCACCTATTTTGGCATAAGCTGATTACACAGGGTGACCCAGGCGATGGTACCGGAAGCACGGGTTCTTATTCCACAATGTACCAATCAAACTGGGATATGACAATAGAGTATATTAGGAGTTTAGAATTGGCCGGAGTAATATCTGTTCCAAAAGGTCTTTCCGGATTTTATTAACTTTATCGTTTCAGGAACTTCGCCATCCTAAGTAGCGGAGCATATTTCATTTAACTTTCTATAGGAGGGGCTTTAGCTGCCGCTAAAAATGGTTCAATTGCGACTAAAGCCCTCCCTGTTTTAAAAATAAAATGTTTACTTTGATGTGTTGTTGCTGTATTAACTAAAGTAATTATTGGCCATTATTAAACCCTTTATATAAAGTCATCCAAATGATTTTAAGGTCAAACCACAGAGACCAGTTTTCTATATAGAACAAATCATACTCTAGCCGGGTTCTTAAACAGGTATCCCCGCGCCAGCCATTTACCTGTGCCCAACCGGTAATGCCAGCCTGGACGATATGCTTCTGCATATAGCTGTCTATTTCATGCTTGAATTGATCGACAAAAATAGTGCGTTCTGGGCGTGGCCCTACTATTGACATATCGCCTTTTAATACATTGATAAATTGAGGTAATTCATCAAAGCTGGTTTTACGGAGGAATTGTCCAATTTTAGTTTTTTGCTTGCTTTTAGCGTTGCCCCATATATTATCTTTATCGATATTGACAGGCATTGATCTGAATTTTAGCATTTGAAAAACTTTGCCATTGCTGCCAACACGTTCCTGCTTATAGAAAATAGGGCCAGGGGAGGTCAATTTAATGGCAGTTGCGATTATCAATAGCAGCGGGCTGATAATAATCAAAATTAGACTGGCCAAGACTTTATCTTCCAGCCATTTTATCAGCCGGTTGGCACTGCTCATATAAGGACGGGATAAATTAAGAATAGTCATGCCGTTAATATCTGCCGTAGAGTGGTTAAGTAGGCGCAAACTGGCGATGTTGGGAACCAGCTTTACTTCAACCAAAACAGAGTGCAGCTGGCTGCACAGGTTTTCTATCTGTTCTATTTCTTTAAGGGGCAGAGTGATCCAGACCTGATCTATTTTATTTTCTTTTACATAGGGAATAAGATCTTTTATTTCTCCTAAACAGGGCAGGTGCATTTCATTTCTCATGGCAATGTCAAAAAAATAGCCGCTTATTTTTAGTCCCATCCAGGGAGCCGACTGAATTTTTTTTGTCACTTCTTTGCTTAAATCGCCACTGCCAACTAGAACGATATAGCGTAAGTTATAGCCCTTGGAGCGCATTTTATGTAAGACACTACGTAAAGTTAAGCGCATGGCTACTAAAGTTATAAAAGTACTTATGTACCATAAAATGAACCAATGCCTAGAAAACTCTGTCGCAGTCTTTGTGAAGAATATAAAGGCTAACAGGCCAAGAAGGGAGCAGCTCCAGCTGAATAATAATGCGCGTATTTCTACTGCAATGCTGGCTTCCCTCCAGCTTTGGTAGACATTAAATTTTGGAAACCACCAGGCACTAAAAATAAAGCCCAATACAATAAGGGTTAAATAGTTTTCTGGCATGTAGCTGTCATAAGCAGGGAAGTGCTTGATAGGTTCTAAAGCAAAAAAACAGATCATGCCGCTGGCAACAATAATAAGGCTATCAACCAATTTTATGCACAGAACTAACGCACTGGCATTTTCTTTCATTGAAGGGGTCATGGAGAGTAGGTGTTTTTTTAGTTTGTAAGTAATTGCTTTATCATTCGACTAACTGGCATTCATTGTTTCTATGCTTAGCATCACTGCCATTAAGTTAAATTCTTTGGTGGAGCTTTAGCCGCGATTTCTCTTGATCTGGTTATGGTCGCAGCTGAAAGCCATTTTTACCAAATACTTAACTTATATGGCCGTGATGCTGGACATGGATATTATCTAACACACAGAGAAAGTTTTATGAAAGTGTCAAAAGTTTTATTATTGTTATTAATTATAGTATTGATAGCCAGTTTTTTTATCTTTGATTTGAATCAATATTTATCCTTAGACTTTTTAAAGCAGCAGCAGACGAAAATTGAAGCATATCGCAGTGAATACCCTGTCTTAACGATTGCTATTTATACAGCAATATATATAGCTGTTACGGCTTTATCTTTGCCCGGAGCGACTATATTGACATTGGCTGGCGGCGGTGTTTTTGGCGTAGTTTGGGGTACCGTCATTGTCTCTTTTGCATCTACCATAGGTGCCACATTAGCTTTTCTTGCTGCTCGGTTTTTGTTCCGTGATGCGGTGAATGCACGTTTTGGAGCACGTTTAAAATCAGTTAATGAAGGCATTGACAGGGACGGTGCATTTTACCTATTTACTTTACGCCTGGTTCCTGTATTCCCATTCTTTATGATCAATCTAATTATGGGATTGACTAAACTTAAAATATGGACTTTTTATTGGATTAGCCAGCTAGGGATGCTTGCTGGCACAGTGGTGTATGTAAATGCAGGGACGCAGCTGGCAAAGCTGGATTCGCTTGCGGGTATTTTTTCTCCTGCTTTGCTGGGTTCATTCGCTTTATTGGGAGTGTTTCCGCTGATAGCCAAAAAAATCATTGATTCTATACAGGAGAGGAAAGTGTATAAGCCTTGGAATAAACCTGATAAATTTGACAATAACTTAATTGTTATTGGCGGCGGTTCTGGCGGGCTGGTTACTTCTTATATAGCCTCAGCAGTTAAGGCGAAGGTAACCTTGATTGAAAAGCATAAAATGGGAGGAGACTGTCTAAATACAGGATGTGTGCCATCAAAAGCTTTGATTCGGTCAGCTAGGTATTTGTCTCAGATAAAACGCTGTAAAGAATTTGGCATCAAGATGGCTAAAGTAGAGTTTGATTTTTCTGATGTTATGGAACGGGTGCATAAGGTTATTAAAACCATAGAACCGCATGATTCGATTGCACGTTACACTGAATTGGGTGTTGACATTGTCGAAGGCGAAGCTAAAATCACTTCCCCTTGGGAAGTGCAGGTAAAGACAGCGGATGGTGTTAAAACTCTAACTACACGTTCAATTGTAATTGCAGCCGGTGCACGACCCTTTGTACCGCCAATTCCGGGTCTTGATCAAGTTGAGCCATTGACTTCGGATAATATCTGGAACCTTAAAGAGCTTCCAAGACGCTTGTTGGTTCTTGGCGGCGGCCCTATCGGCTGCGAGTTGGCGCAAAGTTTTGCCCGTTTAGGCAGTCAGGTAATACAGATAGAAATGCTTCCACGGATTATGATGCGTGAAGATTCTGAGGTGTCGGAAGCTGTGATGGCAAAGTTTAAGCTGGAAAACATAGATGTAAGGGTAGGACATACAGCTAAAGAATTTATCATTGAAAAGGGTGAAAAAATAATGGTTGCTGAACATGAAGGGCAGTCAATCAAAATTCCATTTGATCAGGTGCTGGTGGCTATTGGCCGGACTGCCAATGTAAGCGGTTATGGTGTCGATGAGCTGGGCATTGCACTGTCACCGAGAAAAACCATTGAAACCAACGCCTTTCAGGAAACCAATTATCCAAATATATATGCCTGTGGCGATGTGGCAGGGCCTTATCAGTTTACTCATACAGCGGCGCATCAGGCATGGTATGCGACTGTAAATGCTTTATTTGGTCAGTTTAAAAGGTTTCGTACCGACTATTCGGTTATTCCATGGTCGACTTTTACAGACCCTGAAGTGGCCAGAGTAGGACTAAATGAACAGGATGCCAAGGAGCAGGGTATTGCCTATGAGGTTGTGCGTTATGACATTGATGACCTTGATCGGGCAATTTCAGACAGTGAAGCACATGGATTTGTAAAGGTATTGACCCGGCCGGGTAAAGATAAAATTTTAGGCGTGACCATTGTCGGGGAGCATGCAGGAGATTTGCTTGCTGAGTTTGTTTTGGCGATGAAACATGGTTTGGGATTAAATAAGATATTGGGGACTATCCATATCTACCCTACTATGGCAGAAGCTAATAAGTATGTTGCCGGTGTCTGGAAGAAGAAACATACCCCGAAGGGCGTGTTAAAATGGCTGGGGCACTATCATGCCTGGCGTCGTAGCTAATGCGACACTAGTTTGGCAGGAGGGGGGGCAGTCACGAATGAGATAGGATCGAGAGAAATCGTGACTAAATCCTCGCACCTTAACATAATGGTAATGATGTTCTGTGTAGGGACTATAAATATATTTGCGGGGGAATAATGAGTAACACGGCGATAAATGAATCGGTACAAAACTATTATGGGCAGGTGCTAAAGTCCAGCGAGGATTTGAAAACTAGCGCTTGCTGCACGCTAGATGCAATGCCTCTGTATTTGCGCCCGCTACTTGCTGATTTGCATCCCGAAGTGATTGCCCGCTATTACGGCTGCGGTACACCTTTGCCACCTGCTTTGGAGGGCTGTACAGTGTTGGATTTAGGCTGTGGAACGGGCCGTGACTGCTTTTTGCTATCCCGTTTAGTGGGTGAGTCGGGGAAAGTTATTGGCATCGATATGACTGAAGAACAGCTGGCTATCGCCAATAAATATCGTGACTGGCATGCTGAGCGATATGGTTATGAGCAATCTAATGTTGAATTTAAACAAGGCTATATTGAAGATTTGGCGACAGCAGGGATTGCTGATAATTCCATTGATATTGTGGTTTCAAACTGTGTAATTAATCTGTCTCCTGATAAAAAACAGGTTTTGTCAGAAATATTGCGTGTGCTAAAGCCAGGCGGAGAAATTTATTTTTCAGATGTTTATGCCGATAGGCGCATACCGAAAACACTTAAAACGGAGCCTCTGCTATTGGGAGAATGTTTGGGCGGTGCTTTGTATTGGGAGGATTTTCGGCGCATAATGCAGGCGTTGGGCTGTCCTGATGTGCGGATGATTAAACATAGCCCCATAGCTCTGGAAGACCCGGAAGTAGAAGCTAAAATCGGTATGGTTGAGTTTCAGTCGATTACTATCAGGGCATTCAAAATTCCGTTAGAAGACCGCTGTGAAGATTTTGGCCAGCTTGCCATTTATAAGGGTACAATTTCTGATCAGCCGCATGCTTTTGATTTAGATGACCATCATCATTTTGAAACTGCTAAGCCTTTGCGAGTGTGCGGCAATACCTTTGATATGCTGGCTTCTGGGCGTTTTGCCCAGCATTTTGAGCTTTTAGGAGATAAATCTACCCATTTTGGACTGTTTGACTGTGCACCACCTAATGCCAGTTTATCGCTTGAGTCTGGCATAGCTTGCTGTTAATTAAGGTATGAGCGGAGCAATTGCAATTTTTGTTAAAACGCCAGGGCTTTCTCCTGTAAAAACACGGCTAGCAGCTACTTTGGGACAGCAAAAAGCGGAAGAATTCCATCTGACTTCGGCCCGCGCTGTATCTTCGGTAGTTCAAAAGCTTAGCAAATTGGCTGATGTGCATTGTTATTATGCAGTTGCAGAACAGTCAGCAATAAATCATAGCAATTGGGAAGACTTGCCCTGTCTATGGCAAGGTGAAGGTGGACTTGGCGAACGAATGGCCAGTATTTATCAAAGGCTATTAAGCCAGCATGAATTTGTGATACTCGTGGGTGCAGATATTCCGCAAATGAATTCTTCTGAGTTGTTGAATGCATCGACATGGCTGGCAGATACTGAACCTGTGCGGTTGGCATTTGCTCCTAGTTTTGATGGCGGTTTCTGGTTAATTGGCGGTAATTGCAAAATACCGCAAAACATTTGGACTGATGTTATCTACAGCAAAGCTAAAACAGGTACTCAATTCTTCAATAAAATTAAGCCATTGGGTAATATTAAAATATTATCCTGTTTACGTGATATTGATGAAGTGCAAGATCTGATTCCATTGCGGAAAGCCTTGTTGGATTTATCTGAACCGCTTATGGCCCAGCGTGATCTTCTGCAGTTTTTAGATACATTACCCTTATGGTTAAAAGGATGAAAAATGCGTGATGCTAAACCTTTGCTGCTCGACAGCGATTTTCCTAAAATTAGCCATGGTCTTTTGAATACCCTGCAAATGAATCTGGGATATTTGTGCAATTTGAGCTGTACCCATTGCCATGTCAATGCAGGACCCAATCGAACCGAGTTGATGAGCCGTAAAACTATGGAAACAGCACTGCTGTTTGCGGAAAAGCATAAAATTGAAAACCTGGATTTAACCGGCGGGTCTCCTGAAATGAACCCGAATTTTCGCTGGCTGGTAAAGCAGGCTAGAAGGCAGGGGCTGCATGTAATGGATCGCTGTAATCCAACCATTTTAGTAGAGCCGGGCTATGAGGATATTGCTGAATTTTTAGCTGAACAGCAAGTTGAAGTGATAGCTTCATTGCCTTGCTACATGGAAGATAATGTTGATGCACAGCGTGGAAAAGGCGTTTTTACTGCCTCAATTAAATCCTTAAAAATGCTTAATGATTTGGGCTATGGCGATAAGGAAGGCGGCCTGACTTTAAATTTAGTTTTTAATCCTCAAGGCATGTCTCTGCCTGCGCCTCAAATACAGCTGGAAGCGTCTTATCGACAGTTTTTAGATGAACATTTTGATCTGCATTTTAATCAGCTGTTTACCATTACCAATATGCCTATTCAGCGATTCGGCGCTGTATTGCTAGCCAAAGGTCAATTTGAAGATTATATGAATTTGTTGAAACAGTCCTATCAGGCAGAGAATCTTGATCAAGTTATGTGCAAAAGTCTGTTAAGCGTTGATTGGCAGGGCTATGTCTATGACTGTGATTTCAATCAAATGCTGGAGCTGCCCATAACAGGAAAAGCCACGCACCTGAGTCAATTATTAGAGTATATGCCCGAAGGTCTGCCTATCGCAGTTGCAGACCATTGCTATGGCTGTACTGCCGGACAAGGATCTAGCTGTACTGGTACCTTGAGCTAATTGCTATCAGTTATATAATTAAATCTGAAAACCCAAACCAGTCAATGGGCAAATTCTCATTTGATTGAACGGTATAGTTAGGCGCCAGGTCATCAAGAACACATCGCATTTCAGAATAGTCCTGGTCTATAAGTTCCTGGTCTATCTGTTCGAATAAGTCATTTGTTTCATTAATTGTATGCATGACCCCAACCTCTGGTGATTTGGTAAGTTGAGTTCATTGTGTCTGTTTTGATCGCTTTTAGCTGTGAAATATTCACACTTCTGTGGTAAATATTTCACAAACCATTTATTGCTTTGGGGTCAAAATAGTATTTTTCGCCGGTTTGCTATCGTCAGTTTCCGGATAATCCTGAGTATAGTGCAAACCTCTGCTTTCTTTACGTGATTGGGCGCTGCGAATAATCAATTCGGCAACAATCACCAGATTGCGCAGTTCCAATAAATCACTGGTAACTTTAAAAGTTCCGTAGTATTCAGCAATCTCCTCTTTTAGCAGCTCAACTCTTCGCATGGCTCTGCTCAGGCGTTTGTCGGTACGTACGATACCAACATAATCCCACATAAAATGACGTATCTCATCCCAGTTATGAGAGACCACAATTTCTTCATCAGAATCGCTGACCTGTGAATCATCCCACTCGGGCAAAGCCAGGGGAAGAGACATTTGGGGAAGTATATCAAGGATATCAGCCGTGGCTCTTTCTGCAAAAACTAGGCATTCAAGCAGGGAGTTGCTTGCCATTCTGTTAGCACCATGTAAACCCGTATAGGCAACTTCGCCAACTGCGTATAGGCCTTGGATATCAGTGTGGGCATTTAGGTCAGTTACCACACCCCCGCAAGTGTAGTGGGCCGCTGGGACTACTGGAATAGGCTCTTTGGTAATGTCTATATCTAAAGAAAGACAATGCCTATAGATAGTGGGGAAATGCTCAATAATAAAGTCTGACGGTTTGTGGCTGATGTCTAAATAGACGCAGTCAATTCCGTGTTTTTTCATTTCATTGTCTATGGCTCGGGCAACAATGTCTCGTGGAGCAAGTTCAAGCTGGGCATCATAATCCTGCATAAAGGTAGAGCCATCAGGAAGAATAAGTTTCCCCCCTTCGCCCCGAACGGCTTCACTGATGAGAAAGGAGCGTTCTTTAGGGTGATAAAGGCAGGTCGGGTGGAATTGCATAAACTCCATATTGCCGACTCTGCAGCCTGCCCGCCAGGCCAAAGCAATGCCGTCGCCGGTAGAAATCTGAGGGTTGGTAGAGTATAGGTATACTTTGCTTGCACCGCCGGTTGCTAAAATAACTATTTTGGCTGCAATAGGTTTAACTTTGTCTATTGCAGTATCAAGTACATAGGCGCCTTGGATTCTGAGCTCGGTTCCTTGCTTTTTATTGGTAATTAAGTCGACCACGTTGTGATTTTCTAACAAAGTGATGTTGGGGTGAGCTTGAGTACGTTCAATAAGGGTTTTTGAAACGGCCTTTCCGGTTGCATCTGCTGTATGCACAATACGACGATGGGAATGCCCGCCTTCTCTGTTTAAATGGAAAGATGTTTCCCCGTTTTTTGACTGTTTCTCGGTAAATTGAACGCCCTGTTCCTTTAACCATTCTATATTTCTTTTTCCCTGTTCAACAGTGACCCGTACAGCATCTATATTGCATAAACCTGCTCCGGCCGCCAGAGTATCTTTAATATGTGATTCAATTGAATCATTTTTATCAAATACTGCAGAAATACCTCCTTGAGCATGAGATGTGCTGCCAGAGTTAAGTCCGACTTTTGATAAAACTAATATTTTTGCATTGTCAGCGAGCCTTAGAGCTAAACTTAAACCAGCGCCACCACTTCCGATAATGAGGACATCGCATGCATTTGTATTAGACATTTAAAAAATAAGATTGTGAAAAGATTGCTATATTTAATGAATATTAACACGATGTTAATTTTTTTTGTGATAATAGAACTAATAGAGTTAAATCCTGTCCACACAAACAACAGATAAAAAGCGTGAAAGAACAAAAAGGGAATAATGCGGAGCTGGATAAAGAATTAGTGCTGAAAGTGCAGCAAGGTGATAAATCTGCCTTCGATTTGCTGGTAATTAAGTATCAGCATCGAATTATTCAGCTAGTTAATCGCTATGTGAAAGACCCTAGCGAAGCGCAGGATGTGGCTCAGGAAGCTTTTATTAAAGCATATCGGGCTTTACCCAATTTTCGTGGTGACAGTGCTTTCTATACCTGGCTGTATAGGATAGCCATTAATACGGCTAAAAACTATCTGGTTTCTCGAAGCAGGCGATATTCTGATTATCAGGTTGATATTCAGGATGCAGAACAGGTAGGAAATGCACCTGAACTGAAGGGACTGGATACACCTGAACATTTGTTAATGAATGATGAGATTGTCGAGGTTGTTAAGGATGCAATTGATAAGCTGCCGGAAGAAATGAAAACGGCGATTATGTTAAGAGAATTTGAAGGCTTGAGCTATGAAGAAATAGCTGAAGCAATGGAATGTCCAGTGGGTACTGTACGTTCTCGTATTTTTAGGGCGCGGGAAGCTATTGATGAAAAATTATCTCCATTGCTCAATTAGGGGCTGATATAAATGAATACAGAAATAAATCAAAAAATTTCACAGTTTTTAGATGATGAATTAACCGTTGCAGAACTGGATGAGTTATTAGTTAAAATTAAAAAGCAACCTGATTTGAAAAATAAAATGAATCGGTACCAGGTTATGACGCAGGTTATGAAAATGGATCATGCCGTTATGGCTAATGTGGGTTTTTTAGATAACATTAATTTACAGCTTGAACGGGAGCCGAATTATTTGCTGCCAGTTCAGAAAGAGAGAGAAAAACAGAAACAGTTTTGGCAAAAAACTTCTCTTGCCGTCGCTGCATCTATTGCCTGCATTGCTGTGATAATGTCTCAGAAAAGTGTAATGCAACCAAATGAGCAGTCTCTGCAAACAGTTGCTTCATTGGAAGAAGCTATAGAGGTTCCGCCTGTTCAGATGGTAAAGAAAAGGCAGGATTCGCAGCATGAACGCTTTAAAGCATATTTGCAGGCACATAATGATGATTTATACACCCATGGCTCGTTAAATGCTTATCCTTTTGCTCAGGTAGCAAGTTATGGTCAGGAATAGTTAATATGCTATTTCGAGTATTACTGGTTTTTTGCCTATCTACAACAGTTTCGCTAGCTGATCAACCTGAAGATAAAGCTCTGCAATGGCTGCAAAATATGAGCCAGGCAATGAAAATGCTAGATTATCAGGGAACGATTGTCTTTTTAAAAAATGGCCGGCTTGACACCATGAAATATAGTCATGCAATTAATAATGGCTATGAGCAAGAACGTTTAATATCATTAAATTCGCCCATGCGCGAGGTGATTCGGGAAGCAGGAAAAGTTCGATGTCTGTTTAAGAAAACCAAAGAAATTGTACTTAATCATCGCCCAGTAAGTGATTCTTTTATTATTGACTTACCTGATGACTTTTCTGCGATAAAATCTATTTATCGAATGGTGGTGCTAGATGATGAATCTGTTGCCATGCGTTCTACATACGTTGTCTCTATCGAACCAAAAGATCAATACCGATATAGAAGAAAAATCTGGATAGATAAGCAGTATTTATTACCCTTGAAAATGGAAGTTTACGACCTTTCGGGGGCAACAGTCGAACAGGTGCTGTTTACTGATATACAGGTGGGAAAAAAGCAGAGCCTTATTTATGCAGACGATGAGATAAAAGATGCTAAGGTGAAGCATCTTCATCAGGCTGAATTACTGCCTATTAATCAGGCCGGTTTTGTTTTACAGCAATTGCCGCTAAACTTCCAAGTTGTATTTTTCACTCGAATTAAAAATGATGACTCTGGACATACGGTTGAGCATGCATTGTTAAGTGATGGTTTTTCATTGGTCTCTGTGTATGGTGAGGCTAAAACTAAAGATATCCAAGAAGGGCTGCAAACCTTAGGTTCAGTTAAATCATTTACCCGGGTTATTGATAGCTTTCAGATAACTGTGCTGGGTGAAGTGCCTGTAAGAACGGTCGAGTTTATCGCGCAAGGCGTTAAACTGAAATAAGCCATCGTACTTCCAATAATCTCTTTTTTCTTTTTCTCCTTTGGGGAGCTCATGCTTAAAAATATAACGTGGTCTTTTTTTCTTTTAATGCTGATTAATTTACCTGTAAATGCTCAGTTGCCTGATTTTACCGATATGGTTAAAGAGAGTGGCGCTGCGGTTGTTAATATCAGTACTACACAAAAAAAACCGGAAATCAACAAACAGCTAAACGGACAGCAGCTGCCAAACAATATGCCGCCTGAAATGGAGGAGCTGTTCAAACATTTTTTTAAACAGCCTGGCGGTGGATATGAACCCAGAGAAACCAGTTCGTTAGGCTCTGGTTTTATAATTTCAGCAGATGGCTATATTTTAACTAACCACCATGTAGTCAATAACGCCACTGAAATTATTGTCAAATTGAAGGATAGACGCCAGTTTGTTGCGAAACTGATTGGGTCTGATGAAAATAGTGATATTGCTCTGCTGCAAATTGAAGCAAAACATTTGCCTATTGTTAAGAAAGGTTCTTCAGCACAATTAAAGGTAGGGGAATGGGTGTTAGCCATAGGAACCCCCTTTGGCTTTGAGCAATCTGCGACTGCTGGCATCGTCAGTGCAAAAAGACGTAGTCTGCCCGGTGGCAATTACGTACCTTTTATTCAGACAGATGTTGCAATCAACCCGGGAAACTCTGGTGGGCCGCTTTTTAATATGAAAGGTGAAGTGATTGGCGTGAATTCGCAGATTTATAGCCGTTCAGGTGGCTATATGGGATTGTCCTTTGCTATTCCTATTGACGTGGCAATGAATGTTGTGAATCAGATTAAGAACAAAGGATCTGTTTCACGAGGTTGGCTGGGAGTACAGATTCAGGATATAACCCGAGAATTGGCCGAGTCTTTTGGCATGGATAAGCCTTATGGCGCTCTAGTCGCTAAGGTTGTAGCTGATAGTCCGGCAGAAAAGGCCGGTTTGAAAGTTGGTGATGTAATTGTCGAATTTGATGGGCACGAAATTGCGACGTCCGGAGCACTGCCGCCAGTGGTAGGATTAACTGCAATTGATGAAAAGGTCAAGGTTAAAATATTTAGGGATGGAAAAAAGAAATCTATAGCCGTTATTGTTGGTCTGTTACAGAATGGTAAAACAGTAGTAGCGCAAAAAAGTGAGCCAGAAAAACAGGTTAACCGTATGGGGCTGATAGTGACTGAACTATCTGAAGAGTTACGGGATCGCTTGGAAATAGCTAAAAATGGCGTCATTGTTCAGGAAGCTAAAACGGGAGCAGCTCTGGATGCTGGCATTCAAACAGGCGATGTTATTTTAAGAATTCAGAATAATGTTGTTCGGGGAGTGGCTGAGTTTGATAAAATGGTCAAAAAACTCCCAACTGGCCGGTCAATTGCTGTTTTAATTCAGCGCAGAGGCAGCCCGGTTTTTCTGGCATTAAAATTAGATAAATAAACTGTGGATCAAAAAAACATAAGAAATTTCTCCATTATCGCCCATATAGATCACGGAAAATCAACGCTGGCCGACCGTTTTATCCAAATTTGCGGAGGACTGAGTAGCAGGGAAATGGAGGCGCAGGTTCTTGATTCTATGGATATTGAGAGAGAGCGTGGCATTACCATTAAGGCGCAAAGTGTTACTTTAAACTATAAAGGGAATGATGGTATAACCTATCAGCTGAATTTTATTGATACGCCAGGCCATGTTGATTTTTCATATGAAGTTTCCCGTTCTTTAGCTGCCTGCGAAGGTGCCTTATTGATTGTCGATGCCGCTCAAGGTGTTGAAGCGCAGAGTGTAGCAAACTGTTATACGGCAATTGAACAGGGACTGGAAGTGGTTCCTGTATTAAATAAAATTGATTTGCCCTCGGCCGAGCCTGAGCGCGTCATCACTGAAATTGAAAATGTTATAGGAATTGATGCCAGCGATGCACTTAAAATCAGTGCAAAAACAGGGATTGGCGTAGAAGGTGTTTTGGAGCAGGTGGTGGAGCTAATTCCTGCGCCAGAGGGTGATGCAGATGCACCGCTGCAGGCCCTGATTATTGATTCCTGGTTTGATAATTACCTTGGCGTAGTTTCACTGGTTAAGATTGTTAACGGCAGTGTACGCAAAAAACAAAAGCTAAAGGTGATGTCGACGGGAAAAGCCTATCTGGCAGAGAAAGTTGGCATTTATACGCCAAAACAAAAAGACACTGATGTGCTAAACACGGGGGAAGTTGGCTTTATTGTAGCTGGCATCAAGGATATATACGGTGCTCCAGTAGGTGATACCATCACTTTGGCAGATAATCCGGCGACAGAAATGCTTGCTGGTTTTGAAAAAGTACAGCCGCGTGTTTTTGCAGGTCTATATCCTGTCAGTTCTGATGATTTTAACAATATGCGTGAAGCGCTGGATAAATTGCGCCTTAATGATGCCGCACTTAATTTTGAACCAGAAAGTTCTCAGGCTTTAGGTTTTGGTTTTCGTTGCGGGTTTTTAGGCATGCTGCATATGGAAATTGTGCAGGAACGTCTGGAACGCGAATACAATATAGACTTAATCACCACGGCACCGACTGTTATTTATGAAGTCGAAACGCATGCAGGCGAAGTGTTAATGGTTGATAATCCGGCTAATTTGCCAGATTCAGGGTCAATTGAAGAAGTAAGAGAGCCCATTATTTTAGCAAATATATTAGTGCCTCAAGACTATCTGGGTAATGTAATTGGTTTATGTGTTGAAAAGCGCGGTGTACAAAAAAATATGCAGTATGCGGGAAACCAGGTTTCATTGAGCTACGAACTGCCGATGAGTGAAGTGGTATTAGATTTCTTTGATCGCCTAAAATCAGTTAGCAGAGGGTATGCTTCATTTGACTACGAATTTTTACGGTTTGAACCGGCTCCCCTGGTTAAATTGGATGTATTGATTAATGGTGACAAAGTAGATTCATTGTCAGTTATTGTACATAAAGATTTAAGTCAGACTCGTGGCCGTGGCTTGGTTGAAGTGATGAAGGATTTAATTCCTAGGCAAATGTACGAAGTTGCAATACAGGCGGCCATCGGTTCTAAAGTAATAGCCAGATCGACAGTTAAGGCAATGAGAAAAAATGTAACGGCTAAATGCTATGGCGGTGACATTTCTCGTAAGAAAAAACTGTTGGAGAAACAGAAAGCAGGTAAAAAGCGGATGAAGCAAGTGGGAAGTGTGGAAATTCCGCAGGAAGCGTTTTTGGCTGTTTTGCAGGTTAATAAAGAATAAAATGCATTTCGCTAAAGATATGCATAAAAACTTCTTAAATATAGCAATAGCAGTCTATTTCCTTTTTAACTATAACGATATATAACTTATGGATTACGATTTTTCTTTTTTTCTTGTTCTTGCAAGTTTAGTTACTGGCATTATCTGGGGTGGCTATTTATTATTTTTAAAGCTTTCAAAAATAGATCCGGCAACAAGAGAAGAGCCTCTGCTTGTTGAGTATGCCCACTCTTTTTTCCCCATTGTCTTTATTGTTTTAATTTTAAGGTCTTTTATAGCTGAACCGTTCCGGATTCCTTCAGGATCAATGATGCCAACTTTGCTGGTCGGTGATTTTATTTTGGTCAACAAATTTACCTACGGAATTCGCCTGCCTGTTGTAAATACCAAAATTGTTGAACTTAACGAGCCGGAACGCGGAGATATTGTGGTCTTTCGTTTCCCCAAGAACCCAGAGGTAGATTATATAAAAAGAGTGGTTGGCCTGCCTGGAGATAGAATTGCTTACTATAACAAAACGGTAACTGTTAATGGTAAGGCTGCTAAGCAGGTATCATTAGGCACCTATATAGGTGTAGGGCAAGGAAAAAACATGACGGGTGCTGAACACTTTATTGAAGATCTGACAGGGGTTGAACATAGCATATTAATTAAGCATGGGTATCCTTCAGTACAGGGCGTTTTTGTTGTTCCTGAAGGACAGTATTTTGTGATGGGCGATAATCGGGACAATAGCAATGACAGCCGATATTGGGGGACCGTGCCTGAAGCGAATTTAGTGGGTAAAGCTTTTTTTATCTGGATGAGCTGGGATTGGCAGCATAAAGGTATCGGTTTCGATAGAATTGGAACAATTTTAAAATAGACTAGACTATAAGGAGCAAGGGTTTAATAACTTCCGGAAAATGTTAAATTCTTGCTCCTAAGGATACTGTCAGTAAATTTTAATTTGGAGTGCTAATGACTTTTTCAGCTAAAAAACAGCGTGGGTTAACCTTTATCTCACTTTTTTTTATTTTGTCAATTCTGGCTTTTTTCGTGTTGTTGACTCTTAAAATTGCACCTATCTATATGAATCACAGTAAAGTGGTGAATGCGCTTTCTGCAGTGGAAAATATGGATGAAGTTAAAACCATGAGTAAGAATGAAATCATGAAAAGCCTTAAAAAACGCTTTAATATGAATTACGTTACAAAAGTAGATGCCAATGATGTTTCTATTCTAAAACAGGGCAATTATGTCAAAGTAGAGATTGAGTATGAACGGGTAGAAAAAATATTGGGAAATTTGAGCGTATTAGTGCAGTTTTACGATTTTTTTGAGGCAGGTGAACCCGAGTGATAAAAAAGCCTGATATTCTCGAAAAAAAATTAGGTCTGTCGTTTAATCATTCCGAACTTTTTATTATGGCTTTAACTCACCGTAGCATGGGGGCAGGGAATAACGAACGGCTGGAATATCTGGGTGATGCCGTTTTAGGTTTTGTGATTGCAGAAAAGCTATATGAAATGTTTCCGGCCGCTAGCGAAGGTGATCTGAGCCGGCTGAGAGCAAGCCTTGTCAATCAGGGAGCTTTGGCTGAAATAGCTAGGGAGCATAGTTTAGGAGATTATTTGATTCTTGGTTCCGGTGAACTGAAAAGTGGCGGGTATAGGCGGGACTCTATTTTGTCCGATGCGTTAGAGGCTATCATGGGAGCTTTATTGAAAGACCAGGGTACTTCTGTATGTAAAGAGTGGGTATTAAAATTATTCGCTAAAAAACTAGGTGGCCTGGATTTAAAAAAATCTCAAAAAGATCCTAAAACTCAATTGCAGGAATTAATGCAGTCAAGAAAATCTGAATTGCCAACGTATGAGCTGATTCAAATGACAGGGGCTGCACATGCACAAATATTTAGTGTCAAATGTATGACAAATATTAAGAATAATGAGTCTTGTATCGGTTCAGGCGTTTCTATAAAAAGGGCTGAGCAGGATGCAGCAGAAAAGATGTTAAAATTAATTAAGAAGCAAATTAAATGAATTGTGGTTATGTCGCGTTAATAGGCCGTCCCAATGTTGGAAAATCAACATTAATGAATCATATGCTGGGACAAAAAATAAGCATTACTTCAAGAAAGCCACAGACAACCAGGCATAGAATTTTAGGTATAAATACCACTGAAGCCGGCCAAATTATTTATATGGACACGCCTGGTATGCATAGAGTGGAGAAAAAAGCACTTAATAGATATTTAAATAAGACGGCTGATACGACCTTGTTAGGGGTAGACCTGGTTGTTTGGCTGATTGATGGCTTGTCTTGGCATGATTATGACGAGGTTATTTTTAATAAGCTTGAAAGGGCAGGGCTTCCAGTTATATTGGCTGTCAATAAAGTTGATAAAGTTAAGGATAAAGATAGCATTTTAGCTTTTTTTGCCAAAGCTCAAAAGAGATATCCGTTTACAGAAATGCTGCCCATTTCGGCATTAAAAGGCACTAATTTAGAATCGCTTGAAGCTGTATTGTTAAAACAATTGCCTGAAAGCGAATTGATTTATCCTGAAGATCAGATAACCGATCGTCCTGAGCGTTTTTTGGCGGCAGAAATTGTTAGGGAAAAACTAACTAGAAGGCTGGGGGATGAGCTGCCATATTCAATGACAGTAGAAATTGAGCGCTTTGAAGAGCAGAAGAAAATTACAAAAATTTATGCGATAGTCTGGGTTGAAAGAGACTCCCAGAAGAATATTGTGATAGGAAAGCAGGGAGAAATGCTTAAGAAGGTCGGAACGGATGCTAGAATCGATATTGAGAAACTGATTGATAAGAAAGTTTACTTGCAAATATGGGTGAAGGTAAAGAAAGGGTGGGCGAATAATGAACGGGCTTTGCACAGTTTAGGTTTTATGGATGAGTAACAGGTCGCTATAGCTTAAGGAGGAAATGTTTAGGGTGTAAGGCATTTAGCCTCGCCAGAGTTATATGAAGCTAAAGCCCCCCCCCTTTTTTTTTCAAAAGCCCCGAAATATGAATGATTCGCTAGTTCAGTTGCAGCCTGCTTTTATCTTGCGGCACAGGAAGTATAGAGAAAGCAGTCTGATTCTCGATGTTTTAACCAGAGATTTTGGAATTGTATCCATTCTTGCTAGAGGCGTGAGAAAGTCTAAATCAAAAACGGCTGGGGTGCTTCTTGCTTTTACTGCTTTAAAAATGTCTTATATTGGAAAGCATGAGCTAAAAATACTGACTCATGTAGAAATAGATGAGAATGCAGTTAAATTAACTGGAATTTCCTTGTATTGCGGATTTTATATTAATGAATTAGTTGGCTATTTTCTGCATAAAAATGATCCTCACCCCGAGGTCTTTGCAGAATATCAGCAGTGTCTGGCTTTAATGGCACAAACACAGGATACAGAGCAGATATTAAGATTTTTTGAACTAAACTTAATTGAATATATAGGCTATGGTTTTCAGTTATCTCTAGATGTAAAAACGGAGTCCATTGTGCAGTCTGCCGGAAAATATTTTTGTGACTGTGAATCGGGAATGTTATCCAGTGCAAAGGGTTATGTCAGCGGGAAGACTCTACTGGCATTGGAAGCAAGAAAGCCTCTTGATAAAAAAGAATTATATGAAGCAAAGCGATTGATGCGCTGCATTATTGATTTTCACTTGCAGGGTAGACATCTTAAAAGCAGAGCAGTCCTGGCAAAAATTATTAAACAAATGTGAGTTAATAAGGTTGAATAAACAAAATATTTTATTGGGCGTTAATATAGATCATGTTGCGACCTTGCGACAGGCAAGAGGCACCCGTTATCCCGATCCCATTCAGGCGGCGTTGATAGCAGAGCAGGCAGGGGCAGATGGCATAACAGCACATTTAAGAGAGGATCGTCGCCATATTCAGGATAGGGATATTGCCTTATTGCAGGAATTGCTGCATACGCGATTAAATCTGGAAATGGCAGTGACTGATGAAATGATAGCCATTGCAGAAAAGGTCAGGCCTGCTGCCTGCTGTCTAGTGCCTGAAAAGCGGGAAGAATTAACCACAGAAGGTGGGCTGGATGTGGCGTCAAACCCTGATAGAATGAAAAAATCCTGTCAAACCTTGGCGGATGCGGGTATTGAGGTGTCTTTATTTATTGATCCTGATTATAGGCAAATTGATGCGGCAGTTAGTGCAGGTGCTCCTGTTATTGAGCTGCATACCGGGTGCTATGCGGATGCAGGAAATAGTCAGATACTAAAAGCCGAATTAGTAAGAGTTCAGCAAGCCGCTGAATATGCATATAGTGCCGGTTTGCAGGTTAATGCCGGGCATGGTTTAACATTTCATAATGTAGAGGCTATTTGCCATATTCCAGAAATAGTTGAATTAAATATTGGGCATTCGATTATTGCTCAAGCCGTATTTTCTGGTTTACAGCAAACAGTCATTGATTTAAAGCGAGTTATGAGAGAGGCTAGGGCTATTGTTTGATAATTTAGAGGTTTATCAATTAACCTCTGCCGGTGACAGGGCTGTAAATCAGGATTGTATGGCTTATACAGTTTGCAGTGAATATGGTCTGTTTGTTGTTGCTGATGGTCTTGGCGGACATGAAGCAGGAGAAAAAGCCTCTCACTTTTTTTGTCAGGGCATATTCAGGCAGGCGCCAAAATATCAAAAATTGCTGCAGCAAGAGCCGCGAGAACGGACAAAAGATATTATGACCGCCTGGGTCGATGCTGCGATTGCTGAGATGAAATTGCTATTTTCAGGATATGAAGAAGGGGTCAATGCCCATACTACCTGTGTAATCTTATATCTTGATGATAATTTTTCTGTCACAGCCCATTGTGGCGATTCCCGTATTTATCGTCTGAATGAAAAAGAGGTGTTATGGAGAACAAAGGATCATTCACTTATTCAGCAGCAACTGACCGATGGCAATATCTCAGAGCAGGAGATGGGGTTGCATCCTGAACAAAACCAAGTATTGCGAACAATTAATATTCTGAAAATAAATCAGGCAGAGGTTAATATTTATCCTCCCATTCAGAAAGGGGAGACTTTTGTGCTATGCACCGATGGTTTCTGGGAGTTTATTAAAGAAAAGGATTTGCAGTTGCTTGCCGATTTGAGCAGTGGTAGAGATGAGCTAAGAAAAGTAGCGAAAATGATGCATCTGAGGGCGAATGGTAAAGGCGATAATCTTACTGCGCAGTGGATTAGGTTATGAGAAGCGATCCGTTACTGGGTAGCAATACCGTGCTTTTTAATGCGGTATAATAAAGTATCGCGCGATAATCCTAATAGCCGTGCAGATTTGCTGCGGTTGCCGTCTGTTCTTGCTAAGGCCTGATGAATCATGTCAGCTTCCAGTTCATCTAAATCTATGCCTCTTTCGGGCAGAATAAACACCGATTCGCTTGGTGCTGGTTGACAGGCAGTAAACTCATGGGGCAGGTTTTCTGGTTCAATTGACTGTCCTGATAGCAGAATGCACATGCGTTCACACAGGTTTCGCAATTCGCGTATATTTCCCGGCCAGCTATATTCACGTAAAACTTTAATCGTCTGTTTGCTGAATTTTGGCGCTACAAGAGAATAATTGCTTGAAAATAGAGATAAAAAGTGATTTATCAGTGTTTCAATATCTTCAGTACGCTGATTTAATGGGGGGAGTTCTATGGGTACCACATTTAGCCGGAAGTATAAATCCTGACGAAACGCTCCATCTGAAATCTGCCTAGTGAGGTCAGCATTGGTTGCGGCAATAATGCGGACATCGGATACATATGGTTTTGTTTCGCCAACGGCTAGACATTCACCTGACTCTAAAAATCGTAAAAGCTTAGTCTGAATGGCTAAGGGCAGGGAATTTATTTCGTCTAAAAATAGAGTGCCTCCGTCGGCAGCATGAAATAGGCCCTGTTTATTGGCAATAGCTCCTGTGAAAGCGCCTTTTTTATGTCCAAATAATTCCGACTCAACAAGTCCTTCGGGCAATGCTGCACAGTTTAAGGTTATAAACGGTTTGTCTGCCCGGGGACTGTCTTGCTGGATAGCTGTAGCCAGCACTTCTTTTCCCGTGCCAGTCTCACCCTTAATTAAAATGGTTACATCAGTCGCGGCAACCATTTTAGCGCTGCGGAGAAGGGATTCAAAAATAGGGGATTGACCAATATTTGAATTAAAGTAATCCATAAATAACTTAAGTTAATTGTTGTTAGGGTTAAAGGTGCTGTAAACGCAAAGGATAAAGCTCGGGGAATAGGGCAATTAATGCGATAAGAATTAACAGCAATCCAGTCACTTGCTTAAAGCGGTGCATTTGAGATAGCTTGGTTAAAACATTAGTCATTATACCCACCCCAAGTACCGATGGTAAAGTGCCTAGACCAAATGCAAGCATGGTAATGCCAGCAGTTACCGAGTTGCCAGTGGTGGCGGCTAAGGCAAGCGCAGCATAGACAAGACCGCAAGGCAGCCAGCCCCATACCATGCCAAATAGGTAGGCTTGGGTGTGTGTGCTAACTGGAATGAGCTTGCGTCCATAGGGTTCTATAAGCTTCCATAATCTTGATCCGGCTTTTTCAATATAGGCGAACCGAGGAAACCAGCCTGCCAGATAAAGACCTGCTCCAGCCATAACCGCGGCGGAAAGGTATTGTAATATTCGGAATCCGTATTCCTGGCCAAAAGGAAATATTAAAACAGCCTGCAGGAAGCCCGCTAACAACCCTGCAAGCATATAGCTGGTAATACGGCCAAAATTATAGTTAAGGACGTAAGGAAGCAGGCTTCGCCTGTTATTTCTGATTTCGGGTTTTAGGCTTAATGTTAACGTGCCGATAATAGAGCCGCACATGCCTATGCAATGAAGACTGCTGAACAGGCCCATAACAAAAGCGACGAAATAAGATGAGGTAAAAGCAAGATGAAATTCCATAGGACGAGAACAATAGCATATTAGAAGGTTGGATGGGGGGAAATAAAGCGGTGCAGAATAAAAAAATTATTTCAGGGCATATGACACATTAATGTGTGTTATATAACATAGTTTAATTGAATGAGGTCTGTTGTTTAATTGTAAGCTATTGTTGCTTTTGTACAAAAATATACTGGAATAAAATCTGCATATATTAATACCTTTAAGTTATGTAATTTTAAGCATTAGGGGATGAAATTGAAAACAAAACTTAGCCTGACGATAGCAAGTGTATTGGCATTACCAATCCAGGCGTCAGCAGAGCATGAGCAGCTGCCTACGATTGTTGTTGAGGGCAGTGCCATGCGTGCCGGTACTTTTGGAACAGCACCAGATTCATCAGGATTAAAGGATACTGCTTCTTTATTAAAGCGTGTGCCAGGGGCAAATGTAAATCGAAATGGTCCTTTGACTGGTATTGCCTCGTATAGAGGAATGTTTGGAAACCGCATCAATATTTCTATTGATGGTGCAAACATGAAAGAAGTTGGGCCAAACAGTATGGATCCGCCATTAAGTCATATTCCAGCTCCTTTAACTGGAAAATTAACTGTTTACAGAGGCATTGCCCCTGTTAGCAGTGGGATTGAGACATTTGGCGGCTCAATGCATGCTGAATCTAAAAAAGGCCGTTTCGCTGAAGGTGATGGCATAGAAACCAGTGGCACAGCATCTATGGGCTACGGCTCTGTTGAAGATGGCCATTACGGTGCACTGTTGGGTGCGGTAGCCAATAAAAACCACAAGCTCTATTTAAGTGGCAGTAAAGAACAGGGCCGTGATTACAAAATCAGAAATAACCAGAAACAGAAAAATACTCGGTATGACCGTGAAGCCTTCACAACAGGCTATGGCTACCAGCGTGAAGGCCATGAATTTGGTATAAATTACAGCAATAACAATACAGGGAATACAGGTACTCCAGCATTGCCAATGGATATTGAATATGTAAGAGGCGGTTTATATGATGCCAATTACAGTTGGGACATAGGTAATGGATATAAGCTTAAAACCAATATTTTCTACCAAAAAATGCGTCATTTGATGAGTAATAGCATTATGCGTGCAGGCGGTACGGCAATGATGGATGCGATGAACAACCGTACGCTAGTTGAAGCAGGGGGCGTTGACCTGGCTATTGATATGCCTTTGTTTGATGGCGTTTTAACTCTTGGCATTAATGGAGACCAGTCAAATCATGATGCTCATGCTGAAATGACAGACACTAGCTCCAGAAATAATATGTTTATGATGAACGGTATGCAGATGGCCGCCTCAGGAAACACCATGAAAATGAATTTTTTCAATGATGTGGAACGGGACAGATATAGTTTTTTTACTGAATGGACTGGAGAAGTAGCAGAAAACTTGTCTCTAGATTTGGGTGCCCGTTATGTCCATACCTGGTCAAATGCAGGAATGGTATCCGGCGGGATGAATATGCGTGACCGCAATGGCAATTTTACGACAGGCATGACAGATAGAAATAACTTTAATGCAGCCGATAGAATCCGTACCTTTAATGAAGTGGATTTGGCTGCCGTTCTGCGCTATTCAGTTTCTTCCAATTTGGATGTGGAAGTTGGTTTTGGCAGAAAAAATAGAGCGCCTACATACCAAGAGTTATATTTATGGACAAAAAATAAAGCCGTTGGCGGTTTTGCTGATGGAAATACATATCTTGGAAATTTGGATCTCAAACTTGAAACAGCCTACCAATTTGAATTTGGCCTTGACTGGCATACAGATAATGCATATGTAGCGCCACGCTTTTTTTATCACTATGTTGAAGATTATATTCAAGGCATTGATACAGCCGCTTCAGATGCCAGTACATCTATAAATATGATGGGCATCGCCTCAGGCGCCGATCTGCAATGGAGCAATATTGATGCACAATTATTTGGCATAGATTTAGAAGCTGGCTACACCTTTACTGATAATCTAAGACTGGATGCCGGTCTAAATTATGTTCGTGGCAAGCGTGTAAACGCTCCTACTGGCGATAGAGACTTGTATCGCATTGCCCCATTAAATGGAAGAGCTCAGGTAACTTATGAGCAGTCCGGATGGATGGGTGCGGTAGAGGGCGTTTTCTATGCTGATCAGGGGGATGTTGCCGGGTACAATGGCGAACAGAAAACCAAAGGCTATATGCTGCTTAATTTACGAGGAAAATATGAACCTTATCATGGGGTTGTTATTGGTACAGGGATTGAAAATGTTCTTGATTCAAAGCACTTCGATCATTTAGGCGGATATGTAAATCATAATAGAGCTAATGGCCGTGTTGCAATGCCGGGCCGTAACATCTATGCCACTTTAAGTTATAACTGGTAATTTATAACCTATAGCACATAAAAAAGCGCGGATAAAACCGCGCTTTTTTTAATGAAAGATATTCTATTCGCCAGTTAAAAGTTTTGTTTACTTTAAGGCGACGTTAAAACTGCGATAAAATCTGCTTCTGAATTTTATCTGCCATTGCTTTGCGGTTTTCAGCATCACGGATAGGGCGACCGACAACGATATAATCTGCTCCGTTCTGAAAAGCCTGCTCGACGCTAACCACTCGTTTCTGATCATCATCAGCACGATTATCAACAGGTCTAATGCCCGGTGTAATTACCAAAAGACGGTGATCCAGTTCTTCACGAAGCATTGACACTTCTAGCCCTGAAGAAACAATGCCATCACAGCCAATCTGCAAGGCACGTTTGGCACGGGATAACACCAAATCACGGACGTCGCATTTGAAGCCTAGGTCGTCAAGATCTCCACGGTCAAGACTGGTTAATGCGGTCACAGCCAATACTTTTAAATCACCCTTGTTGGCAGCAGCCGCTTCCATAATGGCATCGTTACCATGAATAGTAGCCAAATCTACGCCTTTGCCGCTTAATGCTTTAATTGCACGCCCAACAGTGGCAGAAATATCAAAAAACTTTAAATCGACAAAGACTTTTTTATCACGCTGTTTTAACCATTCTATAAAGCCAAAATAATCTCCGGACATAAACAGCTCCATACCGACCTTGTAGAAAATAACGGAATCACCTAATTCTTCAACCAGTGCTTGAGCTTCTGGAATGCTAGGTACATCCAATGCCATAATAAGTCTTTCTCGGACAGGAATAGGTTTTTTTGAAATAAATGATTTGGTCATAGAGTTGTTGTCAAAATGAAGAGTTTAGCCAATGCCATTAAGTTAAGAAATATTTATCCGATAAGCAAGTAAGACTATTGCCAGTCTGGTTTGCATGAGCAAAGTTAAAGCCCCCGCTTCCAGATTTTTGCCCTTAGCTTAGTGACACTGAGGATTTAACCGCCTATTTTACCAGAACCCCTAAAGATGAAAATGCTAAAATAGCCCGTTGCCTATAGAAAAAAGCTATGACTGTTACACTTGTACAAATGATTATAATCATCTTTAGTGGGGTCGGCTGGCGAATTATCAAACCTGCGGGGCTGACTGCAGATCCGACTCGGCTGGTTTTAACATCAGTTGTTTATTATCTGCTGCTTCCTACGCTAATCCTTGATGTTCTATGGTCGGCAAAGCTAGGTGTGCAGTCTCTGGAATTTAGCTTCTTAGGCATTGTAACAATTATGCTTGGTCTATTGCTGATAGGGAGCAGTCTGTCGCTGTTTAAACTGAAGCGTCCGCAGATAGGTGCTCTTCTGTTAGTGACTGCCTTTCCAAATGTAACGGCTTTAGGCTTGCCAGTTTTAGAGCAAGCTTTTGGCCAATGGGCACGGTCGGTTGCGATACAGATAGATCTATTTGCATTCTCTCCACTGGTTTATACTGTTGGGATCATGATTGCCAGGCATTATGGGGAAGATAAAGGCAGGCATAGGGCTATGCTTGCCTTTTTAAATACCCCGCCTTTTTGGGCTGCGATAATTGCAGTAATTTTAAATATCAATCATGTTGCCACCCCTGAATGGCTCGATGGCACACTGAAGAAAATGTCAGCGGCCGCAGTTCCTTTAATGCTGTTTTCTTTAGGTCTGGCATTAAGCTGGAGCAGTATAAAGATGCAAAATATACCTTATATGGTCCCTGTTATCGCAATTAAATTGCTATTGACGCCTTTCCTAGTGATGAAAATTCTACCCTTTTTAACAATGAGTGATGAGTATAAAGCCGCGGCTATTATTGATCTGGCTATGCCCAGCATGGTTTTAGGCATTGTTTTTTGTGATCGCTATAAACTGGATAGCGGGTTATATGCCATGGCCGTTATCGTCACCACTTTGTTTAGTATGATTACTCTGCCTTTTTGGTTTAGCACTTTATGAATACCCCGATAGCTGAAATATTCTCCCAGGGAGAAGAGGTTATTTCCGGGCAGGTTGCCGATACCAATGCAGCCTGGCTGTCCCAGCAGTTAGCACAAATGGGATTTAGCATTAGCAGACATACGGCTGTCGGTGATAAATTGCAGGATCTGGCTGATTTATTGGATGAAATTTCTTTACGTGCAGATTTATGCATTTGTACGGGTGGGTTAGGGCCAACTGTTGATGATTTAACCGCAGAAGCCGTTGCTCGGGCATTTAAAAGTCCGTTGCAATTGGATCTCATTGCATTAGAACAAATAGAAAGCTACTTTACTAAACGAAATAGAATGATGGCTGATTCAAATCGCAAACAGGCCTATTTTCCAAAAGGTTCGGTTCGGCTTGATAATGCAGTTGGTTCTGCACCAGGGTTTGCCATAAGAAATAAACGGTGCTGGTTTATTTTTTTACCGGGTGTGCCTTCAGAAATGCGCCATATATTTAATGAACTGGTTAAACACCAGTTGAACAATCAATTTGTGCTACAGAGAAGCAAGCTAATTGCCATTAAATCAATAGGCATAGGTGAATCAGATTTACAGCAAAAGCTTAATGACTATTCACTGCCCAGCACCGCGGAGCTAGGGTTTAGAGCAACGGCTGACGAAGTGCAGACGAAACTGCTGTTTGATGCCAGCACTCCGGAAAGCGAAATTAATGTCTGTGTTGAGCAAGTGGCCAAGATGATTGGAGATTCTGTTTATGCCATTGATGATTTGAATAGATCATCATCAGACCTTATTTCTGTTATTAATCAGCTAATGCAGGATAATAACTATACGCTGTCCATTTTAGAAACTATTAGTCAGGGTCTGATTGCAGCAAAGTGTATTGGGTGTGACTGGCTGCAGGCCTCGAGCTATTCGCAGTCAATGGAACTGGCAAGTGAGGCTGAGTCTGTTGCAAATGCATTAAGGCAGCGTTATGGTTCAGATATAGTGCTGGTTCAGTTAAAAAAGCAAATGGATCATAAAGAAGAAAGCATTGATTTATCTAATACGCTGTTAACGCCATCGGGGATGTTCCAGGAAACAGTCAGGGTAACCGGAACCATCAGTCGAAAACAGAATCAGGCGGCTATCAAGGCGCTTGACTTGCTGCGAAGATATTTGCAGAACAGGTGTGCCAATAAAAAAGTTACAATTTACAAGTAGTCGCATTGCTAATATAGCCATATTCACTAAACTTAGGTAACGCGCATTAAATAACCTACCCAGATTGCGCAGGATTTTTATCCGTCTTCAAGGCGCAACGAAAGGAGCATAGCTAGCTATGTGACCGAAGTTGCAACGCTGAAGACGGATAAAAAGACAAGCAAGATTGGTGGGTTATTTATTGCGAGTTGCCTTACTACATAAAACTTCACCTAGAATACGGAGCGACAGTAATGTCTTCATTAACTGATTCAATTATTTGGCATAATCTGCAAAACCATTTTACAGAAGTCGCTGGGTTACAGATGCGAGATATGTTCGATGAAGACTCACGCCGTTTTGATAAGCTCTCTTTACACTTTAACGACATTCTGTTCGACTATTCAAAAAATAGAATTACAGATCAAACTCTGCCTTTGCTGTTCAAGTTGGCTAGGGAAAGAAAACTGGCTGAAAAAATTGAGGCCATGTTTGCAGGTAAGAACATCAACCAGACTGAAAATAGAGCCGTTTTGCATATTGCTTTACGAAACCGAAACAATCGCCCTATTATGGTTAACGGTCATGATGTTAATGCTGACGTCAACAGGGTATTAGCAAAAATGCGTGTTTTTTGTGATGCTATACACTCTGGAAGCTGGCGCGGATTTACTGGAAAAGTTATCACTGACGTGGTTAATATCGGCATAGGCGGTTCCGATTTAGGACCAAAAATGGTGGTTAGAGCATTGCAGCCTTACGCGATAGGCAAGTTGCAGACGCATTTTGTTTCCAATGTGGCTCAAGCAGACTTACTTAACACGCTAGGCAAGCTAAACCCTGAAACTACCCTGTTTTTAATCGCCTCAAAAACTTTTACTACTCAGGAAACCATGACCAACGCATTATCGGCACGCACCTGGCTACTTAATTTTTTAGTAGATAGGCGAGCTGTTAACAGACACTTTGTTGCTATTTCAACTAACTGTGAAAAAGCTGTTGAGTTTGGCATTGATCCGGATAATATTTTTGAGTTCTGGGACTGGGTCGGAGGTAGGTTCTCACTTTGGTCGGCCATCGGTTTATCGATTCCCTTAGCCATTGGCATGGATAATTTTGAACTGTTATTAAAAGGAGCCCATCAAGTTGATGAGCATTTCAGACAGACACCTTTTGAACAGAATATTCCAGTAGTGATGGCTCTGCTTGGGATTTGGTATAACAATTTCTTTAAAGCTGAATCACAGGCAATATTGCCTTATGGACATTACCTGCGTTATTTTCCCGCTTTTATGCAGCAAGGAGGTATGGAAAGTAATGGAAAAAGTGTTGATTTTCAGGGAAACCCCGTTGATTATCAGACAGGACCGATTATCTGGGGACAAACCGGTACCAATGGCCAGCATGCCTTTTATCAGCTAATTCACCAAGGTACTAAGCTGGTTCCCTGTGATTTTTTAGTACCGGCGACAAGCTATCATGATTTGCCAGATCACCACAATATGCTTATCTCAAATTTCCTGGCTCAGCCCCAAGCCTTAATGCAAGGCAAAACTAGACAGCAAGTGCTGAGTGAATTTAAACAGTCAGAACTGAATGATGTAGTGGTTAATTCCAAAGTTTTTCCCGGCAATATTCCGACAAATTCATTCCTGTTTAAAAAGCTTGCACCAGAAACACTAGGTTCATTAATTGCTTTTTATGAACATAAAGTGTTTGTTCAAGGCGTCATTTGGGATATCAATTCATTTGACCAGATGGGGGTTGAGCTTGGTAAGGTGTTAGCTGGCGTTATCTATCCAGAACTGCAGCATAGCCACCAGGTAAAGCGTTTTGATAGTTCAACTAATGGGCTGATCAATCATTTTAAGAAAATGGGCTGATTTTAACCGTGGAAAACCGGTTGGTTCAGAGTTTCTAGGATTAGGCAAATTCAAGACAAAATTAGTTTATAATTAACTGTAAGCAGGGCACAAATCTCAGGTTCCTGTTTTTTATCTTGAAGCTCCTCTCCCGTTAAGAGAACGAATAATGCTGGCTACTAAACGCTACGAATATTTACCTATCGAAAAAATTGAATTTCACCATACTTTAACTAACCATCGAAAGCTGGATATGGCCAAGGTTGCTCACCTTGAGCGGGATATTATTGCCAATGGGCTGTTTGAACCGCTGGTAATATGGGAGCGCAATAACAATGAATACTACCTGGTAGGCGGTTTTCATCGAATGAATGCAATTCAAGGTATCCGAAAATCAAATCCCGGATATTTTGACCGTGTCGATGTACGTGTTGTCACAGGAGACCCCGACGAGATCAGAGCGCTCAATCTTAAGCTGAATTCAGACCGTGTAGAAACAAAGATAACGGATTTTTTTCAGACCGTTATTTATCTGAATAATGCTAATTGGTCCAAAGTCCGTATAGCCGATTTTTTCGACAAAAGTGTCCGCTAGATTGAAGATATTATCCGCTATGCACCGATGACAACAGAATTGATGCGGGCGAAGTTAGCTAACGGAGAGCTTTCCTGGAGCCGTTCAAAGGAAATACTACCGCTGTCAGCCCCGGATGGGCTGATAGTCTCCAGAAGGCGCAGGGAAATTTGCCAATGTTCGCGTTAGCGAACGTGGCAAAAATTTTATCCCGAATAGCCGTCGAGCCATTTGAGGTAGCCTTGACGTAGTGGCTTTTGTACGAAGTCGAGGCGGACGCAGGGCGTCTGGAGCCTAATGATTCGCCGCGTGGCGAATCGATTTTTGTGACATGGAGTCCCAAAATCTATCATGAGGCGCGCGATGGCGCGCCTAGTAAAGCTTTAAAAGCACCGGCCGGAAATGAAAAAACAATTATTGAGAATGAACTGTCCCGCCCCATAAAAACGGTCGCGAAACCGTTGCCCATGCAAAAGACTATCAAACGTCTGTCAAAATCTCTGGATACAAACCCCAAACGCACTTTCAAAGTCAGCACCGAGGATGTTTACGCCCTGCTCATTACATTGCAGGGGAAAAATGTGGACCAGGAAAATATTGACCGTGTTCGAAATGCATTCCCGATGCTGTGGGATGATGTAAGTGACTGATCTAATAAATAGTAGCTTTGTGATTATGTTCCATGAAACAGCCTAAAAATCCCCTTTTCCCCTGTTTTTTAGTCCCTGATCTAATTTTTATAGGTTGACAGAAGCATTTTTTGCCTGTAACAGTGGTGTGATGACTAGCATAATAGTCAGCTAGCTGGTGAAAGTCCAGGCTTTGCCCTGTGAGAAGGGAAAAGTAGACGAAAGCAAGGGGTTGTCTAAAGAAACTTTTAGAAGCTTACCTGGCGAGGGGAAACACTGTTATTGGGAGCCAATGCGGAATTTGAAGGAAGCTCTAGCTAAATCGATAACCTAAATGAAAGTGAACCTTCGTAAGGGAGCTGCAAGGAGATAAGGTGCCCGCGACTACCGAAGCCCAATATTCTCATTGTAACGAGTTGTTGTATTGAAGGTATGTAGATTGAGAGATAGTTGACTATCGTACCCAGTGATGAGCCATCGGATTTGAGTCGGAGTAACTGCGACTCCTTAAGCCCTACGCGCTGAAATAATGCAGACGTTATGAACAGTGGGGTCTCAAATGAAGCTATAGTAATCGTAAAATTTGATGCCGCTGAATTCGTGGTGACGTGGATGAAGATAAAATAATGAATCAGCAACAGGATGTTGGAGGTGAAGGGCGGAACAAGTTAGCGGCCATGGCCGCTGATTATGAACTGATAGTCTGAGATCAACCGAACAGGAACGACCCGATTATTCGCGTCGTAAACAGTGAACGAACCGGACGTGCAAGATTGGAGAAAGGCCAATACAAAGAGAGAAAAAAAGTGAAATGAACGAAAGTAACCTATTAAAAGAGGAGCTAGGCCATTTCGACTAGTTATGCTCAATTTTTACTTGGGTGTATTAAAAAACCAGTTGTCCTCTCATTTGCAATATATTTGAGCTTTCATCAATACCATCACGATTAGGGTGAGCATTAACAAAAATATAATTTAGCATAAAGCGGACATTGTAATTGGCATACCAATTAAGCCCCAGCGTATAATTATCTTCTTTTCCGCCAGTAATATCATTGTTATCAAGGTTTAAAGTGCTATACCTTAAAGCAAGCTCCCATGCACCATAGCTGTGTAGCGGTGTTAATTTTGTAAAAACACCTTGTTTTGCATTATAGGGTCGAGACTCTCCCGTTAAAAACCAGCTTCCCTGTACATAAGCACCATAAAAATCAAGATTTGTGCCTACTGTACGCAATACCTTGTTATGAATATATTCACCCTGTAATGAGATGGGGCCGTAGACAGCAGCCAGCTCAGTACCTATTAGCCAAGTATGATCTACATTGTTAATATAATTAGTGTTAACTAGATAGCTTTTTGTTACCCCTGATTCTGGTCGGGCACGGAGTCTGATTCGGTTTCTTGCCCCTGTTTGTCTATATTCACTAGAAACCCCTAAATGAAGAAGTTTATTTTCAAATAACAATGGGGCAAGGGTTGCTCTGCTAGCAACAGCCCATCCATTACCATTATCACTGACTTTTGAAGAGCTTAAAGTATCAGCAAACAGGCCTGTTGATAGGCCCCAGAAATCACCATGACCACTCGCTCCAAATCCTAGTCGATAACTGGGAGCAAATGTGTTTGCCAAAGAGCGTTCCATAAAGGTAATAGCATTAGAACTATTCATTTCTTCAAGGCTAAAGGATTCTTGAAAGTTACCCAGTTTAAGTGAGATGGGTTTCCACCCATTGTAGCCAAGCCAGACCCCACGAGGCCCGACTTTGCCATTTTCTGAAAAATCAATCTCTGCCTTATACCGCCAATTCTTAGACACCTTACCCTTAAAATATACGCGAGCTCGGCGTAAAGCTGCGCCGTTTCCCATCTTGCTTATATCATTATTATAATGGGCATAATCCGCATGAATTCTACCACCCGCCTGAAAAGAAAAGTTGCCCCCCCTTGATTTAATCCGCAACCCTTTTTTACTAACACTGACCTTAGCAGAAGACCTCGCTATTGTTTTAACTTTATGCTCTGCTTTATCAAACCGTTGTGAAACTATTTTTTGCTGTTCTAATACCAGCTTTCGTAATTCTTCAATTTGTTTTTGTTGTTGTAATAATGTTTTTTGTTGCTGTTTAATCAGCTCATATACACTTCCCTTATTTAAGCCGCCTTCACAATACCCTACACTGGGTAAAAATAAAACCGTCACTAAAAACCAGGTTTTTATTTTATTGCGTTGAGATAAGGCGGCTAGAAATAAATAATCGTCAATTATTGGACAGAATTTTTGTTTGTCTTTGGTCTTGTTGTCTAAGTTAAGAATAGATAGTTTCATTTATTAACAATTGGTTAAGGTATAGCCACTGGGTAGCAACGCTACATGATAGTTTTCAGTCTGATTTGATACTTTAAATAATAAAGACTTGTGCTGAGTCGCTTCTAATAAAAAATTTATTGTTTTAAAAGCCAATTGCCCAGACTGAACACAATCAGTAAATGAATGACCGCAGGACTTCATAATATGACATTGATACGGGGTATCAAACCCCACAGCCTCAGCAGCATAACGCATGGCTTCAATCCAGTTTTTAGCTCTTTCTATGCGGGTAACGCCTTGTTGTAAATCAAGGCGCCTGGAACGTTTAAGAGCACTATCGCTCTGGTTATCATTTTCACCAACAAAGGTTGCCATAGGTATCTTAAGGAACTTGGAACAACTAAACTCCATCGTACGAGATAATGATTGTTTAGCTAATCCTCTTGGAAAAGAAACTTTTAAATCAGGAAAGGTATACCAACCTGCTGCCCCCACAGCCACTGCATAAACTTTCTCGGGATAAGCCATTGCATAACGGTGTACAAATTGACCGCCAGCTGAATACCCAAATAGATAGACTTTTTCAGTCAGTGCGCCCGTTTGCTCTGCTACTTCCTTAAGTATCGAATTAAGTGCAATATCTGAATAGTAAGGGACTTCTTGCTTAGTTATCCCTAAGCGCTGATAAGCCGGAAAATTTCTTCTACAAAACAAGGGGGCAATAATCACAAAACCATAGCATTCTGCATACTCTTTAAATGCACGCGCCTGTTCTTTGGCTCGATGAGATATACCATGTACAGCCACTAAAACGGGTAAGCCTTCCCCTCCGTAGCTAGGGCTATAAATATGATACTTAAATCCAGGGAATTCTCTTGATAAACAAGTTTTTATGCTATGTGTTCGGTAACTTCTTATACCCTCTTCAGCTCTAGGCATGACTCTATTTATTTTACTATTATTCAAAAATAGATGCTGTTCCATGATGTTTACACGACTGCTTTTAAATGAAAATTAAATAATGATGAGGTGGCACTGGTGTGTTTCAGTAATTCATTCGGTGTCCCTTTTTCAACAATGTGACCATCCGCCAAATGCCATATATAATCAGCCTTAGATACGCGATCATAGTTATGAGTAATCATAACCACTGTACCTGTATAGCTGGCTAAAATTTGGTCAAGTAATTTTTTTGAGTTATGATCAAGATTGGCATCTGCTTCATCTAATAACAGGATTTTAGGTTTTCCTAATATTGCTCTAGCTAAAGAAATGCGTTGCCGTTGACCAAAAGAAAGATTCATACCCCCGTCAATAATGCGGGTATTAATACCATTAGGTAAGTCTGCAATAACTTTATCAACGCCACATAATTTACAAACCTCTGCTAGTTCATCAGCTGAGGCTTTACGATACCGATAACGTAAATTGCGTTCTAGGCTACCCCTTAACAAAGGTAAATCGGGACTAACAACACCAATTGCTTGGCGAATAGAGGATAAAGTACAATGTTTGATATTCTGATCATCAATAAAAATATCACCGGAATCAGGGTCTACTAGGCGTAAAACCATATTCATCAAGGTTGACTTTCCGGTTCCGTTAGGGCCAACAATAGCAAGCTTAGTCTGGCCGGCTACAGTACCATTAAGCTGGTTAAAAATATCATTGATATTGATATTATGAAAATCAATTTTACCTTGAGTGACATTTAACTTAGTTGCCCCTGTTTTATCAATAATAAGTTCTGGCGTATCCATAAAAACATTAATACGTTCCAGTGCCACTTGATAACTATGCCAGTATTCATAAATACGCCCAAGATTACGAAAAGAAGGCAGCAGCATACCTAAGATACTCATGGATGCTACGACCATTCCAGGTGTTGAACGACCTTGAGAAACTTCAAATGAACCTACAAATAATACACATATAGTTGCAAAACCATTACTTGCCTCAGTAACGCCTCTAAGGCGCCCAATAATTTTAGCGCGATTAATCATCGCTGTTTTTAACCTAAGACTTTGTCTAGATAACCGTGACCGCTCCCGACGTACTTGATTAAATACCTGTACCACGGGTAAATAAGCAATTTTTTCGTTAACATTGGCAGCAATACGAGCTCTGAATTTACGTGTATCTTTTACCCGGTCATGAATTTTCTGACCTGATGCCAGTGATACTGCCGCACCAAGTAGTAATACAGTAGCAACTGTTGCAGCTAAAATTACATTAATAAAACTCAATGCAATAAGTGCCGAGACCGCTGTTACTAATGCTACTGTTAAAATAGCCAAGCCTTGACTAACCCATTGTCGTAAAGAAGTTAAATCACCTATAAAACGTAATAAATGCCCTCCTCGACTTCGTTTCTGAAGTGTCCAGGGAGCAATGGCAACCAATTGATCAAAAAGTGCTAACCGTACATCATAAGTATACTGCTGCCCTAACCTTTCTGCGGTTACTCGCTCGCCATACCGCATTAGTGCCGTTATGCTAGCTAATAAGACCAAGATAGCGATAATAAAAAATACAAGCTGGCCAAATTCATTGTGTTGTTGTGTAACCCAGTGATCAAATACAAACCGAATAAGTAATGCAGTCATCACAGCAAGTGCCGCTTGAGTAAATCCTATAACGATTAACTTAAAAAAAAGTTTTTTTCGTTTAGCTGTTAATATTTTTGGTATGCTCATACTTTATACGTTCAATAGATATTCATGGCTGTAAATATAAAATTGTAAAGCGGACTATCATTTTTAAGCAACCTTAATATTTGAATGGAATGGTATTGATTGACTTTGTTGTAGTGAATCATAAATCAGTTCACCCACAAGTTCGGGTTGTAATATAGGTAAATCAAGTACTTCTTCAGCCTCTCTTTTTGCCAATGGAGATGCATTAATAGCACCACTCACAGCACATACTGAATAGCCTTCACGGTTCAAAATCATGACCCCTTTTTTGGCCCCCAGTGCTTCACCTGAAGCAAAAACAACCTCATCAACTGCTGATTTAAAAATTTCACTAGAAATCAATGCTGCTGTCTCTTTCTGGTAAAGTCCATCTGCCACTTCCAAAACAATCACATCAGGCGTAATCGCAGATGCATTATCCATCAAACAGGAAAAAGTATATTCCAATTGCTGTTGAGAAATTCCAAAAGTAGATGTCAGCCCAGCATCAGTAAAATCTAAAACCAAGTCTGCCCCTGCATCAACCATTTTCCAGCGGTCTCCTCCAGCACCGGTCCCCGTTACTTTTGCCGCTGCTACTTTTAATCCTTGTTTTTTTAACGCTAAAATAATACCTGCTGCTGTTGTGGTTTTACCAGCATTCATAGAGGTTCCTAACACAACAGTGGTAAAAGGTTTCGACTGTTTGCTAATAGACGGTTTAATTGCCCAACCATTTAGATTCATTCGTTCACCTTGTGCATTAGCAAGCAAGCCTAAGGGAAGTATTTGCGTAGCGGGTTTCATTTTGCTATGACAATTAATGCTTTTTGCTGCAATTCCTCCGGCAGCTACCAAGTGACAGGCTTCTAGAGATTCAGGTACATAAGCCTCAAATTGATCAGGAGCATAACGCGAACCGTAGCAAACTATAATTTCGTCACCTACGTGAAGACCCGCACGGCGACCAGTCCCAAGCTCTATGCGTTGATGCTGACCAATAGCTGTCACCTTAGCTAAAACTAAATCACCCGCTTGAGGTTGTATATCACCCGTCAATAAATAAGTTGCTATATTTATTACCGGAATATTGCGAACGTTATAAGAGGCTTTAGCTCTATTTATACGTTCTTTAGTTAACGTCTGCATTTGAGAGTTTACTTGCTTACTATCGAAGTTGTTATTGTTAGCACTAACTGTTGAATTTTTCATCTGTTCCTCTTTATTTAAGTACTGAAGAAATTAATAATAGAATTGAACCTGATACACAAATAGAGAAGAACTATTCTTACTCCCCTAATATGTGTGAAATTTTACCACATATTTATCATTATAGATTTTTATTTTTCTTTTACTGTATCTGTCTTCCCACCTAATAAAAACACAACCCTAAAAGGGATAAAGGGGACGCAATTCTATTCCATTAAGTTAAGAAATAAGGCATTGATTTATCCAGCTCTTTTGTAGATACAATAAAAAAATTCTGTTTTTCGATTTTGATTCTGATCTTCGATAACTTCTTTCTCTACGTATAGGTTCTATTGTACAGGCCATGTAATCAATTAACGTTTCGACCCTGTTCTACAGTCCTTAAGCTGAAAACAACATTAATTCACCCAAGGTGTTTTTCATTTTGGAAACTGTCTGTGCGAAATTAACCTGGTACTCGTACTTGCGATGAGCCGTCGTCTTATCGAATATTTTTTATGCTGCATTTGCTGCCTTTTTCAGAAGGTTCGGTCTTAGTAACCCATGACCTTGCCGTTAAACACTCTAAAGAACAGGGCGTGCAAAGATTTTATGTACCGAAAAAACAGTCGGGGAGCGGCTGTTATGACTTATGAAGTTAGCAGCTATTAAGTGAAGGTCAGGAACCCTGTGATGTAGCTGATCAATTAAATATAAAGCGTGATACGTTCAGTAAAGCCGTTCGTGCTGGATACCTGTATAAAAATAGTAAAAAAAGAGTCGGCAACGCTAAGAAGTAAAAGTGAACGGAGTGAGCGGGAGCAGGATAATGCCGTCCCCATATGGATGGGAGCCCAGCATTCTGAAGCACGGCTGGCCGCGCCGGCATTGGCAAACGGGAATGCCCCGTAGCACTGGATTTTCAGGCAGTACAGGGTTGTACCTAGAGGCGATGTATTATTTGCACTGCCCGCTTTATTAGTCACCGGGCTCAGAATGCCTGATCTCATAACTTGATATTTAAAATACAATCAATTAGTTAGTTACTTACTATTTTAGCTTTGATTCTGCTCTGATATCATAAATTTCTTTTTAAGCATTCCAATGTATGTATTAATTGGGTGGTGATTCAAAAATTGAAATTTATGGAGTCAGACTTTAATCTCCGAGGTTAGGTGTCCTGAACATATGAATATGTTCAGGCAGAGTAATGCTGGAGCTATTTTTTCTAGAAGCTGATTTGCTGATGCATGGATTACGCAGAGCCTTGTAGTCTTTTGAGCCAGGGCTTTTGTGCAAGAGGGTCTACGTCAAACGCCAATGAATCAGGTTTGTGCAATAGGCCAGACTCCCCTGATGCATTTGGGTTTAATTGTCTTTTTTCAAAAAAATCAACCAGCCTCCGTGTGTTATAAATGACTAGCACACGATTGCCAAAGCGACTGTTATAAACTTGGTAGGCAACGTTATGTTCTGAAAAATCAGGATTTCTTTCAATTAACAAGTCAATTTCAGTTTTTGTGCTTGAGGCCAGTTTTTTTAGCACCGAGTCATCGTGGTTTTTAATCAGCTCTGTTAAATGGCAGGCTAACGAACCAGATAATTGATGCTGATGAAGTTTCTGAATATCAAATTCAGTAAAATAAAAACTTTCCGCAACTAAATAGTGACGGTCTTTGTCTCCGTCATTGGCAAACAAAGAAATTTTTTTCAAGTCCTGGTGTTCAACGGCCTCAAGAAATTCTTGTGGTGCACGGATATGTTTATCGATGGTTACAACCCAGGGCAATGCTCTGCCTGTCTGTTTATAACGTGCCTTTACGCTGCAAATAACGGCTGAGCGCAGCAGTTCATCTTCACGGCCTTCAGGTTTAACGATAAAGGCATCAACTGCGGTAACTTGTGTTTTAAACCCTGACGCTTTAAATTGCCCAACAATATTAAAATACCGGGGGTAGTAGGGAATTGATGTGCCGTCATACAGTATATTGATGCGTGTTTTTCTGGCATGATCAGCAACCATCTGACGGAGGCGGTTAGCAAACGGTTCGACATAGACATAATCGTCACTATGGTGGTTGGCTGCCGTAAGTACGTTGTATAGGTCACTGATTTTGCGGAACTCATCTAAAGAGGCAATAACATAATTTTCTCCGCAATGCGCTTCTGCAATTTCTTCAACGGCTGTTTTGCCAGCACCTGCACCACCCATGCTCATAAATAATTGAGGGTGAGTAGCAGGCGTTTTACCAGCAAAAATACGTTCTAAGGCTTCGTCCAGTTTTTTGCTGATTTTACTAAGTCTGGTGTAGGCAATTTCAACGGACCTTATTAAACGCTCATCGCCTTTTGCCGCTTCTAATAATTTAGATTTAAGCGCTTCGTTATTAGCAAGAGTGAAAATAGCGTATTTATCATTGCTTTCGCATTGCACTAGCAGTTCTAATAGTTCTGTGTGGCTGGGAGAGCGTAGGCTGGTTAGCATGTTGATATCAAGGCAGAACAGTGGGGGCGTTTCATTCGGGCTAATGTTTATGCCATCAATATCAGTTTTCTCTGGTACTCTTAAGGTTTCTGTTTTAGGAAGATAGCCGATAATATGCTTAGAAGCGTTGACAGGGTTATCTGCAAACTGTTTTCCTTCTTTAAAGATTTTGTTTTTAATTGTATCAACTGGGACTAGGCCTCCATTAACCAGAACAAAACAAAGAATGCCCTGTTCTGTAGTATGAGAAAGAAAAGGTACACCCTGGATAAAGATTTTATTTTCTGGCCATGTGCCATATCCATTAGCTTTGTTCTGTAAGCTTCTGCAGCAGGTGGGGTCTAATGCATGTTCAAATGCTGTTATGATGGATTGAAAACTGCTGTCTAAATCATGTAAAGCAACGGTATCTTTCGCATTAAGCCGTCTAAAATCTATCCCCTGCTCGTAAACACTTTTAAATGCCGGCAATTTTCCTAATGCAGTGACAAAAAAATCTAAGGTAATTCTATTGCCGTAAGAAAAAGGCCTGATCAAACGCATTTTTTGATAAAAGCTGGCTAGGCGTTCAGCAACATTATCAGTATTGATAATAAAGCCATTGTTGTCAAAAATAGCGGTATCATCATTGTAATTAGCATCTAAAACTAGCTTTTCAATAGCTAGGCGAAACTCAATACGCTTTTTCCCATCGGTCATTGCGCCGGGCCGGTGATCAACAGTAGCCTGTTTTTTCCAGTCATGGAAAATTTCACGATGAATGCGGGAAAATAGTTCTGTTAGATAAGTGACACGTTTGGTCTGGTCGTGAGAAACCGTAGCTTCTGATTCTTTTCGAAGAGTGGCGAGCAATTTAATGCCTTGCAAAATGGCGAGTGATATACGCAATTTGCTGAGATGAACAGGTTCAGAATTTTGTGTTGGATAGTTATTATTCATTTGGCACTCAAACATTAATCGCGGTGTTTTTAAGTACAGCGATTATACATGAGTTAGGTGCCTGGTTAGCGGTCTTTAATTCCCGTTGATACCTGTTTCCAGTGCTTTTAAAATACCGTTATCTATAGAGTAGATCCAGCCGTGTACCGTTAAGTCTTTATTGTTGTTCCAGGCATGCTGCACAATGGTGCTATGGCAGACATTAGCCACTTGTTCAATGACATTTTTTTCGCATAGCAAATTGATTTTATCTTCCGTACTGGCCTGAGCATCCACTTCTTCTTTATGCCAGCGATAGACATCTTTGATATGGTGCAGCCAATTATCAATTAATCCGAGCTTCTGATTTTCAAAAGCGGCTTTGACGCCACCGCAGCCGTAATGCCCGCAAACGATAATGTGCTTTACTTCTAGCACATTAACGGCAAATTGAATGACGGACAGGCAATTTAAGTCAGAATGAACAACAATGTTGGCAATGTTACGGTGTACAAACACCTCTCCAGGCAGCAGGTCAACCACCTGATTGGCAGGAACTCTGCTATCGGCACAGCCAATCCATAAATATTCTGGCGTTTGCTGTTTTGATAAGTGGGTAAAAAAATCAGGATCATGCCTGGTCATTTTATCAGCCCAAGCCTTGTTTCTTTTAAAAAGTGATTCTAACTTTCGATGCTGGAATTTGTTCATGCCATAACCCTTGCTAAACAGTGACTAAAAATGAATTTTTACTATGTCTATCAGACATATATAAAAAAAAGAGTACAGTTTTTTTTGGGAAAAAAGTAGCTATTTATCACAGGCATAAAAAAACCAGCAATAAATGCTGGTTTTTAAATTCTATGGCGGAGAAGCAGGGATTCGAACCCTGGGAGGGGATAAACCCTCAACGGTTTTCAAGACCGCCGCTTTCGGCCACTCAGCCACCTCTCCTAAAGACGAGCATTATACTGCATCTTTTTTTTAAAATCTAGTGTGTTTTTTTGTGTAGAAAACAAAAAGCTAGATTTAACTGAATTTTGCTGTTTTGACCCGGTATTGTACTAAAACCAGTGGAGTTATCGGTAAATCCGTTTTATAAAAGAAACTGCATAATTGCGATTTGCATGTAAAAATTCATTTGATACCAAATTCCCTGCGAACTCCAACGGTATAATCAAAAAAAAACCGCTTGATAATCCAGACTAATACGAATTTAACTTATTGAAAAAGTCAGTGAGTATCAGCTTTATGGAAAATCAAACGGCTTAGAACTATCTCCGAGATCAATTATAGATAGACTTACTGGCAGTTTAAATAGTCAAAAAGGTTTATAAAATGTAAACTGACAGTTTATAAAGGAGGGGCAGTGGATAAATTAAATAATATGCAGGTTTTTTGCCGAACTGTAGACTTGGGAACTTTTGCTGCTGTTGCCCGAGAAATGAACTTATCTGCAATGATGATCAGTAAATACATTGCTCAGCTGGAAAAGTCTTTAGGGGTAGTATTGCTTAATAGAACGACAAGAAGCATGACGTTAACTGAAGCAGGCGAGTCTTACTATAATAGAAGTAAACAGCTATTAGAAGATTTTTATGAGTTAGAAGAGTCCACCGCTCAATTAGGATCTACTGTAAAAGGTGAGCTAAAGATAAATGCGCCCATAGATTTTGGCGGTTTGTATATGATCCCAGCAATAGATGCCTATCAGAAGCTTTATCCGGAAGTTAAGATACAGATGTCATTAGACAATAAACCCGTTAATTTGCGCAAAGGCATTTTTGATATATCAATTCTTGTGACCGATACATTGGATCTAGGTGTTGTTGCAAGAAAGATTTCCCAGACTGAGCTATGTACCTATGCTTCCCCTGAATATATAGAGGGGAAGGGGTGCCCTCAGACAATTGATGAATTATCTGCTCACCGCTGTTTGCAATATATGAATACACCTCATGGGGAGCATTGGATTTTTAATAGTAATGGAAACCAGGTAAAAATTAAAAATGATTGGGCTTTTGCTACAAATAATGGACGGGCATTATGTGAAGCTGCAGCGCTGGGGATGGGGATAATCCAGGCACCTAGACTGTCTGTTGTGCAGTATTTAGATAAAAAGCAGTTGATTGAGATATTGCCAGAATATCGAATACCATCTCTGTTTATTTATGCGACTTATCTGCAGAGACGTTTCTATCCAGCTAAACTCAAGACATTTATTGAATTTTTAAGTAATTTCTTTGAGAATAAGGTATAAAATCATCCAGATAATAATATTAACTATATAAAGGAAGCATAATGATTTTTTCTACTACCCCTGATGTCCCAGGAAAAGAAATAACTGAAAACCTGGGTGTTGTTGCAGGCAATATTGTGCAGTCTAAACATGTAGGCCGTGATTTTATGGCAGGGCTAAAAGGCATGATCGGCGGTGAAATTTCTGGCTATACCGAAATGCTTGCCGAAGCCCGAGATATAGCTATTGAACGCATGGTGAGCGAAGCCCAGAAACGTGATGCAGATGCGATTGTAAACATCCGGTTTACAACCAGTGCAATTATGGCCAACGCGTCTGAAATGCTGGCGTACGGAACAGCAGTTAAGCTGAAATAATGATATATTTTGTGACTGAATTCAATTTATATATAGTTAAATTTCAACTACAATTAAAGATTAAGGAATGGCACAGGCTATTTGATTCCCATTCCTAAGTTATATTGATAGCGAGGGAAGGTAGGAATGACAAAAATATTAGCTTTTGCAGGCAGTAGCCGAAAAGACTCTGTGAATAAAAAACTGGTCATAATTGCCGCTAAAGCAGCAAAAAATGCTGGAGCGGCAGTAACCGTTATTGATCTGGCTGATTACCCTATGCCGATTTATAATCAAGATTTAGAAACTGAGCAGGGTATGCCAGATAAGGCACATGATTTTAAACAGCTATTAATTGAACATGACGGTTTTCTAATTGCATCGCCAGAATACAATAGTGCTTTTAGCCCATTGCTGAAGAATGCAATAGACTGGGCCTCCCGTGCAGAATCAAAAGATGAGCCGCCGCTGCAGGCTTTTAAAGGCAAGTTCGTATCTATTATGGCAGCTTCGCCCGGAGCTTTGGGCGGACTAAGAGGGTTGGTGTTTTTAAGGATGCTGCTTGCCAATATTGGAATGATGGTATTGCCAGAACAGCTCGCTATACCTCAGGCATTTAAGGCATTTTCTGAGGATGGCTCTTTAGTCGATAAAGATCAGCAGAAAGCGGCTGAACAGCTTGGGATAAACTTAGTTCAAATGTTCAATTAATTATTTAGGTAAATACATGAGTTTTAACAGTCAGTTTGATATATCCGAGTTGTCAATATTATTGGTTGAGCCTTCCAGTATGCAATTAAAAGTGATTGCTAATCACCTGGCTGCTGAAGGCATACTGAATATAGAAAGTGCCGGTTCTGGTGCGGAGGCAATTGAAACTTTAAAGCAATATCAGCCTGACCTGGTTATAAGCAGCCTCTATTTGCCTGACATGATGGCAACAGAGCTGGTGATGCAGATAAAAACAACAGACAACTTAAAAGATATTCCATTTATGTTGATCTCAAGTGAGACGCGGTTTACGGCCTTAGACCCCATTCGCCAGGCAGGAGTCGTTGCAATATTGCCAAAACCCTTTACTCATGAGGATTTAAAAAGGGCATTGCGTACCAGCATTGATTTTATTGATCCAGAAGAAATTGAACTGGATCATTATGAGATAGAATCCGTTAGAGTATTGGTTGTGGATGACAGTCCTATGGCAAGAAAGCATATTGTTAAAGTGCTAAACAATATGGGGATTTCTAAAATAACACAGGCAAATGATGGCAGGCAAGGGGTTGAAGTTTTCAGTCAGTCGGAAGATGCGTTTGACCTGATTGTAACGGATTACAATATGCCAGAAATGGATGGCAGAGAACTGATTCAATATATCAGAACGGAAATGAATAATTCATTCATTCCCATTTTAATGGTGACCAGTGAAGAAAATGAAGTTCGGCTCAATAATATTCAGCAGGCAGGTGTGTCAGGCATTTGCGATAAGCCGTTTGAGCCGCAAACAGTAAAAGAAATGCTATTCCGCGTTTTGGATGATGCATAGGCTATCATTGCCATGCGCATCATTATTGTCACTCAGTTTTAATGTTTCATTACTCCAAGAATAATGGCAATATGTGCCAGCTCAGCAACACTGGAAACATACATTTTTTTCTTTACCTGAGTAACATAATTAGCCACAGTCTTATAGCCTAGACATAATTCATCAGATATTTTATGTGCGGTTAACCCTTTAGCCAGCAACCGAAAAATATCAAACTCACGCTCAGAAAAGTCATTAATGATTTTTTGATAATCATGTGTTGATGTTTGGCCGCTATTTTTTTTGAACAATCCCTGTTCAACATAGGTTTTTCCCTGCAAAATATTATCAATTGCTTCGGGCATAATTTCTGGTGCACTATTTTTAGTAATATAGCCTTTAGCGCCAGCATTAAGTGCCCGGTGTACATAAACCTGTTCATCATGTACGCTAAACACCAAAATTTTAGCAGACTCATCACGCTGTATAATTCGTTTAATTGCTTCAAGCCCCCCTATGCCCGGCATAGATAAATCCATGATAATAATATCTGGCTGATGAATCTGATAGAGTTGAATGGCCTGCTCTCCTTGATCGGCTTCTGCAACGATCTCTATGTTAGGAAGGGCCTCAGTCAATAGCAGTCTAAATCCTGCTCTTACTACGGCATGGTCATCAACTAGTATAATTTTTATCATCATAAAATAGGGAACTGTGCCAATGTCATTAAGTTAAGAGGTTTATAGGGCTAATTAAGCTCGGAGGAGGGGCTTTAGCCCCGTATTTGTAGGGACTAAAATCCCACCTCCGAATGTTTTATGCTTAATTTAACGGCATTGGGATCTGTGCTTTTATCTGCATACCTTCACCTGGGTACGAATGAATATTAAATTCTCCTCCCAGCAGTTTAATTCTTTCTGCCATTCCCTGCAAACCAAATCCAGCTGATATTTTGGTTAAATCACAGCCGTTCCCATTATCTTCAATCAGCAGGGTAAGCGTATTGAATGCAGGGTTGAAGTTAAGGCTGATGCTTGTATGTGTCGCATTTGCATGACGGATAATATTGGTTATGCTTTCCTGAATAACGCGAAAAACTTGAATGATAACGGTTTTATCCAAATTATCAACTGCATCATCAACCTGTAGACTAAAAGAACTGGAGGGCAGTCTGGCTTCCCAATGGCTGACCAGGTCTTCCAGTGTCGCTTTAAGCCCAAGTTCAGTCAATATTAAAGGGTGCAGTTCCTTCATCATAGAACGCACGACAGTCATTAAATGGTCACATATTTCAACCATGGAATGAGTGATGGCTTTAGTGTCAGATTTTTCATGCCCAGCAGTCACAGCCATTACTTTTATCGCGGTAAGCGACTGTCCAAATTCATCATGAAGTTCTTGAGACAGACGCTGTCTTTCTTCTTCCTGGATTTCCAGAGAATGCTGAGTTAAAGCCTGATTTTGCTTTTGTGTATTATTGAGAGCATCATTTAGCTGATTAATCGCTTTAGCGATACTGTCATATTCCAGCGTTGAAAAGTCAGGTAGTTTATGGTGATACTCTCCCTTTTCGATGACTCTAAGGTGTTCAACTATGCGCTGTATAGTTTGTATGGTTTTATTGAAAACCAGATGCACAGAAAGAAAAGTAAGAAAAACCAAGGCTAATATTGTACTGAAAAATGCAATGGATTCATGCCAGACCTCAGTCATTTCATCCATTGGGTTTGCTTCGATAAGAAGAGTTAATATGTGGCTGTCAAAGGTGGTTATCTGGTATTCTGCTTCAGGGTAATCGCTGACAACAAGATTAATAAACCAATCTGGCGGGGTATCTTGCTGCTCAACTGCAAGTGAGTGCCGGCTGATATTAATGATTTCACCAGAAGGCTTTTTAAGCTGAATTTTTAAATGCCGGGTCTGTTCTAAAGTGCTTAACCGATAAATCCAATCGGTTTCTTTGGACTGAGTTGTGCCGACACTTATTTTTATTAGCTGCAGGGCCAGTTTGATTGATGAATCAACTTCATTGCTTACAGCATTTCGCGCCTGCCAAATGGCAATAGAGCCTCCCAGCAATAGGATAACCAGCGAGTTTAGTAAAATGCGAAGGCTAATTTGGTAGCGTAAGCTCATGTTTTTTTATAATATGGGGCTTGTAAAGCCTGTCAAAAGGGTTCTATCATACTGACAAAATTTTATTTATACAGTTTATTCTTGTTTCCGGCAGAGTAATGATAGATTTGGCTTTAATGCTTCTTGCTAACGGCCCTTATAGAGTAGGTATTTATCAGAGAATGCAAGGTGCGTACAGCCTGTCTTAGTATAAGTTCAGGAATTTTTCCTATATATTTTTTATTTATTTATCCGCATGATCCTTTGTTTTTAGTCTGATTTTTATGAAATATTTATTAAGCACAGCCTTATGGCTGATAACTTTTACAGCCTATTCTGAAACTATCTTTGTAACGTTAGAAAAGGATAATGCGCTGGCCGTAGTTGACCCGGTTGCAGGTAAATTAATAAAAACGGTATCGCTAGGTCTGCGTCCGCGCGGCATTGTACTGAGCAAAGATCAAAAGCAGCTATATATTGCAACCAGTGACGATGATACCATTCAGGTAATTGATATTAATACGCTAAAACCAGTCGGCACCCTGTCTTCTGGGGAAGATCCTGAAACCTTCGCAATGAATCCTTCAGGAGACCGCCTTTATGTTTCTAATGAAGATGACAGTTTGGTAACAGTCGTTGATATTAAACAGGGTAAAGCAATTAAAACGATTGCGGTGGGAGCCGAACCTGAGCCTATTACGGTAAGCCCTGATGAAAAATGGGTGGTCAGCGGATCAGAAGCAAACAATATGGTGCACTGGATAAATCAGCAGACCTTAACTATTGAAGACAATACCTTAGTTGACACCCGCCCAAGAGGGTTGAGTTTTACTGCTGACAGTCAGCAATTATGGGTAACATCTGAACTGGGCGGAACAGTAACGGTATTGGATGCTGCTAGCCGAAAAAAAATAAAGTCCATTAAATTTAATGTCACGGGAGTAACTAATGACAAGATACAGCCGGTCGGTGTCATTATAGATAATAACAGACAGTGGGCTTTGGTGGCATTAGGGCCCGCAAATAGAGTTGCCTTAATCAACGCAAAAACGCTAGAAGTGGAGAAGTATTTTTTAGTAGGGCGGCGAGTCTGGAATTTGGCTTTTTCAGCTGATCAAAAAAAGGTATTCACCACTAACGGAGTAAGCAATGATATTTCCATTATTGATCTAGAAGAGATGAGGGTGGTTAAGTCGGTTGCTGTTGGGCGCTATCCTTGGGGTGTTGTGGTTAAACCATAGCATGTCCCAATATTTCCTGCTATATTGACTTTGCTGGGGTTGAGCTAACGCCTCACCCCAGCCTGCCGGATTTTTACCCCTTTTGCATATTATTGTACTTTTAAAGCTGGGGTAAATAAACCAGACCCAGCAAGTATAAAGTAAGCAGTGCAGGGTATTATAACTTTTGATTTTGCTAGAATAATTATGCATAGCTGCTTAATGATCCCATCTATCAATCCTGATCAAAGTCCAGCGGACTCTTAGATTGTTTAAGTGTTCTACTTTGCACAGTATGGGTGTAAATCATAGTCGTTCTAACATCACTATGGCCTAAAAGTTCTTGAATTGTCCTGATATCATAATTGGCTTGCAATAAATGACTGGCAAATGAATGTCTAAGGGTATGTGACGTTGCTCGTTTAGTAATTCGGGCATCATTTGCAGCCTGTTTCATGGCTTTTTGTACGACTGATTCATGAACATGATAACGTCTATATTCTTTCGTTCCTGATAATAAAGTCAACGAATGGGCAGGAAAAAACCACTGCCAAATAAATTCTTTAGCCGCATTCTTATACTTGCGATCTAATTGGTCTGGCAAAAAAGTACCTGAGAAGTTAGCTTTTAAATCAGCTTTATGAACGTTCGCCACATGATCTAACTGCTTTTGTAATTCTGGAACAATACTTTGTGGTATCGGAACCGTTCTATCTTTTTTACCCTTGCCATCATGAATAGTAACAATACCCGCATCAAAATTAAAATCCTGGACTCGTAGCTTTAGACATTCAAAGAGCCGTAATCCACAGCCATAGAGTAATTTAGCAACTAAATTGACCGGATCGTATAAATGATCAAAAATAAGATCAATCTCATCCCTAGATAACACCACAGGGATATAGGGCTTGCGTTTTGCCCGTGTAACGCCTTTGATTTCACCAAACTCCTTTTTAAGCACATGCTTAAACAAAAACAGCAATGCATTAAACGCCAGGTTTTGACTAGAAGCAGAAACTTGTTTTTCAACGGCCAGAAAAGTTAAAAAATCGACCACATCCTGTTGCGTAAGCTTTTGGTAATCTTTACTTTTGGTAAATGTTTGTAACTGGCGAATATATCCCCGATAAGCTTTAAGAGTCTTAGGCGAATAATGGCGAATTTTAATTTCATTAACCAACTGATCAAAAATAAACACCCAGCTGGATCCATTTTCTGTCAATGAATCATTAACGCCAAATGGAATGGACTTGGACAGATCAGAAGAACTTTGCTGTACAGCGGTTTGCACCAAAGGTTTTTGATCAATAACATAGTTACCATGACTTGAAGCGATTTTGTCAGGGATAACGTTTTTCTCAGGCTGATTAGAAAAACGATTATTTCTTGTCAATGGTTGCTTAGAGGAAGAGCGTAATTCATAGAAAATAGAAACAGCCTGTTTAGCCTGATTTTGTTGTTGTACAGATTGTCTTTTATCCTGTAGTTTTTGAATAAACAAAGGCAAACTGTTTACATGAAAAACATCATGCTGGTACTTATGGCAAAAGTCCCAATAAAAGTGCAGCCATTTTTTGAACAAAGCCCTGTCTTTGTCAGATAGAGATTTATTAAGCAAAAGATTGTCGAATTGATGAACTAAAGTTATGGGAAGTTTAAGCATTGCGAGTTAATCGGATCTGGTTATTATTTAATAATGTATGTTAACCAGAAAGGAATTACAAGTATAAATGCCATTTCTTGCCAAATTACATGAATTGGCGTATAAGATAACCTGATCTAGACAATAACTTGTTAGCTGTAAAGAAACCGAATCTTCACTTTGAAGTACTAAGAAAAATATAATGGATGATATTGAAAAATTATTATGTGATGGTGTTTTAGGGTTTTATGACAAAGTTGAGGTGACAGAAATATTTGCAACTTTGCCAGATAAATCCACTGTAAATGTTTTTACAATTATTGTTGCTGAAAATAGAAATGATGACGATAAATTTATTAAACCTAGAATCATTAGTGAAGAGCGAATTAAGGTTGCTAATTTAAACAGTTGGAGCTTTGGAGTTTTAAGGTACACCTTAAATAAGGATAAAATATCTTTACATCTAAATAATTTAGAAAAAGGGGCATGGAAAGCTTCTGGTAAAGAGCAAAGTGTTAGTAACCTGGTATATCAGCCAAAAAGATTTATTCCTCCTGATTCATTTGAAAACATATCTTTAAATAAAGTTCTTAAAAACAATTTCTGGAATGGCTCTTACGTTATTGAGTGGAATGATACACATAAAGAAAAGCTACTTCCTTTATTAGGCTCTCCACCTTTACTTCAAGCTCTATCAAATGAGATTCATAAATATTGTCCAATAGCATTAGCAAGTGTATCTGATAGGCTTGGTAATTTTATTTTACAAATTCCAGTTACCATCATGCAGGCTCGATTTAATCATTCAAAAGAAGGGAATGATTTAAGGTTTGACGCAGTGTGGCATCCACTGGCTACACCGCGACCATTACGTGTAAGTTGTGAAATGGAATATGATAAAAATATTAATGGTTATGGCTCATTTGAAGTAACTGATGAAAGTATCATTATCCCTATGAGTTATGATTATGGTCTACATAAAGGTCTTGTGTGGGACGATGAGAACCGTCTAATATTAGCTGCAACTAGACCAAGCTCATTTGTAAAATCTATATCTTTTGGAATGGGAATAGTGGAATCTGAGCCTCGTGTTTTTAATGTAAACAATCAATATGTAAGTATTTCCGTTCAACATAAGAGTAATAGTAGTATTGGGAAACCAAGCTCTAACCAAGACAGTTGGATACAAAAAAGATTATATAGAGAGGAAAAGGAACAGCTATCTAAGCAAAGAAAGTTTGTGCAATATAAGCCAAAACAAGGAAGACAAGAACAGGAACATCTCAGAGCTATTTTAGATGTTCGAGCATTAATAGAGCAATATGGTGAAAATGGTGTTTGGCTATGGGACCCCTATCTGTCAGCAAATGACATACTTGAAACGTTATTCTACTGTCCTTATTTTGGTTCTCAGTTAAAGGCATTAACAAATTTAAGTAATACTACTGACTCTTGTGAATCACAGAGTGAAGTGAGTGGAAAAACTTCCCAACTAAATAGCCAAATATCGGCTCTTCAAGATGTTGATTCTAATTGGTATGGGGTGAATCTTGAGTTTCGAGCACGAATTGGAAATGCAGGCTGGAGTTTTCATGATCGTTTTTTAATCTTTCCAGATACACAGCAAGGCACTCTAGCGTGGTCACTTGGTACTTCAATTAATAGCCTAGGAAAACAACATCACATCTTACAAAAAGTAGATGATGGACAGTTAATAGCTGATTCATTTTTAGAGTTATGGAATGAACTAGATAAGCCTGAACATTTAATTTGTAAGTCCTAATGAATAACTATGATGAAGTGATAAGTTATCTAATAGAGAAATCGTCAACTATGGAGTTTGATGGATTACCTATTATTGTCACTAAAATAACCGAAATACTAGAGGATAAAAAAAAATCAAATAATGATGAAAATCCATACGATCTTTGGAATAATCTAAAAGATAATTATCAATTTTTAGATAATTCTCAATATACAATAATTAAAATTTCTGAACTCAATCAACCTAAGTGTTTTCAAGTTATTCATGCTATTAATTGGCTTATAATTCAACTGAGCAGTTGGAAAAGTACTAGTGACTTGAGCTTAGTAAATCTTGATATTATATTGAATGTTTCATTTTTCATAGATTATGAAGGAAGGTTGTGGAAATCGTTGTCTCAAAGTGAGAACAGCTTAAGTGAGTATCTATCGAACCACATAGTGGAAGAGCTATCTTGTATTGGTAGTGAATTTTCAGCTAATGAAGGTGACGATGTTCCTATCCATGAGCAAGAAAGCTTGGAAAGGTTTCTGTCTGCCATAAAGAATAAAAACTGGGTGGAAATAGAGCAACTATGGGGACGTTTTAATACCAGACCTCTGTTAAAAGTTAAATATATACAAATGCTTCTTATCTTAATGCATTTAGATAAAAATGCTCTTGTAAAGGTTTTTCAGAAATGCATTGATATCCCTATTCTTACACATTTTATGTTCACTCTAAAAACTGAGACTTCATTTTATGTAAGTACTAAAACAAAAAATGAATATGTAGAGTTTTGTGCTGTATGTACTTCGTTAACTAATCTAAATGGGCGTAAAGCACTTAATAAAATAGAAAATAGTTACTTATTAGATATATTTAAAAATGTCAGTAATGAAGAAGGTAGGTTTAGTAGTTGGATGGAAATTTTTAACAAATACCCTTTACGTTACCCTCATATTCAGGAAGCCCTTGGGAAAATGTTGGCAATCACAACAAATGAAAAAATTATTTCTATTTATATAGACTCCATTTCTTTAACTAGCTCTACTCCTGATGGAAGTCGGTTGGTTGTATCTGAGTGTTTAGAAACTTTTTCTAAACACGCTAGCTTGGATAGAAAAAAACTGCTTTGGCAGGTTGCGTACAAACGATGGATTGAATGGAATTTTGGAGAAGAAGATACTCACAACAGTCTTTTTAATTTGGCTTTTTCAGAACTAGACTTTGCAGTTGTAGGTTACTATTTAGATTGTATTACAGAAGATGAACGATTGATATTGCAAAATGAAATAATTGGAAAGTTAGAATCTTTAACAAACTATTGGCACAATTCATCATCAGACGTTAGTACATTTTGGTATCGACACCTTTCTTTGTATCAACCTATTGAGCATGCTATCCAAGTGTATTCAAAGGGTGGACCATTGATAATGACGAAATGTTCATATATCCCTTTGCAATTCAATGATGATAAATATATTGAGATGTTAATAAGAGGCTAATGAAAAAAATATTGTTAATGTAGGTAAATACAGCTAACGAATAAGGTTAGATTGTGATCGCGAAGCGAGCCACAATCTGAACCGTTTGTTGGACAAGCCCGGTTTACCCTTTGAGATGAATTCCGCTATTGCAAATAGCTTTTTGCTGAACAGCCCGA
>JALSLW010000008.1 GCA_026988155.1 Methylomonas sp. | reverse complement strand
CTAAGCGTGAGGCATTAGCCATGACCGAACGTGATTTAGCGCTTTGGGACTACGAAACTAGGCGGTTAGATATTATTTATCAAGTAGCTACGCGTTATATGGCAGTCGTCGCTAATCAAGCTCGTCTTGAGTTAGCCATTGAAACCACGGCTGTCGCTGAAGATATTTTCAAGACAGTCGTTGCCAGAGTCAAGGCCGGAAAAGTGTCCCCACTGGAACAAAGTAAGTCTCGGGTCGAGTTGGCAAAGGCGCGTCTAAACTCAGCGCGAGTTAAGCGTGAGCTGGTCAGTAACAAACAAAACCTGGCGGCTGTTTGGGGTAGCATTAATCCTCTATTTAAACGGGTGAATGGAGATTTATTTGCAGTGCAAGCGGTGCCTGAATTCTCAAACTTGCTGTCTCGGCTGAGTAACAACCCTGACCTGGCACGTTGGGCTACAGAAATAGAGCGCTATCGAAAAGCTATTGCCTTGGCTAAAGCCAAAAAAATTCCCAGCATTACTTTTATGGCAGGCGGCAGGCATTTTGCTGAAACTGATGATTTTGCAGCTGTTGCAGGCATTTCTGCCCCCTTGTTTATTTTTGATACTAAACAAACAGGTGTTGACGAAGCCCAAATGGTTTTAACTCAGGCCATGCAAAAACAACAAGCTGCAAAAGTTGCTATTCGTTCATCACTGATTGAAAGCTATCAGCAATTGCAAATGAGCTCAACTGAAATAACTGTGTTTCGTGAAGACGTGATACCCAGTGCCAAAGAAGCATTTAGAGCTGCGAAACTGGCTTACCGACTGGGTGAAATTGGTTCATTAGATTTGCTGGATGCTCAACGCACGCTGTTTCAAAATAGCAGAGAACAACTCGAAGCATTAGCGACTTTTCAATTTAATATTGCCAAAATTGAACGATTAATCGGTGGAGGTTTAAACCCATCTTCTGAAAAAACAAGTGAGACTATCCAATGAAACCTACGAATTGTGTAACAAATCGGAACAAAACCAGATTAAAGCCAGTGTCTTGTTTGTTTTTTTTACTATTAATGGCTGGTGTTCAGCCTCCAGCTATAGCGGCTGACCATGATCATGAAACGGAGCAACATAAAGATGAAGAGGGACATAATCATGAGAAACATGAGAGCGATGAGAAAGATGAAGATCATGGGGAGCATGAGGAACATGGGGAGGATGAAGGTCATGAAGAACCAGAGTTAAAATTTTCTGCTGCTGAACTGCAAGAGTTTTCTATTAAACTCGCTCAAGCACAATCAGGTGTCATCAATAAAACTCTGAGTTTAACCGGTGAAGTCATTGTTGCCCCTGAACGCTTGTATCATGTGGTGCCTCGCGTATCAGGTGTCGTGCGTCAGGTGTTTAAACATTTGGGGGACAAGGTGAAAGCCGGCGACCTTTTAGCCACACTATCCAGCCGAGATTTAGCGGATGCAAAGGCTGAGTTTGTAGCTACAGACAGTTTATTGAAACTGGCAAATACCAATTTAAAAAGGGAGCGAGATTTATATAAAAGCAAAGTGACTGCAAAACGTGAATATCTTGCTGCCAGGCAAGTGCAGGTAGAAATGTCGATTAAACGTAAAGCGGCAGAGCAACGGCTATCAGCCATCGGTTTGACTGAAAAAGCCATCCTTTCAATTTTGCGTAATGTAGATAAAGATCTGACGTTATATGAATTACGTGCACCTGCGGAGGGTGTGATTATTGAAAAACATGCAACCCAAGGTGAAGTATTGGAAAACAACAATCGTAGCTTTACGGTTGCCGATTTATCTCAAGTCTGGGTAAACCTGACGGTTTATCAAAAAGATTTGCCCTTTATGGAACAAGGACAACAGGTATCAATCAGTACGCGTTTTGGATCAACTGACAAACAACCGACATCAGTAAGTCGAATCAGTTGGTTGAGTCCTGTATTTGATGAAAAAACCCGTAGTGCAATAGCTAGGGTAGTTATTGACAATACTGATGGGCAATGGCGACCTGGTTTATTTATCAACGCTAAAGTTGCGATTGAAAAGAAGCAGGCTGAGATAGTTATCCCTTTATCTGCGTTGCAAACTGTAGAAGGGAAAACCATTGTTTTTGTACAACATGAAGACGGTGGTTTTGAACCGCAAGCGGTACAAACTGGACGTAGAGATTTTCAACAGGTTGAAATTATCCATGGCTTAAAACAGGGTCAAACCTATGTCAGCCAAAATGTCTTTTCCTTGAAAGCACAATTGCAGAAAGGTGAGTTTGGTGAAGGACACAGCCATTAATAGAACATCCCATTAAATCTGGATGTACAAAAACAAATGTAGGATGTGCTGACGATAGGAAGCGCATCTGTAGTGCAAATTGCTATCTTAAATGATGCGTTTCGTTCCTCAGCACATCCTACAATACTCCTCTGGAGAATTTATGATCAATCAAATAATTAATTTATCTCTGCGTAGTCGATTGCTTATGCTGGTACTTGCCGTTGTTGTTATTGCAACGGGCTATCGTAGTTACCAGGGTTTGCCTGTCGATGCATTTCCTGATGTTTCACCTAATCTGGTACAAATATTCACCATTACTGAAGGGCTGGCGCCTGAAGAAATTGAAATGTATGTGACCTATCCTGTTGAAGCGGCCATGACAGGTTTACCTGGCATAGAAAAAATTCGCTCAGTGTCGAATTTTGGCTTATCGGTAGTCAATGTCTATTTTGAGGATGATGTCAGTATTTATTTTGCCCGGCAATTGGTGGGTGAACGATTACAGGAAGCACGGGATCAAATTCCGTCCAGTTTTGGCGAACCAGGAATGGGGCCTATTTCAACTGGGATGGGATTAGTCCTGTTTTACTATCTAAAAGATGATACCCAAAAATATTCATTAGAAGACTTACGCTCTATGCAGGACTGGATTGTTAAATTCAATTTGCAAACAGTTAAAGGGGTGACTGAAGTTTTAGGAATTGGGGGATTTGAGAAGCAATTTCATGTGGTTGTGCAACCCGATGCTTTATTACGCTATAACGTGACTTTAAATGAATTAATCGAACGTGTGCGAAGCAATAATCTTAATGTGGGGGCTCAATACCTGGAGAGAAATAATGAACAGTTTATTATTCGCTCTGTAGGTTTGGCTAAGGGCATACCTGATATTGAAAATATTGTGGTAAAAACCGTGGACGGTCGTCCCGTCTATTTATCAGAACTTGCCGAAATAAAAGTGGGCGGTGCAATCAGGCGAGGTCTTCAGACTCGTAATGGTGAAGGCGAAGTAGTTGCAGGGATGGCCATTAAGTTATATGGCACTAATGCTTCAACAGTGATAGAACGGGTTGAACAGAAAATTGAAGATATCAATAGAACCTTACCTGAAGGCATCAGTATCGCTCCCTATTATCAGCAAAAAGATATTGTTGAAGGTGCGGTTAATACGGTAAGCAGTGCATTAATACAAGGTATTATTTTGGTTGCCTTAGTATTGCTGGTATTTATGGGGGGCTTTCGGCCCAGTCTGGTAGTGGCTCTTTCTATTCCTTTTTCGGTGATGTTTGCCTTTATCGCTATGGGTTTATTGGGCATGTCGGCTAATTTAATGTCTTTAGGCGGACTGGCGATTGCCATTGGCATGATGGTTGATGGCACCATTGTAATGGTCGAGAATGTTGATCGATTGCTTCGGGAATCAAGCTCGGATGAATCAAGGTTGCATGTCGTGGGTAGAGCCTGTCAAGAAGTAGGGAAACCCATTTTGTTTGCCATTGCCATTATCATCATCGTGTTTTTACCCTTGTTTACTTTAGAGGGTGTCGAAGGTAAAACCTTTAGACCGCTGGCTTATACGGTGGCATTGGCGATGCTGGGGTCTTTAGTTTATGCACTTTTTCTGGCTCCCGTCTTATCTGATGTGTTGATGCGACGCAATTCAACCGTTGATGGAAAGTTGGGGTTGGATGAGCGTATCCTCAATGCCATACTGAGACCATATCGTCCTTTAGTCGAATACTTTGTTAACAACCGCAAACTTGCTATCGTTTTATCTGGCGGACTGCTGTTGGTGGGGATGGTCATATTTCCTTTTCTGGGTTCTGAATTTACCCCGAAATTGCAGGAAGGCACGATTGTTGTTCGGTTAACCATGGCTCCGTCAATTTCTATCAATGAAAGCAAGCGCAATACATCCATTGTGGAACGGCGATTATTAAAAATTCCAGAAATCATAGAGGTTACCAGTCGCATTGGGCGCGGTGAAGTGGGTGCTCATGCAGATCCTATTAATTCAGCAGAAATGTATCTCATACTCAAAGATAAGGATGAATGGAGAGAACCAGGGAATCAAGGGCTTATCGAAAAGGAAATTCGAGAAATGGTGGCTGATTTACCAGGTATAACCGCGAATTTAACCCAACCCATTGAAATGGCTGTAGATGAGCTAATGGAAGGGGTTAGGGCAGAACTGGCGGTTAAATTATTTGGTGATGATTTAGCTCAGCTCAAAACCAAAGCCGATGAAATAGCTGCTGTTATAAAAAAAGTTGAAGGTGCGGCTGATGTTCAGGTTGATCAGGTTACTGGGACACCACAATTAGTGATCACGCCAGATCGTCTTGCCATTGCGCGTTATGGACTTAACTTAGTGGATGTGCAAAATGTTATCAGTAGTGCTATTGGAGGAGTGACTGCGGGGCAAGTATTTGAAGGCATTCGACGTTTCGATATTCTGGTGCGCTATCAAAAACAAGATCGGGATAGTATCGAAGCGATTCGTAATTTACTGATCAGTGGGCCTGATAATATTAAAGTGCCGTTAGCACAAATCGCGACTATTGAAGAAATTGTTGGGCCTAGACAAATCACCCGAGAAAATAACCAGCGCTTTATCAGTATTCAGGCCAATGTGATTGATCGGGATATCGTGTCTTTTGTTGAAGAAGCACAGCAAGTAATTGACAGTAAGGTCAAGCTGCCACCGGGTTATTTTACCACCTGGGGTGGGCAATTCCGTTTACAGCAAGAAGCGAATAAACGTCTGGCAATAGTTATTCCTGTGACTTTAGTCATTATTTCGTTACTGCTTTACAGTAGTTTTGGATCCGTTAAAAATGCAGCTTTGATTTTGTTAAACATCCCTTTGGCATTAGTCGGCGGTGTGATTGCCTTGTGGATTAGCGGGCAAAACTTGTCTGTACCTGCATCTGTGGGGTTTATCGCTCTGTTTGGGATTGCACTGGAAAATGGCATGGTGTTAATGACCTATTTGAATCAATTAGTAAAAGATGGGATACCGATTGATGAAGCATCCATAAAAGGTGCCTGTTTAAGAGTACGCCCTGTTTTAATGACGGCGGTGACTACTGCATTAGGACTGATTCCATTATTGCTGGCATCAGGGACAGGGTCAGAAGTGCAAAAGCCATTAGCTACGGTAGTGGTTGGCGGTCTTGTGACTTCAACCTTACTGACTTTGTTGGTTATACCTGCATTATATAAATGGTTTTCTACCGATACTCAGCAAGACAAATAGTTAATATTGCCTGGATCTTAATATATTTGGGTTCGGGCAATATTCATCTTATAAATAATTAAAATAGGAATGAGAAATATGAAACAAGTTATTGCCTATATAAAACCCCTTAAAATTGAGAATGTCATGTTAGCATTACATAAAATTGAAGGGTTATCAGGAATCAGTGTATTGGAAATGCGCGGTTGTGGACGTAGCCGAAAAGAATCTACAGGTTCTATATTTGATGAAGACAGTTATGGCTTGGTCTCTCGCTTAAAACTGGAAATAGCCTGTTGTGATGAGCTAGTTGAACTGGTTGTTACAGCAATACAGGAAAGTGCACATACTGGCCTTAGAGGAGATGGGAAAATCTATGTATTACCTGCGCTGGAAGCGGTTCGCATTAGTAGTGGTGAAACAGGTGAAGAGGCCATTTAAATTTAATAAGGTTCAGGACTATGAGTACTAATCAAGCTGAAAAATCATGCTGTCATGGTGACCATACCACGAGTAGCCAGCCACCTTCTTCCAATAAAATAAAGGGGATGACCTTCAAAATTGAAGGACTGGACTGCGTTGAAGAGGTGACCATTCTAAAGTCAGAAATCGGTCCTTTAGTTGGAGGCGGTGAAAAGCTGGCTTTTGATGTGATCAATGGTCGTATGACCATTATTGCGGATGCAGGGCAGGTGCCTGAAAAAACTATTATAAAAGCCGTTGCCGCAACCGGAATGAAAGCCACACGCTGGAAACCGGGGGAAACTCAAACCGATGTTAACCAAAGGCAACGGTCACAGACCCTTTATGCCACAATCAGTGGTTTATGTATTGTTGCAGGGATAGTGATACATGTTTTTATTGGCGGTGGTTTTACCGATATTCAACATTTCTTGCAGAGTCCAGAAGCCTGGACTTATTCATGGCAAGCCTTGGGGGATTACCTAAAAAATCTATTCAATGTCCATAGCTCACAAGACATGCCTCTGGCTGAAAAAGCAGCTTATGGTCTGGCTATTATTTTTGGTGTTCGCCACGTAATAGTAAAAGCTTTTTATGCATTAAAGCGGCTCCGTGCCGATATGAACTTGCTAATGCTGGTCGCCATTATTGGTGCCATGGTTATCAATGAATGGTTTGAAGCGGCTGCGGTCAGTTTTTTGTTTTCGCTGTCATTAGCGATTGAAAGTTGGAGTATAGGACGTGCTCGACATGCTGTGGAAGCCTTGCTGGATTTAGCACCTACGGATGTTACCGTAAAAGATGAAAATGGACAGGAGACAAATATACCAGCAGCAACAGTGACTATAGATACTCTATTTATAGTCAAACCTGGTGAAAAAATACCACTGGACGGTGAGGTGATAACGGGTATTAGTTCAGTTAATCAAGCACCTATTACAGGCGAAAGTGTACCAGTGACCAAGAAAATTGGGGATGAAGTTTTCGCAGGAAGTATTAATGGTGAAGCGGCACTGGAAATTAAAGCAACTAAACTGGCTTCAGATACCACGCTGGCACATATCATTCGTTTGGTAGAAGATGCACATAGCAAGCGTGCAGAAGCAGAACAATGGGTAGAGAAATTCGCCCGTATTTATACCCCTATTGTGATGTTATTAGCAATAGCGGTATTTATTATTCCCCCGTTATTTTTTGCAGGTGTTTGGTCTGTATGGCTATATAAAGCATTAGTTTTATTAGTGATTGCCTGCCCTTGTGCACTGGTAATTTCGACACCAGTTAGTATTGTTGCCGCATTAGCCTGTGCTGCCAGGCAGGGCATCTTAATAAAAGGGGGGATATATATAGAGGCTCCGGCCCATCTTAATGCCATTGCTTTTGACAAAACGGGCACACTAACCCGTGGCAACCCTGAGGTGACAGGGCTTTACCCCTACAATAATCATAGTCAAGAAGAGTTGCTCAGTCGAGCCGCCGCTTTAGAGTCACGCAGTAACCATCCATTAGCCAAAGCCATTTTAAACTATACCGAAAAGCAAGGTGTGCAGATTGCCAGGGCTGATAATGTCACTGTTTTACCAGGCAAAGGGGTGACTGGATTATTTAACAATACTGACTTCTGGCTGGGATCTAGGCGCTATTTAATGGAGCGTGGACAGGAAACGCCTGAGATCAATCAGCAAGCTATCGCATTAGAACAGACAGGTAAAACAGTTATTGCCATTGGCAATGATAAGCATGTCTGTGGTCTGATTGCGATTGCCGACCAGCCCAGACCACAAATTGAATCTGTTTTAAAATCTCTTAAACAACAGGGTATTCAGCATTTAGCCATGTTAACAGGTGATAATCAGGCGACGGCTGACAATATTGCCAGGACTTGCGGCATAGATGAAGTTCATGCGGAGCTGCTGCCAGCTGACAAGGTTGAAGTCGTCAGCCAAATGGTGGAACAATACGGCAATGTTGCAATGATTGGCGATGGCATTAACGATGCTCCGGCTCTGGGGAGAGCCAATCTGGGTATTGCCATGGGTGTAATGGGGTCGGATGCAGCGATAGAAACAGCCGATATTGCCTTGATGGGGGATGATCTTTCCAAACTGCCGTGGCTAATAAGCCATTCAAAAAGAACATTGCGCATTATTCGGCAAAATATTGTTTTTGCATTGTCACTTAAAGCTGCTTTTGCAATTTTAGCGTTTGCTGGAATGGCAACTTTATGGCAAGCCATTGCGGCCGATATGGGCGCTTCATTATTAGTGGTGGCTAATGGCTTAAGGCTATTAAAGCCCAAAGGGGTTTGATGGCAAGGCTTTGTCGATTGTAAACTAACCCGTAAATATCTATAGCTTTTTATTTTACATATTGAGTTTAGTCATATCTATTATTATTTTGATGTGGTTCAATTAGCAGTGATCCAGTTGGTTATAGCTGGAGTATGATTGTAATAGCAGTTGCTTCACTGCTATTACATGCAGTTGCAACCGATGCAAAGGGGTAAGTTTCAGGCTTGACTGAGATTATCCTATTCCAGAATAGGGGTAACACGATATGAAACTTAAAATTATTATCTTTGTTGCAGTTGTCTGTTTAGGTACTTTAGCCTGGTATTTTATTCCATCTAATTCTGAAGCCGCAAACCAATTGCAGCTATACGGTAATATTGATATACGGCAAGTTGAATTGAGCTTTCACGACCCTGAACATATTGCTGAAATGTATGTAAAAGAAGGCGAGCGTGTTAAAAAAGGCCAGCTGCTAGCCTCACAATATTTACTGCGTTTTCAATATAATCTGGATATTGCCAAAGCGAGTAGGGAAGGACAGCGACAAGTTGTAGCAAGGCTTGAAGCCGGTTCCAGGCCAGAAGATATTTATAAAGCCCTCGCTGATGTTAATGCTGCCAAAGCTGCCGTAAAATTTGCAGCAAAAGAATATAAACGACAAGTCTCGCTAGTAAAGAAAAAGCTGACATCAAAAGAAAATGCTGACCGTAGCAAAGCTGAGCTGGATCAAGCCAAAGCAAGGCTCAATGCATTTAACGAGTTGCTTAAACTGGCTCAATCTGGCCCTAGAAAAGAGGATATTCTGGCAGCAAAGGCACAGCTAAAAGCTGATGAGGCAAAGGTTAAACTGGCCAAAAAAATACTGGATGATGCTCAGATTCATGCACCTAATGCAGGTATTATTCAAGACCGCATACTTGAGCCCGGAGATATGGCTGATGCACATACACCTGTTTATACCTTGGCTTTAACTGATCCGGTCTGGGCAAGGGTTTTTGTTGCTGGAAAAAACTTAGGGAAACTAAAGCAGGGCATGACTGCAGAAATCAGTACAGACAGTTACCCAGACAAAAGCTATGTGGGCTGGGTCGGTTTTATCTCTCCGACTGCTGAATTTACGCCTAAAACAGTAGAAACGACAGAACTTAGATCGAGCCTGGTTTATCAAGTCCGGGTGTTTGCATGTAACCCGCAAGATGAACTGCGTTTGGGGATGCCAGTGAGTGTAACTATCCCTGTTCAGATCAGCGAGCAGAAAAACAACCCCCATGCCCCCTGTGAATGATAAGACACTGACTTTACATTCAGTCAGTAAATCTTTTGTTTCAGGCCGGGCAATCACCCATGCAGTAAAGAATGTTACGTTTTCTATCAAACCCGGTCATATTACTGCCTTGGTCGGGCCTGATGGGGCAGGGAAAACTACTTTATTACGTCTGGCCGCTGGCCTATTGCTCCCTGATTCTGGAACTGTCAGTGTGTTTTCTTTGGATAGCGATAAGCAGTCAGAGCAAATACGCCATTTAATCGGCTATATGCCACAGCGCTTTGGTTTATATGAAGACCTTAGCGTGATAGAAAACCTTAACCTGTATGCAGATCTTCATCAGCTTGCAGAAAAGGATCGGCAGCAACGTTTTATACAGCTCACAAAAATGTCAGGATTAAGCCCTTTTAATAATCGCCTGGCTGGTCAATTATCGGGCGGGATGAAGCAAAAGCTGGGGCTGGCCTGCACTTTGTTAAGTCAACCCAGGCTATTGCTGCTGGACGAACCCAGTGTCGGCGTTGATCCTCTTTCAAGGCGGGAGCTATGGCGCATTATTGAGCAGCAAATGGAACAGAATGGTATGACAGTTTTGATGAGCACCGCTTATATGGATGAAGCAGAACGCTGTAGCGAAGTTATTTTAATGGATGCAGGGGAATGTCTGCAGAAAAATACTCCCGATTTTTTCAAACATAAAATGCTAGGTTTGTGCTTTGCGGCAAGAGCAGATAAGCAATCTAACCGACAGCTTCAACTCTACTTAAGCCAGCAAGATGAATTTATAGATGCCATTATTCAGGGCGATGATGTCCATGTAGTGATGCAGCAGGGAGCTACATTAGAAAACATAGCTGGCATTCAGTTTGAATCGATAGAGCCTCGGCTGGAAGATGCATTCATAGCTCTGCTAAAGTCGCGATATAAAAGTGCAGTTCAGGCGCCGGCAGCGTTAGCTCAAGCCGGTGCCAGCATAGTGACTGAAGATATTATTCAGGTAGACCGTGTTGATCGCTGGTTCGGTCAATTTCAAGCGGTTAAAGCACTCAGCTTCACTGTTAAACGAGGCGAGATATTTGGCTTATTAGGTGCGAATGGTGCCGGGAAAACAACAACTTTCCGTATGCTCTGTGGCTTATTGCCCGTCAGCAACGGTCAACTATCGGTTGCTGGCATTGATTTACGAACAGCCGCAGCCAAAGCGCGTGCCCGCATTGGCTATATGTCGCAAAAGTTCTCATTGTATAGTCATTTGAGTGTTCGACAAAACCTGGTCTTTTTCAGCAGTGCCTATGGTTTAAGAAACTCCCGTCAGCAGCAAAGAGTAAAATGGGCTTTGCAATTTTACGAGCTGGAACCCTATAGCGACACAAATAGCGGTGATTTGCCGCTGGGTTACAAGCAGCGTCTGGCAATGGCCTGTGCATTAATGCATGAACCTGAGATTCTATTTCTTGATGAACCTACGTCTGGCGTTGATCCTTTAGCAAGGCGCGAATTTTGGATGCGAACCAACCAGCTGGCTGCGACAGGAGTTACCGTCCTGGTCACTACCCATTTTATGGAGGAGGCAGAATATTGTGACCGTCTGATTATTATGGTCGAAGGTGATATTTTAACGATGGGAACCCCTGCCGAAATTAAACGGCAGGCCCAGAGCGAAAACCGTCAAGAACCCACAATGGAAGATGCTTTTATTCATCTTGTTACCCAGCAGGCTCAACAATGAAGTCTCAAATGCGCCTAAAAGGACTTATTTACAAAGAATTTCTGCAAATCTGGCGTGATCCCAGCAGCCTTGCCATTGCCTTTGTATTGCCTGTCTTTCTTTTACTTCTGTTTGGTTACGGTGTATCTCTGGATGCTAAACATGTGCCTATCGGTTGGGTGATCGAAAAACCGACAGCATCAACCTCAAGTTTCAGCAATGCTTTTGCTCATTCTGATTATTTTGAGTCCACTTTTTTTGCCGATATGGAAGATGCAGAGTTCGCATTGCAGGCAAGAAAAATTAATGCAATTATTCATCTTCGTGAAGATTTTAGCCGTCAACTTTTTAAACCCCAACCTGCAGCCATTCAGATTATTGTTGACGGGGTTGATGCCAACACAGCACGGTTGATTTCTGGATATATCCAAGGCACCTGGTCTCAGTGGCTAAATCAGAAGGCCGAGTTACGTGGAACACCCTTGCAGCAACCTGTCATAGCAGACCATCGCATTTGGTATAACAGTGCTGTGCTCAGCAAGGATTATCTAATCCCTGGGTTAATTGCCGTTATTATGACCTTAATTGGTGCGCTGTTGACGGCGCTGGTCTTTGCCCGAGAATGGGAACGCGGCACTATGGAATCTTTGCTGGCCACACCGATCAGTACCCAGGAGATTTTACTCGGCAAACTTATCCCCTATTATTTACTCGGCATGGGCGGACTGCTGTTATCTATAGCAATGGCTGTGTTTTTATTTCAAGTCCCATTGCGAGGTTCCTTTTGGGTGTTACTGTTTACGGGAAGCCTGTTTTTATTTGTCGCATTAGGTATGGGGCTGCTCATTTCCATTGTTGCTAAAAATCAGTTTGTTGCCGGACAAATTGCCATCATCATTACTTTTTTACCTGCCTTTATTATGTCAGGTTTTATTTTTGATATTAGCAGCATGCCTGAAGCTATTCAAGGACTGACCTATTTAATTGGTGCACGATATTTTGTTGCTATTTTACAAACTGTTTTTCTAACTGGAAATGTCTGGGCTGTAATACTCCCAAATTCTTTAGCGCTACTGGTCATGGCGTTAATATTTTTTACCCTGGCGGCACGAAAAGCTCCCAGGCGTCTGGAGTAGAAAATGTTAGCGAATATTTATGCATTATTAATCAAAGAATTTCTAGCTCTGATAAAAGATAAGAAAAGTCGTTTTGTACTGATTGTTCCTCCCATTTTTCAGTTATTTATCTTTGGCTATGCCGCTACTTATGATCTTAATGATATACCGATTGCCATTTATAATGAAGACGCGAATATTGAATCCCGCGATTTTATCTCACGTTTTACCGCATCTTCAGCATTTACTGAGGTGCTCAGAATTACACGGCATCAGCAGATTGCCAAAGCACTGGATGAAAAAAAGGTGCTCGCGGTACTCCATATAGATCAACATTTCAGCCGAGACTTGCTAACCGCACATCAGCCGGCAAAAGTGCAAATACTGGTGGATGGGCGAAACTCCAATACCGCCTTGATTGCTTTAAATTATATGCAAACTATCCTTGCTGATTTTAATCTTGACTGGGCTAAACAGCATCATTTAAGGCAGCTCCCTGCCCAGCTCCAGGTACGTGCATGGTTTAATCCCAACCTGAGCAGCCGATGGTTTATTGTTCCAGGTATTGTAGGTTTGTTAACGCTGGTCGTTACGGTTATTGTTACTGCGCTTTCAATTGCCAGAGAGCGTGAGCAGGGTACTTTTGACCAGCTGTTGGTAACCCCGCTAACTCCTTTTCAAATATTACTGGGCAAAGCAATCCCCGGCTTAATCATTGGCGTAGTAGAAGCCTCATTTATTATCCTGATGGCAGTGTTTTGGTTTGAAATTCCGTTGCTCGGCAGCCTTGTCGCTCTATATATAGGTATCTTTTTATTTGTTTTCTCGGTGATTGGTATCGGGTTAATGATTTCATCATTATGTGTCACACAGCAGCAAGGACTATTGGGCGGTTTTTTATTTATAGTCCCTGCCGTTATATTGTCTGGTTATGCAACCCCTATAGCCAATATGCCTGTCTGGGTGCAAAATTTTACTTTGCTTAATCCACTGCGCTATTTTCTGGTGATTGTACGGGGCGTTTTTCTAGAAGGGTTTTCTACCCAACATTTATTTGGCCAATATTGGCCTTTGGCAATTATCGGGGTGATTACTCTTGGCTGTGCAGGCTGGATGTTCAGGCGGCGGATGTTTTAAACATACGATAATCATACCATTGAATAAAATTATTTTTTACACAGTCACCGTGATAGAATTTTGCGATAGCCCTTCTTTTTCAGAATACAGTAAATGACATTTTCTCCCGAATACACCCTATATGCAAAAGCACTGGTTGGTGTACTGGCCATTGTAAACCCTATGGGTGCAATCCCAATCTTTCTATCATTATGTGCCGGACGAACACTTGATGAATGAAAAAAGTCGCTCGAACCAGTGCAGTTTCTGTAGCACTTATTCTCATAGTTGCTACCTGGGCTGGAGATGCAATTCTTAGCTTTTTTGGAATAGGTATTCCTGCTTTTCGTACAGGAGGAGGGCTGCTAATATTACTGATGGCAATTTCAATGATGCATGCTAAACAAAGTCATTCTCAACACACTCCTGAAGAAGCTGATGAGGCTAATGGTAAAGAGTGTATTGCGGTAGTTCCTTTAGCTATTCCCTTAATGGCAGGACCAGGCGCGATAAACATGGTTATTGTTGACGCTCACCAGGCTGCCAACTGGAGTGAACGTTTGGTTTTAACTGCAGGTATTCTTATCGTTGCCTTATTTGTGTGGTTAGCTTTGCGTTTGGCCACACCTATTGGTAAAAAAATGGGGATTACCGGATTAAATATTGCTACACGTATTATGGGGCTGCTACTTTCAGCTATTGGTATTCAGATGATATCTTCGGGATTGATTAACCTTTTACCAGGGCTGGCATAAACTGCTGCAGCCTATTTTTTCAAATAAATTAAATATCCCATGAGACAGCGTAATGTTAAACCAACTTAAATTATTCTTCGATAAGCATATGGCTCTTGCCTCACCAGATCAGTTTACTGATGAAAACCTGCATCTTGCCTGTGCAGCATTATTTATTGAAATGATGATGATGGACGATAAGATACAGATTGAAGAACAGGATATGATTTTAGAGCGAGTTAAAAATATGTTTTCACTTTCTCTGCAAGAAGCTACTGAATTGATTGCCTCAGCAGCTAGGCAAAGGGAATTGGCAACAGATTATTTTGAGTTTACTTCATTAATAAATAAAGGGTTTACTCAGGAGCAAAAAATCAAGCTGATAAAATCGTTGTGGCAAATTGCATATGCTGATGGACAGCTAAATGAGTATGAAGAATATATGGTACGAAAAATAGCTGATCTTCTGCATGTACCTCATCTTGATTTTATCAAGGCAAAAGTTCAAGTTAATGGTGGATAAAATATCTTTGTAACAGGGTTTTTAATAACTAGTTTTTTTAGTTTGAGACAATGCAGCAGGAATTAATTGGTACATAAATATTGTACCCCCAACCCAATGTCATTAAGGTAGGGCTTATTCAGCTTGGAGACGGGGCTTTAGCCCCGTATTTGTATGGACTAAAGTCCCTTCTCCGAATATTTTACTTGGGTACTTATGCTTAACTTAACGACATTGACCCCCAACCCTTTCTTCTTCTCTTGAGAGAAAAACTGAAGTAAACTGAACTTTAATAAAATGCAGGAACTTCTAGGATGATTAATAAGTCTTATTGGGTTTGTAGCATTTTAAATGTTTAATTTTTTTACAATAAAATAATAGGAGACTCTATTTATGACACCCCAATTTTTAAAGATTTCTTTTTTGATACTTAGTATTTTTTCTGTGACGGTTAATGCAGGTGCCATAAATAGGCAGGATGTGCCGAAAAAAGTCTTTGATTATATTTATAAAAAGCACCCTAATGCTAAAGATATCACTATAGCGGAGAGAACACATTTTGGTCAGGCATTATATGAGGTAAAATTTACAGAAAAAAAACAAGATCTAAACGGCAAAGAATACCAGGAAAATTTTGTTGATCTGTTTAAAATGAATGGACGTTTCTATACTAATGAATTTGTGATTGAACATCAGGCATTTAACATTATGCCAACTGAAACGGTAAAAAGTTTGCAATTAAATTATCCTAATTATGAAATTCTCGCGATGAAAACAGTAGCTAACCCAAATAGTGTGGGAGAAGAATATGATGTTGATCTGTTGGTTTCAGGGCAAATACTAAATGTTTCTATCGATGATCAAGGAAAAATAATCAGTGAAACTAAACAGGATAAACAAATTTAAAATTATTCTGTTTATCATTAAGGAGCGAGGATGTAAAAACTTCCTGAATCTATTTAATCCCCGCTTCAAAAGGATGTTTAGGAAATAACTTACTAAGCACTTTTGTTACTTTTCTAAAGCAACTGAGTGAAGAGCATCAAACAAATAGTCAAATAGCCACCAGCCTTCAGTCTGTGGTTATTTGATTCCTTAGTGGGTGTTGAATGAATCTTAATTGAAGTAGCATTGTCAAAAAATGGCAGTAACCGTATTGAGACAGCAAATGCTCTAGGAATAAGAGAAAGAACTTTACGCCGTAAACTCAATAACTGTAAAAGATTTATAATATTAACAGGGTACTCGCCAAACCTATCATCAATAATATTTCATATAAAAATATTTTTTCTGTAGTGAGACCTTCAATTCTGTTTTTGTATTTTATGTAGATTAAGCGCAATGTCCAAAGTGATATAAGATCAAAGGCTATTTGAAAATTGCCATCGATTCCAAGTTTATGGACAAAAGCCATATCCTTTTCTGGAAAAAAAATCCCCCAAAGTAAAAAGAAAAGAGTGATGATAAAATTATTCATCGCACCTAAAAAACAGGTGTAATTGACCAAGGTACTGTCATGTTTTATCATTCCCTTTTCTTTAAAGATTATTAAAAAAAGAGAAAATATCAAAAACATATCAAATATAAAAAAACCTTCAATTGGTATGGCATCTTCTACCCAAAACACAAAATTTGATATTTGAGCAAAAAATAGTCCAAAAAATATTGTTATTTTTTTTATTGTTATTCCCAGGTCTTTAGGGGTTTTAACATCTGTTGTATTCATTTTATTGTCCAATGTGTCCTTATGATCCAAAATAAATCATTTGAGCGTTAAGTTTTTCTGCTCTCATCAGATGGGTGGGTTGGTATCGCCCAAAATCTCTGCAAAGCCAGTGTTCAACTTATTTATGTAGGGTAATTATAGTATTTTTTGATAAAACAGATTTACAATTTCATTTCTCTTCACTTTACTTCTCTATTGTGAATAGATTCTTGTCGAAGACCTTATTTATTGGCTAATTATTTAGTAGGGATAATTCGAGAATAACAAAATCATTAGCCGTTGAATATGTCGTCTTTGGATGTACATAATAATTTATAGAGAAATTAGGAATAAGTAGATGAAAAAAAAATTAAAATTTACACTATTCAATTTAGGGTTAGTTCTGGCATGTCCCGCAATTTCAGCAGATCATTTTGCTAAGATAATAGCCGTTAATGCCTATAAAGCACCTTATGGTTCACATTATATTTTTAATGCCACGATAAAAAGCTCTGACAGAGATTGTCAGCACTATGTAAACTGGTGGGAAGCCGTGTCAGAAAAAGGTGAACTCCTGTATCGACGTATACTGGTTCACCCGCATTCAAAGGAGCAGCCCTTTAATCGTGGCGGTTCGGGCGTATTGCAGTCGATTGATAAAAAAGCCTTTTTTTATGTGAGGGCCCATATGCATCCTTTTGGCTATAGCCGTAACGGCATGAAAGGTTCATTAAAGACAGGGTTTGAGCCGGTAATAATACCCAATGGATTTGCCAATAATCTGGAAGAGCAGGGGCAATTACCCAGTTATTGTGACCCTAGTTTAGATCAAGCTAGGTAATTTCATAACGCCTCTTAAAGTGGCAAGATCAATGACGGAGAAAAAGACACAGAGGTGGGATATTTGTCGCCAGCTCCTTTAATTCTTAATTTGGATAAACAATAGATATAATTAGATGGATATTTTTCAAGCAATAATTTTAGGCCTTATTGAAGGCATTACCGAGTTTTTACCCATTTCTTCCACCGGACATTTGATTGTTGTCAGTGAATGGCTGTCAATTGAGCAGACAGAAACAAATAAGGCTTTTGAAGTTATTATTCAATTTTCGGCCATTCTTGCTGTTATCATGAATTATAAGGATAAATTTTCCTTAAATCATTTTCAATTATGGACTAAAGTTGCTTTAGCTTTTATCCCAATTGGTGCGGTTGGTCTTTTGTTTCATCATCAGATTAAAGAATTTTTTACTGTAGCCATTGTTGGAACAATGTTTATTGTAGGCGGTATTGTTTTTTTAATTGTTGAATATTTTTACAAGGAAAGTTCTGCACATGTCGATGATGTTGAATCTATTACTTATAAACAGGCACTCTGGATAGGGTTAGCTCAGGTTTTTGCTTTAGTGCCAGGAACCAGTCGTGCAGGGGCTTCAATAATAGGAGCATTACTGGTTGGCTTGAATAGAAAAGCCAGTGCCGAGTTTTCTTTTCTGCTTGCTTTGCCCGTGCTTGCTGCCGCTGCCGGGTTTGATATATTGAAACATTACCAGGATTTTAGCGAGAGTAATTTACTGACCTTAGGGATTGGCTTTGTTACATCTTTCATTGTTGCTTATATCACCATTAAATTATTTTTACGATTTTTACAAAAATTTACATTTATTGGTTTTGGGATTTATAGGATCCTATTTGGTGCGGTTTTACTTTATTTGACGATGAACTAAAAATAGTAAAAACTATTTCCTAACATTTTTCTTTTAAATTAGTGTGCTTATAAAACCTCTGTTAATAGCTGTTCTGTGCTTAACTTCTGTAGTTGGCTTTGCTCATGGCCTTATTCACCCGAACCAGTCCGTTTGGCAGGCGTGGATTTATACGCCTGCCGTTGCAATTCCACTCTTCTTGACATTGGTTATTTATTTAAGAGGGAGAGCAAAGAGAAGGGAAGCAGGAAAACCAGTTGGCATGGGACGAACAGTTACCTTTTTGCTAGGGATGCTGTGTTTTGTGATTGCATTGCAATCTCCCCTCGAACCTAGGGGAATAATATTATCATTGTTCATGACGTATTCTGTTGTAAATTCATCTTGCAGGATAGTTTGCAACAGAATACGTCAACCTTTCTTTTTTTTTAAACACCAGATTCAATCATAACTCTTTCATCACCATTAACCATTAACTTAATTCTTTTACTTTTTTTATGTCTACACAGAACAGGTAGAAAAACATCTTGGATGAAATGCGCGATATTTTACGGCGGCTCGGCATGACAATGCTGTCATAGACACTTTATTCATTCTGTAAACAGCAGGCAAGAGTAAACCTCATTATCAACAGAGAAACAGTCAGCGGAAATAGCATAAAATGCTGAGGAAAAAATAGACTGATGCACACAGAAAGCATAATTATGACTGGGTTAAACCGTCCACTATCTGAAAGCCACTGCAGCCAAATCAGCGCATCAGGATCGATTTGATCCCTTTCTTTAATAAAAACCAAAGAAAATAAAGCAGTGATCAATGCAAAATATAGGGGATATAAATAAAATATAGGCGAACCCTCTCTAAAAAAAGCAGGCCAATAAGAAACCCATACCAGCAGTGCTCCGACAGCAAACAGGTCATATCGCAATTTATAGGCTATTTTTTGGTATTTAACACAGCTAATAATAAAATTAAAAGTCATTAAAACTAAACCCAGATAAAGAGAATAATCTGATAAAAAAATGGCACGAAAAACACCCTCACTTTTTATTACAAAAGCTATACACAAGTTCAGAAAAATAAACAAATACATTATAAAAAATAAGCTAATTTACGGTCAGAAGGCATTATCTATCACTAACATAGATAAAGATCTTTATACACAACACTATTTTAAACTCACAACTTACCCTTACTAAATCACCGAACTTTTCAGACAATAAAAAACCAACCTATAAGTGATTGATTTAATTTGAATTACAACGCTAGACTAAAAATGATACAATTTAACTCTAGGCCAGAAAACATCTGTATTAAGCGCTGTTATCAAACTGTTACTAACAGAGTTATCCACAGCTTTTGTGGACAACATCAATAGGTTGTTGATTGTAATTTTGTGACGAAAGTCAAGAAAAAATTTTGGTTTTTTTTATTGAATAATTACAATTAATTACCCTGTTTATTACAATGCACACGCATTTTATTTTATTCCGGCTCACCCAAAAAATGTCCACAGTATTTACAGTATTCTGCATCAATATCATGGCCTATTTTTCCGCAGTCAGCACAGGCCTTATTGCTAATTTTTTCTGGCCGATAGGTTTTAATTAATTCAGCACTGTAAATGCCAGTGGGAACAGCAATAATGCCATATCCCATAATCATAATAAAAGCGGCTATAGACTGGCCTAACGGCGTTTGCGGTGCAATATCACCATACCCTACCGTCGTTAATGTCACCATTGCCCAGTACATAGACTTAGGAATACTGGTAAATCCCGCATCACTGCCTTCTACAACGTACATAAAAGAACCAAAAACCACCACCAATGTCAGTATTGCGTAGAGAAAAACAAAAATTTTACGAGAGCTTTTCTTCAAGGCTCCCATTAATACCTGCGCCTCACCCATATATGCAGTTAATTTTAGTACCCGGAAAATGCGTAGCAGCCGTAAAATACGAATAACCAGCATATATTTAACCGTTGGAAGAAATAAACTGAGATATGTTGGAACAATTGATAGGAAATCAACAATGCCAAAAAAACTTCGCATGTAAAGCAATGGGCGCTGCACTGAGATAAGCCGGAGCAAATATTCCAAAGTAAATAAAATAGTAAAAAACCATTCTAAATAGAAGAACGCCTGGCTATACTTCAATTGAATTGGCTTAACGCTTCCCAGCATCACAACTAGTACACTAAGTACAATGCTGATAATTAATACAATATCAAATAACTTTCCAAGCTTAGTTTCTGAGCCAAAGATTATTTCTTTAATAGACTTTCGCCAAGGGCTTATATTCTGCCGTTCACTTTTTAGCTTTATATGACTGTTTTTTACGCGCATTTTACAACCTTTTGCTGTCTTTTAGTGATTTCATGTTTATTGATAAATAGACAAAAACTTTACTATAACCTAGAAAAACAATAAGTATTTCTGCCATTGTAATTAAATCTTTTGCTTTGTGATAAAAAACTTAAGATAATACTAATATTCTGTATCTACATTACTTTAGATTACAGCCCGACTACTACACTCATTTTCAATTGAACGGATGCAATTGCAAATCATACATGAGTTTTTTGACCATATAGCCTAATGCCAAATAAACAGTACAAATATAAATCAGGTCGCTCATACAAATCAGGTGCAAAACCTGATGCCAAAGGCGTTAATTTCTCAATTTTTACTCGCCATGCGACAAGCATTGAGCTGTTTCTATTTGAAACAGCAAAAAGCAAGCAGCCATTTCAAGTTATCCAGCTAGAAAAGGAGGTAAATAGAACCTTTTATTCATGGCATGTCTATGTTATCGGTTTGCCAAAAGGAACCTGGTACACCTGGCGTATAGATGGTTCTAATGAACCTAAAGAAGCTGGCTTGCATTTTGATAAAGATAAGCACTTAATCGACCCCTGGGCGCGAGTAGTGTCAGACATAAATTGGGATCGAAAGGCTGCCTGCTGCCCAGGGGATAATATGCTGACCTCTATGCGCTGTATGGTCGTAGATGACGATGACTATGACTGGGAAGGTGATATTCCGCTACGCATTAGCAGTGAAAAATCCATTATTTATGAATTGCATGTCGGCGGATTCACCCGTCACGCCTCCGCCAATGTTGAAAAACCAGGAACGTTCTCCGGTTTAATTGAAAAAATACCCTATTTAAAAAAACTGGGCATTACCCATGTGGAATTATTGCCGATCATGGCTTTTGATGAACAGGATGTTCCGCAGGGTACTGCAGATCTTGGCTTGCATAATTACTGGGGCTACAGCACCCACAGTTTTTTCAGTCCTCATCCAGGATATTGTGTGACCCCGGAACAAGGCACTCATGTACAAGAATTTCGTGATTTAGTAAAAGCACTGCATAAAGCAGGACTGGGCGTTATTTTAGATGTTGTTTATAACCATACTGCTGAGGCAGGCGTAGGCGGGCCTATTATCAACTTTCGAGGCATCGGTGAAAATATTTTTTATCATCACGATTCTCATGATAAAAGCATTCTGCATGACTACACAGGCTGTGGCAATACCCTTAATGCAAACCATCCATTAGTCGCTTCATTTATAACCAATAGTCTAGAATATTGGGTAAGAGAAATGCATGTTGATGGTTTCCGATTTGATTTAGCCAGTGCGCTAGCTCGCGGTGAAGGAGGCATTGTACTTGAAGACCCGCCTGTACTTTGGAGTATAGAATTGTCAGAACAGCTATCACAGACCAAATTGATTGCTGAAGCCTGGGATGCCGCCGGCCTTTATCAGGTCGGCAGTTTTCCTGGTCACCGCTGGGCAGAATGGAATGGCAAATACCGGGATGTGATGCGTGAATACTTGCGTGGGGATAAAGGAAAAATAAAAGAATTAGCCACCCGCATTGCTGGCAGCAGTGATCTTTATCAGCATCAGGATGGCTTGCCCATCAACAGCGTCAACTTCATCACCTGTCATGACGGTTTTACTTTAATTGACTTATTTAGCTATAACCATAAACATAATGAAGCCAACGGCGAAGATAACAGAGATGGCTGCAATAACAGTCTGAGCTACAATAATGGTGTAGAAGGATCAACAGATAACCTGGATATTGTTGAACTCAGAAAAAAACTGGCAAAAAATGCTTTTGCTCTGTTATTTTTGAGTGAAGGCGTGCCAATGATGCTGGCTGGCGATGAGGTGCTAAAATCCCAAAACGGCAACAATAACGGCTACTGCCAAGACAATGAGCTTACCTGGATAGATTGGGATATGATGAATAAAAATGCAGATATGCTGCGATTTGTTCAAAACATGATCACCTTGCGCAAACGTCACAAATCCATTATGCGACGCCGTTTTTTAACGGGCAATACAATCGAAGAAAGAGGTATTAAAGATATTACATGGCATGGTGCAAAATTAGACACCCCGCTATGGGATGATCCTGATAACCAGTTATTGGCATTTACACTAGCAGGTATTGATGAGGCTGATATCCATGTGATTATCAATATGTCTGACCATGAAACTGTCTGTGAATTGCCTGTAATTAAAGGCAGGGCATGGTGCCTATCTGTTGATACATCAAAAAATTCACCTAATGACATTATTCGCAGACCCAACCAAAAAACCATGACAGATAAAACATTTCTTGTTAAAGATAAAAGCATTGCGGTTTTTGAAAACAGCAACATTTAAAATATTGGATAACACCTAGCCATTATCTAGGGGCTCCCTTTACGGTCGCCCCTAGAAGAATGCGATAATCAGTGATTATTCCAAAAAACGAGGTTTTGTAGGCTTTCAGGTTATAGCTTGCCTTTTATTTCCACAGAAGACCTCATATTTTTCAGATATGAAGCATACCCTTTTAATTCCAGAAACAGGAAAGCTGAAACCCATGATGAAAAAAGCAATTATTTACCTGCATGGATTCAATTCTGCATCCTTAAATTTAGATGGAGAACTGCTAATTAGTAAGGAAAAACTTCTAGTCCTGCAGTCATACTGCTTGCAAAAAGATATTGTTTTTTATACACCTAATGTTGATTATAGAAATTTTGAAGGCATCATAGAAGATATGCTAATTCAGTGGAACCAGTATTTGGACCAATCTTATGCTGTGGTTTTTATGGGATCATCAATGGGAGGGTTCGCTAGCGAATATCTGGCAATGAAAACAGGATGCAAAGCTATTATGATTAACCCTGCAATAAAGCCTAGCGAACTGTTACCGCAATTTACTGGCGTTACAGAAAACTTTGAAACAGGCCAGCCCTATCAGTGGGAACTGAATGATTGCGAACAGTATAAAAAATATGAATATGAGCTAGAAAACAGCTTTCAGCTTATTGATAGAACCATTTTATTAGATATGGCTGATGAGCTGATTAATTCTAAAAACACCTTGTCACTCTATAAAGAAAAATCAACAGTTGTAACCTATAATGGCGGTTCACATAGTTTCGAGCATATTAAGCAAGCATTGCCTGTCATTGATAGGCAAATATTTAACTGATTCTTAATAAACCTCCAAAAAACAATTATGGATAGAATATGAGTTACAGTAGCATTCATGATATTGCCAGACAAAGCAGTCTTGCTGCCCGCCTGCTGTCATCAACCTCTGAATCTATTCGCAACCTTGCTCTTTTAAAAATGGCTGATTCACTTCAATCGATTAAACAGCAGATTTTAGAAGTTAATGCTCAGGAAGTTATAAAAGCACGTGAGGATGGTCAATCAGCAGCCATGATCAAACGGCTGACTATTGATGATAAAGTATTTCGGTACATGTTTTCCAGACTGAAAAAGGTGGCTGAACAGCAAGACCCACTAAATCGTGTGCTAGAAGGCCATACAAATCCAGCAGGACTGCAAGTTTTCAAAAAAACCGTAGCCATTGGCGTTATAGGCATAATTTACGAATCTAGACCTAATGTTACAACTGATGCGGCAGGTGTCTGCATTAAAAGCGGCAATTCAATTATTTTGCGGGGCGGATCAGAAGCCATTCAAACTAACACGCTGCTAGCGGATGCAATGATCAAAGGTGCCGTTGATGCCGGACTTCCGCAACATGCCATACAGATCATTCGCACACCAGGCCATGAAGCAGTCAGCGAACTGCTGAAAATGGATAAATATATAGACGTATTGATTCCTCGTGGCGGTAAAGGGTTGATCAAGCGAATTGCAGAGGGAACTCGAATTCCAGTGATTAAGCATTATGATGGTATTTGCCATCTTTATATAGCTGAAGATGCTGATCCTATTCAGGCAGTTGATCTAACTATTAACTCAAAGTGTCAAAGCATTCAGGTTTGTAATGCGCTAGAAACACTTTTAATCGATAAAAAATGTGCCGAACAGATGCTGCCGTTATTGCTGACAGCATTGAACTCAAACAAAATAGAATTACGTGGATGCGAACAGACGCAAAAGAGTTTACAAGGTATTGCATTGGCAACTGAAGAAGATTGGCAAACTGAATATTTAGCGCCTATCCTTTCAATAAAAATTGTCAATGGCATTGAAGAGGCAATTGATCATATCAATCACTATGGTTCGGGACATACTGATGGAATTATCACACAAAGCCTAAAAATGGCTCAGGAATTTGAACAGAAAATTGATTCGGCCTCAGTATTGATTAATGCATCAACCAGGCTTTCAGGCGGAGGTGACTATGGCTTGGGGTCGGTCATTGGGATCAGCACAGACAAACTTCATGCGCGAGGCCCAGTTGGGTCTGATGAATTGACGACATACAAATGGGTAGTTTATGGAAATGGTCATTTGAGAGCATAAATTTTTCGGCCTCCATGCCATAAAAAATAATTTGGCTACGCAACGCATATGATTAGGCTCCAGATACTCTGTGTCGGCCTCAAATGGGTCTACGGTTAATCAGGATGAAATTTTAGCCACGTTCGCTAACACAAGCATTGGCAAAATCCCTGTACCTTCTGGATACTATCGGCCTATCCAGGGTTGACAGCGCCAATCATTCTTTTATCCGTCTCTGAAAAAAAGTATTAAGTACCCATGAAAAATAATTTTAACGAAAAAGTGAGATAATAAACAATTATTTGCCATCATAAATTCAAGTGATTTACGTAAAGCCATTAACGACAGGAGAAACTATACAATTAGTAATAATAACGTAGGCATGCAGATAGCAATCAGTTTTTGATAAAGCATAAGCAATATCTTCAATGATCCGCACCATGTCTTCTTCTGATTCAAAGATATCCTGATGATTATTGCCACGGTGCATAATGTGCAGCGGTTGATTAGGGATAACTATTCTGGGTAAACGAGCCATGGAAAGCAATATACACCACTATCTTAGAAAATCAAACTGGCTGACCCCTTGATTTTCCTTGGTTTTTCGGCATGGCGGAAGGATACGCCTTCGGCTTTCATTACAGGGATACGTGCCATAGGTAATTTCTCCAAAAACTTGTCAATAGCCTCTAAAGTGCATATTATAATAGACACTTTTCTTTTGTTACTATTTGGCAAGACTAATTTATGAAGGCATTACAATGACCATTCAAATTCATCATTGGATACAAGATTTGGATATGTCCGTTTTTGCTGAACGTCTGCAATTACTCAGGCAGGCTAGAAACATTACACAAGCAAGGCTTGCAGAGCTACTTGAGGTCAGTCCTCGCGTTTACAATCGCTGGGAAAAAGGTGGCAATGTGCCACATTTTTATACCATCGTAAAAATTGCTGATATTCTTCAGGTCGCATTGGATGAACCAGCAGGAAGACAGGAGCCTTCACAAGACCTTAAGAATAGAAATCACGAGCTACGCCAACTTTGTCAGCAATGCGATACTTTGCCAGATGGAGATCAGCAAGCCTTAATTGTGATGACGGACAGTTTAGTGAAGAAATCCGATATGACAAAGGTCATAACCAAGGTAGCTCATGGGTAACCTTAATTCACTACATTGAGAGGAAATTAATATGCACGCAGCTAAACAGGAAGCACTCAATAGCATAAATCAACTGCCAGAAGATACCGACATGGAAGAAATCATGTATCGACTTTATGTGCTGGATAAAATTAGAAAAGGTCAGGAAGCGATAAAACAGGGGCACACTCTAACCAGTGAAGAGCTGAAACGAGAAATTGATACATGGTAATCTGGACGGAACCGGCCAAGGCTGATTTACGATCTATTCATGATTTTATTGCACATAATTCCAGACATTATGCTAAAAAGGTTACCCAAGAGATCAGAGAAAAAACCGATATTCTGGATAAATTACCCAGAATGGGGAAAAAGGTCTCTGAAATTGACGATGAGGCTGTGAAGGAGTTGTCTTTGTATTCTTACCGAGTTATCTATGAAATCAGAAGCGAAGACATATTCGTTTTGGCTGTGGTGCATAAAAGAAGAGATTTGATAGCAGAGGATATTGGAAAATAAACATATCCTCTTTTATCAAATTTCAAGCTAGGCTGACCCTTGATCTTTTCGGGTTTAGCTTAAATGCTTGAGTAATTTAAAACGTTTGAAACGGGGTAACTAATCATCTTCACCTTTTGATTACTCCTAAAGATAAAGCTCATCTCAGCAAGTTTATGCAAACCATGGCAAACCGTTATGTGCGCTATTTTAATGCCACCCGCAATCGATCTGGCACTATCTGGGAAGGGCGGTTTAAATCTTGTCTTGTTGATAGTGATCAGTACCTTTTTACGCTCTACAAATATATTGAAATGAATCCTATCAAAGCCAGTATGGTTGAAAGTATTGCTGACTATCCTTGGAGTAGTTATCATCACAATGCCTTAGGTAAAACTGATAAGCTTATTACCGAGCATAAGTAATATCAAAATCTAGATAAAACGGTTGCGCTACGCGCTGAAAAATATCAAAATTCATTTGAACAGGCAAATACTGTCACTCAGGAAAAACAGATCACACAAGCGACAATGCGAGGTGAGGTTTTTGGTAGCTCTGCATTTCATCAGAAGGTTGGCCGGCTTGTATCAAGGGTGACTAAGCTAACTGCGCATGGGGGAGATCGCAAGAGTGAGGATTACAAAAATCAAGCTGGCTGACCCCTTGGTATTTG
>JALSLW010000007.1 GCA_026988155.1 Methylomonas sp. | reverse complement strand
GCATTTACAGGGCTTCTTACACTTAATAGCCGAAGAACTGGTGTTTAAAGGGCTTGCTCTCTGCCTCTAATTATCTTGCCATAATATAATTACGCTGAATAACTGTATTATGGCTTACTAAATAAAAAAAGCTGCTTCGGCAGCTTTTTTTATGCCTGTATATTACTGTTTTAACAGCTTTCATCCTACAGCAGTCTGCTGTAGGATGAGCAGATAATTCTTGAAAAAAACAGCTAATACTGATGACTTCTAAATCTTTCCTGTATGACACCGAACAATTAAATACACTGGCCACAGCAGAAATAGTAAAGCAGGGCTTGGCTTATTTTACTGAAAATCGTGTTTTTGATTTAGATGTGCAGGAAAGTCAGCTTTTCGCTCAGGTAGAAGGATCAATCAAAGACCAGCCGTATTGGGTGGAGCTATCTAAAAATGATGCAGATAGCCTACGGAGCCAGTGCAGTTGCGCTTCAGAAGAAAAGATCTGCAAACATGCCATTGCAACACTCTATAACTACGCAGATTATTGCATCAGCCAGGAGGATGAGATATTGGGCGGTGCGGTTGATGAAGCAATTAAAGAACGCATAAAAAAAGGCCGCAATGAAGTCAGCGTTAAACTGATCAGTGGCAATTTGGCTTTTGGAGTTTGGCAGGCAAAGTCAATAATTTCTGCAACCTATAGAAAAACTTCCTATCAGGTGCATATCCGTTCTTTAGATCAGCGCAAAAACTATTGTACCTGTCCCGATTTATTAACCAATCGCCTAGGAACATGCAAACATATAGAAGCAGTATTGCATTACGCAAAAAAACAGCCAGATTATGATCAGCTATTGCAAGCAGGTTCGCCGGTTTCATTTGTCTATCTGTCATGGGAGTCTGCGACTGAGGCAGCTATCCGGTTACATAAAACTAAGGATATCAGCCAAAATTTGACAGATGAACTGGCTGAATTTTTTGACACAGATCTGAAGTTTAAAGGGCGTCTTCCTGATGACTTTAATTACTTTGCCGAAAAGTTCAATGGCAGTGATAAGCTATTTGTTGGTGATGATGTACAGCTTTATGTCAGACAATACGCAGAAGATGCTGCCCATCAATTAAGAGCACAGCAAATCACCCGGCAGATTATGCAGGCTAATGGCATTTTGCCAGGCATTAAGGCACGGCTATTTCCCTATCAGACAGAAGGTGTAGCTTTTTTAGCATCACGGGGAAGGGCGCTGCTGGCAGATGACATGGGGCTTGGGAAAACCATCCAGGCAATTGCCGCAGCATCATGGCTTGCAGGACATGCAGGGGTAAAAAAAGTGCTGGTGATCTGTCCCGCATCTTTAAAGCATCAGTGGGCTAGAGAAATAGAAAAATTTACTTCACACCCTGTACAAATCATTCAGGGAGCAATAGAAAATAGACAGGTGCAATATCGGGCGGATGCCTTATTTTATATAGTCAACTACGAATTGGTATTGCGCGATTTAACAGTTATTGGCGAGTCCTTAAAACCAGATTTACTGATATTGGATGAAGCGCAAAGGATTAAGAATTGGCGTACAAAAATTGCTTCTACCATTAAGCTAATATCTTCCCGCTATGTTTTCGTTTTAACAGGAACACCGTTAGAAAATAGGATTGAAGATCTTTATAGCCTATTGCAAGTAGTGGATGCCAGAGTACTAGGGCCTTTATGGCGATGCCTGCTTGATTTTCATGTAACAGATGAACGAGGCAAAGTGATCGGCTATCGCAATTTGTCTGAGCTGCGACAGCGCATTAGCTCCGTCATGTTAAGAAGAAACCGTAGTTTAGTGAATGACCAGCTGCCAGAGAGAACGGAAGTGCATCTTGATGTTCCTATGACGGCGGCACAGCTGGATATACATGATTCGGCCATGTCTGCGGCTGGCCAGCTGGCAAATATAGCAAAACGCAGACCACTTACGCCAAGCGAATCTCATAGACTAATGGCAGCTTTGCAGCAGGCGCGTATGGCTTGCAATGCAGCTGGCCTAGTCGACAAAGTAACGCAGGGGTCGCCTAAATTAGAAGAACTATCTCGCTTGTTAGAGGAGCTATGCCTGCAAAGCAGTCACAAAGTTGTAGTTTTTTCCCAATGGGCATTGATGACAGAAATGGTAGAGTCATTAGTGCGTTCATTGGGGCTAGGCTGCGTGCGACTTTATGGTGGCATTCCGACACATAAACGTAGCGAATTAATGGACAAGTTTCAGCAGGATGACTCCATTCAGGTATTTATCTCAACAGACGCAGGAGGGGTGGGTTTAAATTTACAATCAGCCTCGGCACTGATTAATTTAGATATGCCTTGGAACCCTGCTGTATTAGATCAGCGTATTGCCCGTATTCACCGGCTGGGGCAAAAGCAGAAAGTGCAGATTTTTCTGTTATTGGCAGAATTTTCATACGAACAGCAAGTAGCCAAACTGGTAAAAGGCAAACGCGATCTGTTTGATAATGTCATTAGTCCAGATGCCACAGAAGATGTTGTAGGTGTTTCAAAAAAAATGCTGCAAAGCATTGTTGATGATTTGACCGGTACAGAGCCAGATATAAAAACGGCAGAACAGACAAAAAAATCGACAGAAAAAAATCAGGCGTCGGATATAGAAAAAACATCCGTTAAAACGGAGGAAGAAGACAGTGCGCCAGTACGAGAATTAATAGTAAAAATTCAGACAGCTTTTTCTACACGGATAGAAAGAATCATAGCCTCAGGCGGTGGTTTTCTAGTGGCGGTTAACCGGGTAGAGGCGGGTGACGATGATTTATCTCAGCAATTATCAGCAGACGAATTGCCGGTGGTGGTGATAGAGGCTAAAACCTTAACTAATCTGCAGCGATTGGGGGCTGCGTCTCCCATAGCCGAAGCAAAAATAGTTTTTGAAGCTCAGACCCAGCAACAGGGAGCAAAAAACCCATTGCTCAAAATGGCACAGGATAAATTGCGCTCGGCAACGCTATTGGCAGAGCAGCAATGCTTTGCCGGAGTAATGGAAATATTGGCCTCAGTCATGTTGGCGACAGCCGCAATAGCCAGTGGAAAAAGCCAGCCTCCCGCGCTGGACAAGGCCGCCATCTGGCTGTATAGCGATATTCTGCCACAGCAATTGATGACGGCTGAGCAGATAGCGTCTATCGTTAAAGTTGTTTCTTTAAGCCAGACAGTTGATGTACCAGAAGAACTTGTTCAGCAGGCATTAGCTGATACACAGGCATTATTGGCACAATATGGAAAACAGGGAAATATCATTTAGGGAATAAAAGCCCTAGCTCTTTTTTTAATAAATCTCAAAGGGAGATAGTCATGCTAGTAACTTTTTCATGCTCTGCTCATGCAGATATAGTAATGTTCGGTGACATTGCCATCCGCTTACTAAAGTTGATGGGACATAGCGGAACAGTGCCAGGGGCAATTTTGGCAGAAGATGTCGAAACCGCGCTAAAACGACTAGTCACTGCAACTCAAGGAGAATCTCCGTTAGCAGGAGCAGAAAACGCTTCAGATGAAGAGGATGGCGAACCTGTCGTAAGCCTTTCGCATAGAGCCTTGCCTTTGATCGAATTATTTGAAGCTGCGGCAAAAGCGAAAAGCAATGTAATGTGGGATAACTAATGCAATAATTATTTTTTAAGCTATTGGTGTTAAAGGTATTAAGTTGATTGTTTCTAATTTTCGCAAATAGAGCATTGAAGCTATGGTAAGCAAAGGCAAGACAAATAGAATGAATTAGCCCGGGTTTTCATTTTTCCTCAATTGCTTTGTTTTAAGCATTAATCAGCAAAGCCTCTTTCATCTGGAAATGATGGAAATGAATATACGGGGAAACCCAGTAGCAATAAGTACGTATGCCATAAATAAAATAATGCAGCCGCCGTAAAATATCGCGTATTTCATCCAAGATACTTTTCTTACAAATTTATGTAGACATAAAAAATTAAAAGAATTAAGCTAAAGGTTAATGGCTATAAAGCGAAGCCTGATTTAGTGGTTAATATTGAATATCAGGGAAAGTTTATATTGTAATTTGGATAGCAGGAAAATATGCCTGAATTTCCGGTCAATACTGTGGAATAGCAGAGCAAAAGGTCAGGATACCATTATCCTGTCAAATATGCCTGATTTGTCAGTTAATACTGTGGAATATCAGGGCGAATCTGCCTGTTAATAATAATGTTAGGTAGCAAGGAAAAATTATGGCAGACGGGAATTCTATTATAAACCTTGGCGATTTAGCAAAACCAGCTACCGTCCTTATAGAAAAAGTATCAAATGCTGTTGGTGTATTATATGAACCAAGAAGAATTATAAAAAAAGCTGAAGCAGAGGCTGAAGCGGAAAAAATCAAAGCTATTGCTGGTAGAGAGCTTAACGAAATAGAGCAAAGAGGTATAGAACGGCTAATACATCAAGAGTCAAGGAAGCAAGAAAATATTGAAAAAATTACTGCTAAAGCAGCAACCGCACTTCCTCCTGAAGCAAAAACTGAAGATTTAGAAGAAGACTGGGTAGCGCATTTTTTTGATAAATGCGACAAAGTCTCTGATGAACAAATGCAATCATTATGGTCAAGCCTTCTTGCAGGAGAAGCAACAAAACCAGGAACTTATTCTAAACGAACTGTCGATTTTGTGGCATCAATGGATAAGAAAGATGCAGATTTGTTTACAATATTTTGTCAATTCATATGGATGATTGGCGATGCAACACCGTTAATATTTGAAACCGACAATGAAATTTATAAAAAACACGGAATAGATTTCTCAGCTCTGAAGCACCTTGACGCTATTGGTTTAATCTCATTTGAATCAACGTCAGGCTATAAAAAATTAGGGCTGCCTAAACAAGCTGTTATTTTTTATTATGGCCAACCCACTCTTCTTGAATTTAGCAAAGAAGAAGACAATGAAATGCAAATTGGAAAAACGTTATTTACTCAGGCGGGAAAGGAGCTAGTGAGTATATGTGGCTCTAACAGAAACCAAGAATACTATGAATATGCTATTGAGCAAATATCTAAGCAAGGCATCAAATTATCAAGTGTGCTACCTAAATCGGGTAAGGGCTAGTTTCTCTCCAGCCCTCCCCACACCACCGTACAAGCGGGTCCGCATACGGCGGTTCATTAGCCATTTGGATAATGGAACTTCACCCACTGTTCTTTAACAGACACTAACCC
>JALSLW010000006.1 GCA_026988155.1 Methylomonas sp. | reverse complement strand
CATTTGGTCAGGAGCAAAAAAAACAAGGTGGTAAACTTGTTTCGCTAGACTCTCCAAACAATAGTGTCTAGAACAGGGAGCCGAGATAACCAAAGGGGTTAGCCTCGACTGTATAGGAAAAGAATCAATTAGCCTTGTCCCTTTGGTGAAAACCCATCTTATTCAATATGCATTTTGATATATACAAGCATCCAATACATTTAAACCCTCACACTCTGCTCTTTCAAAAAATCTTATTCGACGGCTTATATAATCAACTGATTTGACCTGCTCAACCATAATAAAACCAGTTAATAATGTTTTTCCCTAAACCTCGATATGAAAAGGAATATTATGATTTGTATTCAAACCTATAGCTGTGCGCACATAAATCTAAACCCCCCTATCTTAGCAGTAACTTATCAGCTAAATAATTACAAAAAATTCAATTATTTAACAATACTTAAACCCTTCATATCAGCAAAATAAGAAGCTATATCTTCTAAATTTTCTTTAGAAAAACCTGCCAGCATACTCTGCATCCCAGCATCTTTTCTTTTTCCTGACTGATAATCCATCATTACTTTAGCTAAATAATTGCCATATTGCCCAGCTAAAATAGGTGCTGTTGCATCATCTTTCAAATCATTTGTATGGCAGGAAAGACAAGATTCAGCTAACTTCTTGCCTTTTGCAGGATCACCAGTATAGGGTGCCTTGCTTTTCGTACCCGCTGACGCTTCAATATGCAAGGCAATAGCCTCAGTCATTTGTTCAGTCAAGTCATAGGCATTTGCCAGCATCGAGGTGCGGGCTCTAGCTTCATTTTTATAGGCAATCAATGCGGAAGCGACATAGGCTTTACGCTGGCCTCCAATCTTAGGCACATAAAAGGTCGGGTAGACATTGCTATAATTTGGAACACTATGACATCCTCTACATGTTTCAAAAGCATTTTTCCCCGCTACAATATCAATGCCTTTCGCCTGACTCTGCGCACTTACTCCAAAAAAAAGGCTACCGACTAATGCCATTATTAATTTCTTCATATTTATCTTCCTAAACTATATCTAAAACGCTGCAAAAAGTGACAATCAGAATATCTATGATTTATCACTGGCAACTCTATTCGTTCAATTTTTTAAAGCCGTATACTAATTGATGAAGAGACTTAAATCAAACGGCCTTTGACCTACAAAATTCGTAAAATATCCTCAATCAACTGCGGGCCACGGTAAACAAGCCCGCTATAAACCTGAACCAAACTTGCACCTGCAGCCAACTTATCCTTAGCATCCTGTCCTGACAAAATGCCGCCCGCAGCAATAATGGGCAATTTTCCATTAAACTCTGCCGATAAACCCGCAACAACATAAGTTGACTGGTCTTTAACAGGTGCTCCACTTAATCCGCCAATTTCCTCAGCATGCAAATGCCCCTGAACAGTCTCCCGAGAAACAGTAGTATTAGTCGCAATGACCCCATCAATTTCAAATTCCAGCAACAGCTTAGCAATGTGCATTATCTCACTGTCATTTAAATCAGGTGCAATCTTAACTACCAGCGGGGTATATTTTTCATGCGTCTGCTGTAATATCAGCTGTTCCTCTTTAAGGGATGACAATAGATTCTTAATCTCATCACCCTGCTGTAATTGGCGCAAGTTTTTGGTATTAGGCGAAGAAATATTAAGAGTAATGTAACTGGCTAACTCATAACTTTTACGTAAGCCTATTAAATAATCATCCGTTGCATTTTTAATGGGAGTATCAAAATTTTTGCCAATATTAATCCCTAAAACTCCCTGGTAGTTTGCTTTTTTAACCTGTTTCAGCAAATGCTCTACCCCTTTATTATTAAAGCCCATGCGGTTAATAATTGCCTCATGCTCTGGCAATCTAAATAATCGAGGTTTAGGATTTCCTGGCTGTGGCCTTGGCGTAACAGTACCAATTTCTAAAAAACCAAAACCCAACGCTGCTAAAGCATCAATATAGTCGCCATTCTTATCAAGCCCGGCAGCCAATCCTACAGGGTTTTTAAAGCTAAGACCCATAACCGTGACATGCTTATTATCAGAACTTGCTTTGCTCAACTCAGAAAGCCCTGTTTTTTCTGTAAACTTCAGCAACTTTAAGGTAACATGATGAGCAAGTTCAGGGTCTAGGGAAAATAAAGCGGGGCGGAGTATAGGATATAAATTCATGGTATTGTAACTTTCTAAGGTATTCTAACAAACGGCTCTTACCCCAATGTCATTAAGTTAAGAGATTTATAGGGCTATTTCACCTTGGAGAATATTCTATGCTTAACTTAATGACACGGGCTCTTATCTTCCCTCCTTTGAAAAAAAGGGAGAGGTAAAATAAACTATTGTAATTTATAAGGTTCAGGGTCAACACAAGGTTTTCTCTCTAAAATTAAATCAGCCATCAACTTAGCTGAAGCAGGCCCCATCACCAAGCCATTTCTATAATGCCCTGCATTAATGCTTAGATTTTTAATTTCAGGATGTTTATCTATATAAGGTATGCCCTGTTTTGTGCCGGGTCGCAACCCTGCCCAGTGATTAATAACAGGAAATTCTTTTAGTTTAGGAAATAATTCAGTCGCAAAATAAGCTAGCTTTTCTCTAGTTTCACTTGTAATGCTTTTATCAAACCCAGTATTTTCTACAGAACTTCCTGCTAAAATTTTTCCATCGCGTCGAGGTATTAAATAGTAGTCATTATCTAATATCATATGCAATAAAGTGTCAGGCTTTGCATCAAATAAAACTATTTGCCCTTTTACAGGGGCAATATCAGGCGCACATACACTGTCTGGGATCAGTTTTTTACTTAATTCGCCCGTCCAGGCACCTGTACAGATTATTAATTGATCAACGCTGATAGTCCCTAATTTTGTTATCAGGCTGCTGACCCGACCATTATCAATTATTGCATCAATGACTTCACAGTTTTCTTTGAAGATGACACCGGCATTAAGTAAAAAAACTTTTAAAGATTTTAATAGCCGGGGGTTTCTAGCCTGAGCAATATTAGGCAGCCATAATGGGTTTTCTACCTGCGTATTTAGATCATTAAAAAATGTACTGTCGGCCTTTTGATAAGGAATTCCATATTGGTCACACCAGGCAGTTGCCAGCTCGCTATCAGGGTTTTTACAAATTAATAAGCCACAGTCATACCATTCGGGGTTTATTTGAGTTGCATCAAATAGATCGCTGGATAACCTGGGATAATGTGCATTGCTTTCAATAACCAAAGCGCTAATGGCTTTGGGCTGTCGCCAAGGATAGAGCGGAAGCAATATGCCTCCTCCAGCCCAAGATGATTCCTGGCCTGAAAGAGATTTTTCTATAAGGGTAACACTGCAGCCAGCATTCACAAACTCTCTGGCAGTCAACAGACCAATGGCACCGCTCCCTACAATGGTAATCTCTGAAATTTTTGACATGTATTAAGAAAATTTAGGAGTAATTTTTATCTGCAGTAAAAACTAAATGGGTATAGTATACATCAGCAATACAAACGAAGTGACTGTTGTTTTTTTTATACAACTGAATGTCAAATATTACCAATGACTTATATATTGCTGAAATAAAAGAAATAAAAAAATAAACGCAAAACTTGTAAGGCCATAAGTTACCTGCTACCATTACTGACGTGACTTATTTTTGTTGTATTTCAACAAATTCAAATTAACAATAATAACCTCTTGAGGGGAAAACGATGATCAAAAAAACAAAGATTGCGCTTAGCGTAGCTACAGCGTCATTAACACTAGCTGGAGCGTTGGTTTCTCCGCAAGTTGCGGCTCAGACACAAGCTGAAGCAAATGCTAAAAAAACAGCGGCTCTAGAAGCTCAGGTAAATGAAATGGCGACCATGATGCAGGCCATGCAAGCAGAATTAAGTCGCGTAAAAACCGCTTCTGCCAATTCTGCAGACTCATCTAAAGTACAGGAGCTGGACCAGTGGATGGCATCCATGAGAAATGCACCTGTTCAGGCAGCAGCTAAAGAACATATTTTTATTGTTCGTGGCGGTTGGATGCGTATGAATGATAACCGTGGATCAACTGCCGGCTTGGCTGGTCTAGGACAAGACGTACTAACCAGTGAAGTAGATAAAGATGCCTTCTACTATGGCGGCGCGATCGATTTCAATATGAATAACGACTTTTTTGGTCTAATGGATGGCGTGTCTTTTGGCATTGAATTAGGAATTGAATATTCGGAACTGGGCGACAGAAAAGACAGTGGCTTAGACAATGTCATTACTTCTTTGACAATTGGTAACACAGATTTACAACAAAGCGTAACTGTTAACATGTTAAGAGTTAGCGCAGCACCTAAAATCAGGTTCATGCATGGCAGCAAATTAAGACCTTGGCTGATCCCTGTAGGTTTAGATATCAATATCATCAGCCCTCCATCTGATGCGGTAACCGTATTAAATACTGGTATGCAGTTTGGTGCAGGTGTTGACTACGAAATATTACCAAACATTGTTGCTGGTTTTGATGGCCGCTATCACTGGACTCCAGATAATGTCGATGGCGTTGAAACAGACGGCTTCACATTAGGCGGTTCTGTAGGTTTTAAATTCTAAGTCTACTTAAAACTTAAAGAAACCCAAAAAGGGAAGGTCTAAAAACCTTCCCTTTTTTTATGGCTGAAAGAAACTGATTTAGCCTGAAAAAAAATTAGAAATTCACTATTTTCAATGCGCCATGCTATATTATCATAAATAAATCAGTAGAACGCTTGGTTTAACTGTAACTTGTTAATTAAACAGTTTAATCCAGTTTTTCACTATTCACCAAATGGGTGAGTGTATTTCGCTTCACGGTTTTGTGAAAAATCTGGACAAAAAATTCTGCAGAATACCTCTCGATAAGGACTACGGCCATTATCTTCAAGCTATTCTTTGCATTTTTTGCCCAGATTTCCCACAAAATCCGTGCTCTACTGATTTATTTAGGATTATGTTTGTAATATTTTATTTTGATATTGTATGCCAACATTATTAAACAAACATGGCTTTAAATTCTTTTCTACGCCAATGAACATGAACCAAAACACGTCCATGTTATTTTTGGTGGTGATTTTGCTAAAATTGAATTAGCTGAATTACGGGTTGTTAAGAATTATATGAAGCCAAAAGCGCTTAAAAAAGCTTTGTTATTAACTACTGAACACAAAGAAGAATTTGAAAAGGCATGGGATGAATACTTTAATTAAAGGTAAAGCTGTACATTTTGATAATCGTTATCTTCATGTTGAGTTAGAAGATGGCCGATTAATATCGACACCAATGACCTGGTATCAAGAATTACAAGAAGCATCTGTTAAAGAGGTTTCTAATTATGTTTTTATTTGTCAAAAAACAGGGATTGAGTGGCCTGGGCTTGATTACCATTTAAGCATAGAAAGTATGCTTAATTTGCAATTCCAGCAAAGAGTCGCTTAAACTCAAATTTCAATCCACAAAAATGAAAGTAATATTTTGAAAAAAAATCATCGATACTTTTTATTACTTTGTTTATTAAGTTTATCGCTGCTACTAAATGGCTGTACGATCGTGTATAAAGGCACTGGAAATGCCATGATCAGTTACGCGGAAGATCAGGGCGTGCCGTATATGCTAGCAGCCGATGACGTGGCTTTGAGCTGCTCAATGGTAGAGTCATTCACCCCATTTCTGTTAAGTTTTTCTCAAGTGACAGCACCACCTGACCAGCTTGCCATTTTATTTTATTTGATGGCTGGAAACTGTACCGAATTTAAAGCGTGGGAAGAAGAGCTTAGGTATTTACGCGCTGTCTATGCAAAAAATTCAATTGAGGCCCAGGACGCACGCATTGCACAGCAAAGATTTTTAGGCTTAGCCGCCCGCAGGCAACTGACAGGCTACCACTATCTAACCAAGGCCTTTGTAGAGCCAGGACCTGAATGCCCTGAATTTTCTTCTGATAATGATGAGTTTTACTGGTTAGTCGGCCTTATTAATGGCATACAGGCCATCATAAATGATATTGCTTCCGAGGGAACCGCCGATGTTCCTATGGATATCGCCACCAAGGTAGGGCGAGGCGCAAGCTGCTTGAATAATGAAAAGTGGTGGGGAGCACCCGATGCTATTCAAGCAGCAATATGGATAACTATCCCAGGAAACCGGCCTACCGACCAAAATCCTGAAAAAATCTTGGATAATTCAATACATATGGGTTTAGAGCAAGGGATTAGAATACCTCAGGTAATAGCTACACAAGTTTATTTGGGACTGGGACAGATTGAACAGGTTAAAAATATCATCCGCAATCATGACCGTCTAAAAGTGACAGCAGCAACTCAAACGCATGCAATCCTGAATCAAGTATCCAATTTGCAAATACAGGCAATTTCTGACCGCTTATGGACCAAAGCCACAGGAAAGCGCACTCCACTTGGCAAATTAGGGACATTTTGGGATGATCCAAAAAAAGCAGTAGAAACTATAGATATTGATGAACTGCTTTAATTGAATCAAATAATAAGCTAATACATCATCAACGTTATTTTGACGGATAGCATGTTAATTCAAATTGATACTGTCATCTCGACGATAGCAGAGACCTTATCGCGTTATGGAGAACAAGATTTCTGCTATCGTCGAGATGACAAGAAGCAGGCTGCATTCTTCAATCATAAAATTACATCCGTCAAAATAACATAGACGATGTACTGGCTTATCTTGAACTGATATAAACCACAAATAAAAACAGGAGAGGCTATTGAAAATCATTATCGATGGATTTCTTAGACTGTTTTTTCTATTAGTACTGAGCATGCCTCCCCCTATTGCTTTGGCAGAAACTAAAAGTTTATGTGTTTTTGATCTATTAGGTGCAAATGGCCCCATCTATGCCCAAATGAAGGATTATAAAATCGCAGCAATGGATTGGGGGGTCGACTTTCAACTCAAACCTTATCTCAATGAAAAGGCGGTAGCCGTAGATTTTAAATCTGGACTGTGTGATGCTGCCAGTTTTACAGGCATTCAAAGCCGTCAGTTCAATGCCTTCACTGGCACCCTGGATGCTATGGGCGCATTGCCTTCATATGAGCATTTGAAAATTGCTATAAACAGCATAAGCATAGAACAGGCAATCCCCTTAATGATAAATGGTTCCTACGAAGTAGTAGGAATTATCCCAATGGGGGCCGTATATCTGTTTGTAAATGACCGATCATTAGTCAATGATTATGCTGATAAGCAGACCGATCTAAGCCATATTCGCATTGCCGTTATGGACAGTGACCCGGCACAGCTTGAACTGATGAACCAGCTTGGCACCACTTCTGTGAGCACTTCGATCTCCGAAATGTACAAAAAATTTAACACTGGCTTAGTCGATATAACTTATGGCCCTTCAGTAGTTTATGAAGCCATGGAATTGCATAAAGGAATGCAGGATAAAGGCGGTGTCGTAGATTTCCCTTTGGCTCAGCTCACTTTGCAAATCATGATTCACAAAGTTAAATTTCCTGAAAATTTTGGTCAAAAATCACGTCAGTATAGTTTAAGTCAATTCGATAAGGCAGTAGTTTTTGCAAAAAGTTACAGGGATAGGATTCCTTTTAAATGGCGGATTAGCATATCGGAAAGTCAGCAGATCCGATATCATGATATGTATAGAAAAATTCGATTGTCGCTTCGAAACAAAGGCGTTTATGACAGTAAAATGCTGACACTTATGCGTATGGTACGCTGCAAGAAAAACCCGCAATTATTGGAATGCACTGCTTATGATCGAGAGTGAGCAGAGTTTTTCCGGACGCGCACCAGCTCTTTGCATACCTAGATCTGGCAAGAGGCATGAGCGTCGGCCATTTCTATACCGCTGAACCGATATGCCAATTAGACAGAACCGAAATATTTTTTTCTGGATCACCTTTTTAGTGCTAACTATGCTTTTGCTGTTAGTGGCTGTGAAAAATTCAGGCAAACTTCTGGTTGGGTTTATTGAAGACCATGCCGTTCCCTATGTTTTAAAAACTGATGATATTGAAATGGGCTGTGTCATGGCCGAAGCGTTAACATTGCTGGTTCCAAGTCTAGCTGAGATCAATGCCTCACCCCATAAGCTTGCCGTGATATTTGATTTTTTATCTGGCAGCTGCGCAGAATTTAAAGCTTGGGAAGAAGAGCTTCGATATATACGGGCGATACATGCAAAAAATGTTGCAGAAGCGCAGGACGCTAGAATTCTGCAAAAAAGATACCTTAACCTGGCAGCTCGGCGACAGCTTAAAGGCTATCTCAATCTTGAATTAGCCTACCCTGAAATAACGACTGATAAATGTCCCGTTTTTGAAACATGGAATGATGAATTCTACTGGCTTGTTGGTCTGATGGATGGCCTGCAGGCTGTATTAAATGACCTCGCCTCTGAAGGAAGTGCAAAGGTTCCCCTGGGTATAAGCCTTAAAGTAGGCCGTGGTGCAAACTGTTTGGACAACGAAAAATGGTGGGGACTGCCTAATGCCATACAGGTAGCCATATGGGTCAGTTTTCCTGAAAATATGCCTGAAGAAATAGATCCATTGGAATCTCTAGAATCAGCCATACAAACCGGTTTAAAACAGGGCATGCGCGTTGTCCAGGTAATAGCTGCAAAAATTCATATCGGATTGGGTGATAGTGAAAAGGTTAAAGCGATTATCCGGAAAAATGTTGAGACCAGAAACAGCATAAAGGCTAATCCGCAGTTTTTATTTTTAGATAAAATTGCAACCATCCAGTTACGGGCAATATCTGACTCCTTATGGACTGAGGCAACAGGGAAACGTACCCCTATTGGTGGATTGGGTAGTTTTTGGGATGATGGTCAAAACACGGTGGACACTGTAGATATACTTGATATACTTTAAAGAACTGAAAAATGTAGCATATTTTGTTGGGCACGCAAGAACTCTTTGCCCAATCTACATCGCAATCAATAACACTGAAGGGGAAACGGATGGTTTTATGCAAAAGAATGTTACTTAGAACATTTATTGCTATTTTTTTAATGGGTACTGTCAGTGCGGTTCAAGCGACCCCAAAAAAAATATGCGTCTTTGATTTGCTAGGTGCAAACGGACCGACTTATTCCCAGATGAAAGATTATAAAACAGCAGCCCTTGCCTGGGGAGTAGAACTGGATCTTAAGCCCTACACCAGTGAGCGTGTTGCTGCCGAGGATTTTAAATCGGGGCTTTGTGATGCGGTAAGTTTTACCGGAATGAGAGCCAGACAGTTTAATGCTTTTACAGGGAGCATGGATGCAATTGGTGCAATGCCATCATATCAGCATTTAAAATCTGTTATTACATCTATTAGTTCAAAAAAAGCCTCTAAATTGATGTTTATAGACCCTTATGAGGTTGTAGGGATATTTCCAGGAGGCGCGGCCTTTATGTTTGTCAATGATCGTACTATTGATACGGTAGGTGAACTAGCCGGAAAACGCATTGCTATTTTAGACTCAGATCCCGCTCAAGTTGAAATGGTCACTTTTGTTGGAGCCTCGCCTGTTGGCACCTCAATCGCCAATATGTTTAGCAAGTTCAATAATGGCTCTGTCGATATCACTTATGGCCCGGCCATTGTCTATGAAGCCATGGAACTTTATAAAGGCTTGGAACCAAATGGTGGTGTTATTGACTTTTCACTGGTTCAAGTAACCATGCAAATACTTATTCGAAAAACTGAGTTTCCAGAGGGCTACGGACTGAAGTCTCGAAAGTATTCTCTGGGACAATTTGATTCTAGCGTGAAATTAATCAAACGATATGAAAGTAAAATCCCAAAAAAACTTTGGGTCACTATTCCTGAAGCGGATAAAACTGAATACCTTGAAGTGTTCAGGCAGTCGCGGATTAGGCTGCGAGAAAAAGGTATCTATAATGCTAAAATGCTGAAACTAATGCGAATGGTGCGCTGTAAAAAAGATCCTCAGCAAGCGGAATGTACAGCCGCTGATAAAGAATAAGATTTTATATCCGTAGGGGTAATTCCCTGTGGCTGTCCTGCCAATACGCACTAACTGGAAACCACAAATGATTGCCCCTACATAGCGCGAGAATCATGAACATAAAATCTGTCATTAAACGTCGCAGCTGCCATGAATGGCTCTCCTCATTACCTGTTTTTTTTCTGCTGATCTCAGTCATTATTGCTGGCAATAGCGAACAAATTCACGCTAGACTGTTGAATGTAGGCGAAGTGATCTGGCATGATTATTTTACGCTTAGAGCAGATATTGCCATTCCTGATTGCAACCCTGATCCAGATATTGAAACCATGCTGCAGAAGCTGGAAGCAGAAGCTGATAGTTTTGATGAAATGGAGGGTCTTTTTGAAGCTAGTCCTTTTGATCGTAAAACAGCCCTTTTATCATTACAAAGTGCCCGCCAACTCTGTATTAATAAACACCAATTAGCTCTACAAAATCAGGCGAGAATTACACCTTCTGCGATCATTTTTCGCACATTGGAAACAAGTGTTGCAAAAATCAATTTATTTGCATTTGAAAAACAGCGCATGATATTGATATTGACTATTTTTATCTGTGCAGTAACCAGTACATTCAAACAAAAGCACATTGCTTTTAGACCAGTCATAACGCTGAAAGACCACAGCATTTCCACCACAGCTCAACTACTGGGCAATGCCCTGATGCTTTTCTCCGCCTGGTTTTATAGACAGACCATTTATCAATCTGCTTCCGTCATTGATCATCCGGAAATATATATACTGCTAATTTTTGGCTTTGCCACTTTAACTGCAGTAAATTTTTTTCAAATCTTCAAACTGCTCACTTCCCTAGATTTTCATAAAAAAGAGGATAGTACGCTACAGTCGGTATTGACTATCCCCCTATATACTTTTATGGCTTACTTTGTCTGCTTATATTTTTTCCTGATTGAAGGGCACTGGGCGGGGCCAGCAATATTTTTTAGTCTGCTGTTTGACCAGGCGGGGCTATTCCTCAATATCGGGCTGTATATTTGGGTGGGTATGTTATTAAAACGTACGCAACTGGGCGATTTGGTGTTTAAGGTTTTTATACCCTGGCGGATGTCGCCTGAACTGCTGGCTTTTATTGCCATTGTCGTAATGGCTGTGCCCACCGCCTATACAGGGGCTTCAGGCATTATTATTATTGCTATGGGAGCCATAGTTTATGAAGAATTACGCAGAGCTGGAGCTCGCAGGCAGCTAGCGCTAGCGGCAACAGCGATGACAGGCAGTGCTGGGGTAGTTCTTAGGCCATGTCTGCTGGTTGTTTTGATTGCCACCTTAAATAAAGAGGTGGTTACGGATCAACTTTTTAGCTGGGGTTTAAAGGTCTTTATGACCACATCAATCGTTTTCTTTGCTTTTGCATGGGCAAGCAAACGTGGAAAAATGCACATAGCTCCCATAAAGGAGGCTTATAAACCCTTTTTACTGGCACTTGTTCCTTTGCTGCCCTATGTTGGCATTGTATTATTTATCTACTTCAGCTATTTTTTGCTGTTAAATGTAACGATGGACGAATTTTCTGCACCTGTAATCCTGCCAGTGATAGTTCTTGGATTAATTATTTACGAAAAAGTGTTTGTTCGGATGGTGCAGGTCGCATCATTAGAAAAAGATGGCCACAAATTTGAATATACAGTCAGAATGGCTTCATCCGAATCCAGTGTGCACATAGGGGCATTATTAATGTTAATGGGGCTTTCCTTTGCCTTAGGCGGTGTTATTGAACGTTCTGGGCTACTGCACAATATCCCCGATACTTTTTCTTCTATCTGGATAACACTGGGTTTTCTGATTGCCGTGCTGGTCGGTATCGGCATGATTATGGACCCCTTTGGGGCAGTTGTTCTAGTGTCAGGAACTATTGCTCAAATTGCCTATAATAACGGTATAAACCCTATACATTTCTGGATGATTACTTTGGTTGCTTTCGAACTAGGCTACCTTACCCCGCCTGTTGCTCTCAATCATTTATTAACTCGGCAGATGGTTGGCCATAAAGAAACGGATGAGGCCGCTTTAGAAGGTGATAATTTCTGGTATCGGCATGAAAAAATTCTCTTGCCATTGGTAACAATGGGAACAACGCTGCTATTGGTAACAGTAGCGCCAGTTTTTTTTGGATAACAGGCAATAGGAGTTAGTTATGCTGATAAATTATTGTCTTTTTTAAAGAGCCTATTGTGAACGGTTAGCAAATGAAATTTTTAGACTGGCTCGGCCATAAATGTATAGAGCTATTCTTCTATACGATTGACTTAACCTGCTTTTTGATACAGGCATGCTCAATATGGCAACCTCACCGCAACGTCTTTAATCGGGCGGTCTATTCAGTTTTTTTAGACCAGCTTATTTTGACAGGCATTCATGCAACTGCCATCATTTCATTTCTTGCGATGTTTGCTGGCATTGCCATTGCCTCTCAATTAGTTTTCATTATGGCCTCAGTTACTGGTGCCAATGATCTTATTAACATGCTTGCCCGACTCATTCTCAGTGAAATGGGGCCATTGGTCACCGGTTTTGTGATGATCGGACGTTCATGCTCTGCTATTGTAGTTGAACTTGGACACACCAAAATAAGGGGGGAAATTGCTTCTTTAGAGTATTTAGGAATAGATGTAAATGACTATTTTGTAATTCCCAGGATACTTTCCATGCTCATTAGCCAAGTAATTTTGGCGCTTTGCTTTTCAGCCGTTATGCTTTTCTTTGGAATGCTTTTCAGCTCCCTTATCTATGATTTGCCTGCTCAGAAATCACTGGAAGAACTGTTAAGTCTGGTAAGCACCGGCAGCCTCTTTAGCTTTATGCTGAAAAATTGTCTATTTGGAATAATAATAGGGACAGTTGCCTGTTTTCATGGACTTTCCGTAAAAAACTCGCCGACCCAAGTATCAAAGCAGATGCAAAAATCCATTGTAATGAGCATTGTATTTTTATTAGTGACCGATGGCTATTTCATCATTTTTACCTTATGAAAAAAAAATCAGTTCAAGCCAGTATAAATACCGACAAAGCCCTTCCCCATACAATGGACAGCAATCTGAAATTTCAGTCCTTGACTTGTCAGATACAGCCATCTAACCTAACCTGTCTGGTAGGACCTCACCGTTCTCAATTAAGAGCTTACCTGCAAATGTTAGCGGGCATTGCAAAACCAGCTCAGGGAACAGTAGAAGTACTTGGACAGCAGGTCAGCGACCTTGATCAGCATGCATGGCAAAAATTTCGCAGCCAGATCGGCTATCTTTCCGGTACTGCACCTTTGCTATCTGTAGAGCATGGACTCATGAATGTTATGCTGCCGGCACTTTATCATACTAATTTAACATTCCGTGAAACAGCAGACAAAGCGAGAGCTCTATTGACAAAATTAAATTGCGATTTTGATCCAACAGCCTACCCCGCCCAGTTAAATAGTTTTCAGCGAATGCAGCTTACTTTGGCACGCGCAATAATTCTTGACCCGCAGATACTTTTTTTAGATGTACCCTTTAATGACTTAGGGGCAAAAGAACGTGAGAAAATGGCCAGCCTATTGGGAGAGTATAAAGTAAACCGCACTGTCTGTATGATAGGAGGACTCCAGTACCCCCGATTTCTAGAACGGCATGCGAAACAGATCATTTTTATTTCTGAATGTAATATTATGAGTTTTAAAAGCTGGGAGTCATTTAACCAGACTGACGATCCGGAAATTCGTGATTTATTAAGTTTTTTATAATGGCTGAACCAGAGTAGTTTATGAACAGACAGATTGAAAAAGGCTCTATTAAAAAAGATACAGGCCAATATATTCACCAGATCACCTATAATTACAGAGAGAGGCTGGTAGGTTCTTTTGTTTTTTTTGGTTTCATATTACTGTTGAGTTTCATTATTATCAGTGTAAAAAACCAGCATCTATTTGAAAAACGCGTGATGTTTTATATCGATGTAAACAGCAGTGATGGCATTAGCCAGGGCAGCACCGTAACAGCACTAGGAACGGAAGTAGGCTTAGTTTCTAGCCTTAGCCTTGCTCAAAACCATAAAATCAGAGTGGCTATAGAGGTGTATAAGCAACATCACCGATTCATCAGGGTTGGTGCAACAGCGTTAGTCAACCGGTTAACCACTATTGGCAGTGCACAGATTGAAATAACATCTAAAATAATTGATGCACCTATGTTAGAGGCTGGCTCAACAATACCCGTGGAAGAGACGCCTTCATTAAATGATCTGCTGCTGGGAATAGCTAATCTTATTCAGTCTGCAAATAATAAAGATTTATTCAATAAAGTGGAAGGCATTTTACCCAAAGTGGAAGATACTTTAACTAATATACATGGAATTATTGCCCAAATTGCAACTGGACATGGTGTTTTAGGCGCTGCGGTATTCGACCAGAAAGTCGAGAAAGAACTAAAAGTCGTTGTAAATTCAGGAGCAAAAATATTGTCAGAAGCTGAAGGCATTATTAGCATTGCCAAACAAAGGCTCATTCAGCTTCAGCCTATTTTGCTGGATGCCAAGCATATGACTCACGACTTAAGCAGTGCCTCTCAAAGCCTTCCTGAAATGATCAAAGAACTCAATGCAATTGTTATGCAGGCAAAATCAGCATTGTCCTTAATCAATGAAGAGCTTCAAGATATACCCGGCATAGGTTTAGATACAAAGCGAACATTGTCCAAAACAGGACAGCTGCTCGATAGCGTTCAAAATACATGGCCATTGTCTAAAAACAGCTCAACCCCTGCAGCCAAGCAATTGATAGCTCCGCAATCAAGTTATGAATAGAGTATATTTATTTTTATTGTGTCTTGCTGTTAGCAGCTGCGGCGGCAATTCAGTTAATAAACCGACTCTAATGCTAAATGCTGAGAACTATTCAGCTGATGCTATGCAGGCCTATGATGAAGAAAACTGGATTAGAGCCCAACGGCTTTTCAATCAAGCATTAGCTCTTTACCAAAGTATAGATAACAGAACAGACACTCTCATCACCCATATAAACTTAGTTGAAGTTGCCTTGGCCAAGCATGACAGCCAAGTTGCGCAAAGGCATTTAACGCTGGCGACAGATATTGTGCAAACAGATGGGTTGAAAAGCTACCAGTCCCGAATTGCCTTGCTAAATGCATTAATGGCACTGCAGCAAAAACAAATGATCAAGACAATCCATTTTTTAAATGATCTATTGCCCGAGTTTAAAGATGAAATAGCGATAACCGGAATCAATGCCATTCAGCTAGCTGCAATTGCCATTCGGACAGAAATAGCTTTTCAGCAAAAGAACAAAGAATCACTCTGGACCTTGCGTTATGGCAATGCCCTAAAAAAATCAGCTAATAAAAATACCGCCTTAGAAGCAAGGCTGCTCCGCTTCCAATCCAGATTATTATTGCAGCAAGGCGATTATGAAAAATCTACTGCGAACTTACAGCAGGCCCTGAAAATCTATAAAAAAAACCTATCCCGCTCTGACATTGCGGCAACCCTTTTGGAAATAGGTATGCTTTATGAGAAACAGAGTGACTGGCAGCGTACTTTAAACTATTTTAAAAGATCTATTGCCGTTTTCAGCTCTATTAGAAATACTGAAAAGGTTAATAAAGTAACTGCAATGCTTGCTAAAGTTAAATCTGCGGAGGCTAATTCAGCTCTGCGCATAAACCCAAAAAAATCAGTTGATCGCTAAGTTCGACTGTAACTAATTAAATGATAGACTGAAGCAAACTTGATAGATAACTCCATCTCAACCAATGCAAACGAAAAACAAAGAAAACATGTTACGATTTAATAAATACATTAGGATGCAATGAAACGCCTTTACCCTGAAATAGAACCCTTTGACTCCTTCTTTCTGAAGACAAATAGCCAGCATTCCATTTATGTTGAACGGTCTGGAAATCCACAGGGCATCCCTGTTATTTTCCTTCATGGCGGTCCCTGTTCTGGCACTCAGCCAAAACACCGACAGTTTTTTAATCCAAAAAAATACCATATTATCCTGATGGATCAGCGGGGCAGTGGGCAGTCTTTACCTTTTGGCGAGATTGAGCACAACACTACGCAAGATTTAATTGATGATATGGAACGGATCAGACGACAGCTTAATATTAAACAATGGCTGTTATTCAGTGGCTCATGGGGAAGTACATTGGCGCTGCTTTATGCGCAGCAGCATTCCGCTTGCGTTCTGGGCATGATAATTCGCGGTGTTTTCTTAGCAAGGAAAAAAGACCTCGACTGGTTTGCCAAAGAAGGTGCTGGCCGTATTTATCCAGAAAAATGGCAGCAATTAATTGGCTGCATCCCCGAGTATGGCAGAGCTGATTGGATTAAAGGCCTGTATGATGTTATTTTTGGGCAGGATGAAATAAGCCAAAGACGTGCTGCATATGCCTGGATGGCATGGGGCGGACAAGTGGCTCTCTTGCAGGATTATCAGGAGGACCATAGCAAGCCAGTGCATGTAACCGAAAAAATGGTACAGCAGGTGCAGATGGAAATGCATTATGCCGTAAATAAATATTTTATTGCAGAGAACCAGGTTATACAGGACTGTTATCTTTTACAAAACATTCCCACCATTATTATTCATGGACGCAATGATTTGGTTTGCCCAATGGAAGCAGGTCTGAGCTTGCATAAAGCACTGCCTCAAGCTGAATATATTGTTTTGCCCAATGCCGGACATATTGCCAGCGGTGAAGAAATGATTGATGCACTGGTTGATGCGACGGACAGAATAGTCAAATGATGCAAAAAAAACGGTTAGTCATCGCAATGACAGGGGCAACGGGTGCCATTTATGGCGTGAGAGTGCTGCAAGTATTACAGAAACAGCAGCAATGGGAGTCTCATCTGGTTATTTCATCTTCCGGTTTAATTAATTTAAAATACGAAATGGAAATGGAGCGTTCTGCCTTATATGAACTAGCCGATGTTGTACATGGAGTAAATGATATTGCCGCCAGCATAGCCAGCGGTTCATTTAAAACAGAGGGCGTTATTATTGCACCCTGTTCAATGAAAACCTTATCGGCTGTTGCTCACGGTTTTGGCGATAACCTGATTACCCGTTCTGCTGATGTAGCGTTAAAGGAACGCAGAAGATTAGTGATTATGCCTAGAGAAACCCCTTTAAATCTTGCGCATATTCGAAATATGGCCAGTGTTACCGAAATGGGCGGCATCATATTCCCGCCCATGCCCGCCTTTTATAGCAAATCCAATTCCATTACGGCAATGGTTGATGAAGGTGTAGGGCGTGTACTGGATATGTTTGGTGTTGATGTCACTGGGCTATATGAGCCTTGGGAAGGGCTGTAGGAAAAATATCAGATATGCTATCACGTAATATTAGATTGCATTTTATAAAAGCCCTCCTCAATCCTTCTTCTCCAAAGAAAGATTGAGGGGGATATGATAGTACTATTCCCCAGCAATCGACATCTGTTCCACCAGTATAGACCCTGTCCTAATATTTCCTCGGCAATCAACATCATTGCCAACAGAAACGATATTTTTATACATATCCTTTAAATTTCCAGCAATGGTAATTTCATCTACCGGATATTGAATCTGTCCATTTTCCACCCAAAAACCAGAGGCTCCTCGCGAGTAATCACCTGTAACTCTATTAATGCCCTGCCCCATAAGTTCTGTCACCAACAGACCTGTATCCATCAGCTTAAGCATCGCTGAAAAATCATTTTCACCAGCATCAACGATTAAATTATGCACGCCGCCGGCATTGCCCGTAGTTTGCATACCTAGCTTTCGTGCAGAATAGCTACTTAATACATAGCCTTTCAGCACCCCATCAGTGACTATATCTCTGGCGACTGTTGCCACCCCTTCAGAATCATAATTTGCACTGCCCAGCGCCATTTTTAAATGCGGCTGTTCATGGATATGGATAAATTCTGGAAAAACTTTTGTATCCAGAGCATCAAGTAAAAAACTTGATTTTCGGTATAGACTTCCGCCACTGATTGCACTGACTAGCGAACCCATCAGTCCGGAAGCCACTTCTGCTGAATATAATACAGGACATTGGCGCGTAGATAGAGTTCTCGACCCTAAACGGCTTATGGTACGTTCAGCCGCCTTTATACCTATCGCCTTAGCAGACTCTAGCTTATCCGCATTTCTGGAAACGCTATACCAATAGTCCCGTTGCATTTCTCCATCTCTCTCGCCTAACACAGAACAGCTAATTGAATGGCGAGTTGACGAATAGCCTTGCAAAAAACCCAGGCTATTGCCTAAAACACTGATTCCCTGGTGGCTATTAATTGATGCACCTTCAGAATTATTGATTTCTGCATGATATGAACGTGCGACATCTTCACATTCTACCGCTAGCCCAATGGCTTCTTCTGCATCAATATTCCAGGGGTAATCTCGATCCAGCTCTGGAAATTCAGTTGCTAAACTTGCTTTATCAGGTAAACCGGCATATTCATCTTTACTGGAAAAACTGGCAATGCTACAGGCAGCTTTAACCGTTTCTTTAATTGACTCACCGGAAAAATCATTTGTGCTCGCAGAACCTTTCTTTTGCCCCATATACACCGTAACTCCCAGGTTTTGGTCACAATGGTATTCAATGGTTTCAACCTCACCTAACCGTGCACTCACAGAAAGCCCGTTATCTACATTTAAGCCAGCTTCTGCAGAGCTCGCACCCTGTTTTTTTGATTCGTCCAGCAGATCCTGGACAAGGTTTTTTAATCTACTAATTTCTTCTTGGTTTTGCACAATAACTCTCTTTACTAGTGGGCTGACAACTTTGGCTTGATGGATAATACTGCGTATTTATTAAACACTCGTCCCACCCACAGTCAAGCCATCTATTTTTATTGTCGGCTGACCAACACCAACAGGAACGCTCTGACCTTCCTTGCCACAAGTTCCTACCCCTGCATCCAGCTCCAAATCATTGCCGACCATGGATACTTTTGTCAACACCTCAGGTCCATTGCCTATTAAAGTCGCACCTTTTACTGGACGAGTAATTTTTCCATCTTCAATTAAATAAGCCTCGCTGGCTGAAAATACAAATTTACCTGAAGTTATATCCACTTGCCCACCACCAAAATTTTTAGCATATAGGCCTTTTTTGACTGATTTAATTATTTCTTGCGGTTCATGGGAACCCGGCAGCATATAGGTATTGGTCATTCTAGGCATAGGAATATGTGCGTATGATTCCCGCCTTCCATTTCCTGTAGACTTAACGCCCATCAGCCTAGCATTCATTTTGTCTTGCATATAGCCTTTAAGAATGCCTTTTTCTATCAGCACAGTATTTTCTGAAGGCACACCTTCATCATCAATGCTTAACGAACCACGCCTGTCCTGCAAAGTACCGTCATCCACAATAGTACAGAGCTCCGATGCAACCCGCTCGCCTACCTTGCCACTAAATGCCGAGGTTTGTTTACGGTTGAAATCACCTTCCAAGCCATGCCCTATCGCCTCATGCAATAAAATGCCAGGCCAGCCAGGCCCCAGCACAACAGTCATATTGCCAGCTGGTGCATCAATAGCTTCCAGATTAACTGCCGCCTGCCTTACTGCTTCTTTACCGTATTCTATTGCTTTATTCTGATCTAAAAAGTAGCCATAATCAGTTCTGGCTCCGCCCCCCATACTGCCCTGCTCTCGCCTGCCATTATCTTCCAGAATGACTGAGACGCTCATGCGTGTAAGAGGACGAATATCAGCCACTAAAGAACCATCCTGATTTGCCACCAAAATCTGTTCATCCACACCGACGAGACTGACTATCACCTCTTCAATTCTGCTATCCAGCTTGCGGGTTTCTATATCCACTTTTCGCAATAGATCAATTTTCTCCTGGTCTGCCAGTGACTTTAAAGGATTAATTGGCTGATAATAATCCACTCGGTTCGCCAAATTCCCCTGTTTTGTTTGAGCATTTTGTCCCTGTCTGGCAATTGCCTTCACGTTTTTTGCCGCTTCCAGCAATACGGAAAGCTGTATCCGGTCACTATAGGCAAAACCAGTCTTTTCGCCAGACACCACACGCACACCTGCGCCTTTTTCTATACTGTGGGAGCCTTCTTTGACAATGCCGCCTTCCAGTACCCAGGATTCAAAATGACTGGACTGAAAATATATATCCGCATCATCAACAGGCGCACTGAGCAAACTATCCATAATTTTAGCAATATCTTTTTCCTGCATGCCATAGGGCGTTAATATTGACTGTTTTACTTGGTTTAACATTTATATTTTTTAAGGTTCGTTATATCGTTCCCATGCTTTGCACGGAATATAGTGAGAGGGGCTAGCCCCGATTTCTTTTGACCCTGTCACAATCACAGCAAGAAGCCCCTCCTACGCATTTTTTTTAATCAATCGGCAAATCATCCCGAATTGTTTTATATAGCAACTTAATCAACATCGCACCTGAATCAGTCGAGGACTCATAATCATCTTCGCCATCGTCTAACAGGTCATTTTCTGTCTGATCAATAAGCTCTGCACTGACTTCGGTATCACTTTCGCGCCATACTACGGTCAATTTGTAAGTCGCTTCTTCGTAGTCATCCTTAAACAGGAAAAATGTAATATTGTCCATTAAACCGGAATCTTTAGCTGACTGGCTATCAGGATCAAACTTAAGATAAAAAATGCCTTTATCTCTATTCCTATCTGTTATTTCTATCTCATTTAAAGACAAGGCCTGTTCAACAATACTCCATGACCGGTCAAACATTTTTTTGATCTTTATAATCGGCTGTTCTGCAGATCCTGATATTGAAACAATTTCTCCTAGTCCTTTTTTTTGTTCTTCCTCATTTTCTTCAGCCTGTGCTTTTGGTGTTTCCACAATTTTCATCTGTGGCGGAGCTTCAAGCGCACTGGTATCTTTATATTTTGGACTTTTAACTTCCGAGCAAGCGCTTGTCAGCAATGACAATAAAAATAACAGCCAATAGTTTTTTGATTGCATGGTCTCTACTTACAGAAAAAACGTCGATGATTTAACACAGGAAATGAACTGCGCACTTTCCCCAATCGCTCCAGATCCACATCACAGCTAACAACTCCTGCGCCAGTTTTATGACAGTCTAGCACTACACCCCAGGGGTCAACAATCATGCTATGTCCGAATGTTTTTCGCCCATTCAGATGAAAGCCGCCCTGATTGGGTGCAATGATATAACATAAGTTTTCTATCGCTCTCGCCCGCAGCAAGACTTCCCAATGCGCCGCCCCCGTTTCTGCAGTGAAGGCAGAAGGAACAATAACTATTTCTACCTTTTGCTCCAGCATTTTTCTAAAAAACTCAGGAAATCGCAAATCATAGCAAACAGCAATGCCTAGCCGACCAAAAGGAGTGTCTATAACAATAGGCTCACTACCTTCTTCAATTGAATCAGATTCTCTATATTCTTCATCAGACCCCGGAACGCTGACATCAAACAAATGTACTTTGTCATAGCGGACAACGCGTTCGCCCTTATCGTTATAGACTAAACAGGCAGCTCTGACTTTGTTATCTGCATCTGCCGCTAGCGGAATAGTGCCTCCGACCAGCCAAACTGCATGTTTTTTAGCCGTTTCGGATAAAAATGTCTGAATAGGCCCTTCACCATCAGACTCCCTTACTTTAACTTTGTCTAGCTCATGTTCGCCCATTATGGCAAAATTTTCTGGCAAGGCAATCAGCTTTGCACCAGCACTTGCCGCTTCAGATATCAATTTTCCAGCTTCCAATAAATTGGAAGCAACATTTGGACTAGATGCCATTTGAATGGCAGCACATATACTCATATTTTCATCTTTCGTCTAAATTATTGTTCTGCAGCAGGCTCAGGCTTCATCAGGAAAAAATCTGTTAACCCCATCCATGTCTGGTTAAAAATGCCATCCTGATCATGCAGAGCCTTTACTTTTATATCGCCCCATTTCCCAGTTACATGATATTTTGAACCAAAAAAATAGCCCTTTTTATAATCATCAGTTACTGCCTGGGTAATCGTTCCCGCAATTCTCCCAACAATTGTACCAGCAATGGGTATGGCTCCTGAACTTTTTGGTATGACACTGACACTATAGTCCAGCGACTTTGTTAACAGATCCGTCTCACCGGCAATTGTAATTTTGGCTGGAACAGCGTCAACTAATAAATCAGCAGTGTGAGCCCGTCCTTTACTGACCACAAACCTTCCATTGATATCATTAAAGCTAAGACCTTTTTTAAATAGATCGCCAAAATCAAAAGTCAGCCGCTTAATCCACTGATCCATTGCAACAAGCCCTAAAAGACGACCCAGCCCTGGCTCAATGCTCGATACCCTGCCGTCCTTTAACAGCATATCCACCTCAGCCTCCACAGTAGCCAATGAAAATTGATAGGGTGCTTTTGGCCATTGACCTGAAAATTTAACAGTTGCATTGGCTTCCTTTATATCATCCGTTATTCCAAATTCAGAAAGCAGTGCACCAAAATCATCAGCTAACAAAGTACCCTGAAAATCAGTAACACTGCCTTTATCCTGCTTTGTCCAGTCTGCAGTCATCTCAATTTTATGATCATTTGCCATCACATCAATTCGATTAAATCTAATTCCTGTTAAAGTTCGTTCCGTTTCAATGCTTAGAGACCCTAAATTAACATTTTCCCACCAAAAATGATCACTAAAAACATCAATCAGCGGCAAATCTTCGGTACCAACCTCATCACTTTGAAAATCAATCTGCATTAACTCAGAAAGGTTTATGTATGCCATTTCCAGCTTTATTTTATTGTTATCCGTTCGATCCACCGGAATAACGAAAGCTCCCTTGGCCGCTGGACAGGTCAAATCGCCCTGCCATTGCTGGCCAAAACGCTTCATCGCTATTTCAAACACTCCATATTGCCGGTTTTTCCATTGTAAATTATTAGTAGTAAAACTAATCTCATTCAGCAACTGACCAATCTGCAGATCATTCTTATTCCTTTGACCCAATAGATCCGTCCACTCAGTCATATCGAAAGTATCCTGCTTAACCTGAACCCTTATGTCACTTCCCTTAGGCAGAATGGCCTTGCCCTTGCCATAAACAATATGGGCTGAATGCACTTTGCTTTGCGGTTTATCAACCATCATCGCTAGCTTTATATCATCATTATAATTTATGCTGACTGGCATTAAGTCGTCATTATTTAACGTCAATCTCAGATTCAGCTGTTTTTCCTGAATCGCACTTTTCTTTAGCAACCCAGGCAAGTCTACCGACACTCCTGCTAAACTTGTTCTAATATTCAGTGATGCCGAGCTGTTTTCTTTAGCTGGCAAAACTAGCGTACCCTGATAATCTATTTCACCTTTAATCGGCTCTTTAGCCAGCAATTCACTATCCAAAAAACTGAACTGTTTTTGCAACTGACTAAAATCTGTTATTCCGGTCATTCTAATGGAGGTATTATAGTCTTCAGTATCCACCTCAACAGTTAATGGGTATCCTAAGGCTTTTGCTACCAGTTTTTTGCTAAACAGCCCTTTCTCGGTAAATCTTAAATCCCCAGTCACCTTGGATACATTAAAATCAATAGCTTTAATATTTAGAGCTACAGATTTTAAATGGGCAACACCACTCACCTTTGGTTCCTTCCCTTTCGCCAAAGGAATCTTGAAACCCAGCTCTATTTTTAAAGCACCTGATGGATCTACCAAACCTATAAATCCATCAACCAGTCCATGGAGCGGAGTTTTTTGCAAATAAGTCAAGCCATTGGCAATATCACCTACCGCCTGCCCTTCTGCCAAAAGGTATGTGCTATTTTGAAAGGATGGTATTTCAACCAGGGTATGGGTGATCTTCATACCATTAACTTCGGCACGGTTTGCAGTCACCGTTAAACTGTCTTTTTTGAACAGAATCTCCGCATCAACATTCTTTAGATGTGGCCAGTCAGGTGCAGCTTGCAATTCCACCTGTTTAGCATCAAGAATTACTTCAAATACACCTTGGCCGTCAAGAAAGGGAAATTGATTGAGATAACCATAAACCAGCAATCCTCCCTGCTCAATTTTTCCCGATATAAAGGCATTATTCAGCCAGTTCAAAGCATCTTTTTTCATGATGCTGACGGGGTAATATGCAGGTATTGCACTGACATCATCCAACTTGGAAAATGAAGTCTGCAGATCAATAAAGGGAGAATCTTCATTGTTAGGGATTTTTATGCTGAATTTACTTTTAGATTCAGCATCTTTTACATTCAAAACCAAGTTATTCGATTTAATCAGCCAACTATCCTTTTGCTGTTGCCAGCTGAATAAAGCAGTTAACTCATTAACTGGGAATGGCGTTTTAAAAAGATTTGGAAAGAAAATATGAGCCTGCTGAGTATTTAGGCCAATTAAACCCTCTTTATTAGAACCATGAATACTTCCGGTAAAATTTTCCAGTTGCGGAAAATCAGCAAAAGAGGAAACAAAAAAGTTCTCAAACACACCATTGATGGCATAGACTTCCGTTTCAGTATTTATAAAGCCAGAAAAATCTTTTAGCTGTCCCTTTAAGTCCAGCTTTGAAATTATATTTTTTTGCTCATCATCTAAAGGCGCAATAAATTGAACTAGCTCGACAAATTCCTGTAAATCCAAGTAAGTACTTGAAGCAGCCATTTGAGTCATTTCTTTATTGGTCGAAAAATTAATGTTTGCTGCAGGCCAAGTCTTACCGTCTGTTTTGGCAATAAAATCAGTCACCCCAAATTGCCAGCCTTTTTGCTGATTAAAACCGTTAAAACCCGTTTGCAATTGATCAATTTTAAAAATCTTTTTTTGCTTTTGAATGCTAACGCTATTTGCCTGGACACTGCCTATTAACGCAATAATTTCAGATTTTTCCCATTGGCTCCATAATTCAAAGTCGCCATTTCCTGCCGTGGGCCTTAATCCAGCCGGATTCTTGCCTGTCAACACTTGGGAAAACTGTATCTCATCTCCTTTGATATACACTAAACCATTAAGATTGTCCCTTTTAAAAAAATTGCCCTGAATCATCATGGATACCCGCAAGGATTTTCCAAGCGATGCCGGTAATTGACTAATCAAATGAACTTCATGAGTATCAGAACCAGGCTTATTTTTTATCAGCAAATCAATATGCTCAAAAGTAATGGGCGAAGCGTGCCGCTGTTTGTCCAGCCAAGTTATTTCACTTTTAAGCACTTCATATCGCCCTCCTTGCAATAGCCAAAATGGCTGTCCAGATTTAGCCGTATTCAGTCCATCAACCGAAAGACTGCCATCTTCTTCACGTACCACGGATAATTTAACGCCAACGAACGTTATCCAGCTGGAAGGCAAAACCTGCTGCGTGAACATTAAATCCAGCAAATCTATCCCTAAACGCAGTTCGTCTAATTTAATGGGATAATTATTGCTGGTATCTATCGTTAAAACATGAATATCTTTCAACACGATCTCGGGACTAAAACCACGCATATTAGCACCCAAACTGCCAATTTTAAGTGGTATTTCAGTCAGCTGATAAATCTTGCTTTCCAGTTCGGTTTTATAGTCATCTACACCCAATAAAAAAAACCGAATAAAGCTCATGCCAACAGCAAACACTATCAGCAAACTAACAAAAAAATATACCGTAGCCGATTTAATCTTGTGAATCACGCCAATTTCCCAACATTAACCTAACGGCTTTACAGCAGAACCACGTCGTACTGCTCCTGACTATATTCAGCTTCTGCCCGAAACTTTATGCTGACGCCTAAAAACAGTTCCAGTTCTGCCAGCATGCCCGCCTCTTCGTCTAACAGCATTTCTACCACTTCATTAGAAGCGAGAACCAAAATATCCTGTACATTGTACTGCCTGACCTCCCGAATAATTTCTCTGAAAATTTCCAGACACATCGACTCAGCTGTCTTTAACATCCCTCTTCCGTCGCAGGTACAGCAGGTTTCACAAAGAATATGTTCTAAACTTTCCCGCGTTCTTTTGCGCGTCATTTCAACTAAACCCAACACGGAAACTTCAGTTATTTTATTTTTTGCCGGGTCTTTATCCAAATTGCGCTGCAAGGCATCTAGAACCTGTTTTTTATGTTCTTCCCTCTGCATATCAATAAAATCAATAATGATAATGCCACCTAGATTTCGCAGCCTAAGCTGCCTGCATATCGTCTGAGCAGCTTCTAAATTAGTTTTGAAAATAGTCTCTTCCAGATTACGCCCCCCCACATAGCCGCCAGTATTGACATCAACTGTAGTCATAGCTTCAGTCTGATCAAAAACCAAATGTCCACCGGATTTTAGCTTTACCGTTCTGTCTAAAGCTTTTGTTATTTCATCTTCAATATTGTAGATATCAAAAAGAGGACTGTCACCAGTGTAGTGCTCTATGACCGGTACGATTTCTGGCACAAACACAGTCGAAAAATCGACCAGTTTTTGAAAACTTTCCCGAGAGTCAATCCTTATTCTTTTAATGCTGTCAGTGAAAAAATCTCGCAATATTCGGCTACTTAATGACAGATCCTGATGGACTAAAGTTTTACTTGTCGCTGCTGCTATTTTTTCAGAAATGGCATCCCACAACTTAGTCAGAAAAGTCATATCAGAAAATAAGACAGCTTCTTCCATACATTCTGCGGCGGTTCTGGCGATAAAGCCACCCGTTTCATTTTTTTCCTGAAACTGTTCAATACAAGACTTTAACCGGCTTCTTTCCTTACTGCATTCAATTCTTTGCGAAACACCTGAGTTTTTTGTATAGGGCATATACACTTGAAACCGAGAGGGAATAGATATTTCCGTGGTAAGTCTGGCACCTTTAGTGCCTAATGGGTCTTTTGTAACCTGGACAACCAGTGCCTGACCTTCTCGCAGATAATGCTCAATATTTTCCGAGCCTTTTTTTTCTAATTCTATATTGCTAAAATCAGATAGATGAAGGAACGCAGCCCGTTCCAGTCCTATGTCTACAAAAGCAGCTTGCATTCCTGGCAATACTCTACATACTTCTCCTTTGTAAATATTGCCAACCAACCCCTTCTGTTGTTCCCGCTCGATGATTAATTCCTGCAATACGCCATTATCTATCAGAGCAACGCGTGTTTCAGGGGGTGTAACATTAATTAAAATTTCTTCACTCATGTAATAACTTTTATTCCCTGCTTAGATAATAATGCTGCAGTTTCAAATAAAGGCAGACCCATAACACCTGAAAAACTGCCTTTAATTGATTCGACAAAAATACTGGCTAATCCTTGTATGGCATAAGCCCCCGCTTTTCCCTGAGGCTCTCCTGTTTCCCAGTAAGCTTCAAACTCTCTTGTTTCAACATGTCTAAATGTTACTTCTGTAACACTCAAAGCCTGATGATGAAATGCCTGGTCAGCGCCTCTAAAAGAAACTGCGCTATAGACAGTATGCGTTGTACCAGACAGCTGCCGGAGCATAGCTATCCCGTGCACCTCATTTTCAGGTTTTCCTAAAATTTGGCCATCAACAACCACACTGGTATCCGCCGCCAATATCGGCAATGCTGAGTCCAGCAGGCCTAGGCAAGCTGCAGATTTTTCTTCTGCGACTCTTTTAACATATTGCCGGGCAGGCTCTGCAACTTTGGGGGTTTCATCAATATCAACCGGGTGCACAATACAACTGACACCTATTTGGTCTAATAATTCCTTTCGCCTTGGAGATGCAGACGCTAAAATAATTTTGTTATTCATCGGTGGTACGGGTGGTTGTTTAAAATGCTCCATGCGCGATACAGCTGTTCTGCAACCAAAACTCTGACAATAGGGTGCGGAAAGGTTAATTTAGATAAACTCCATGATTCTCTGGCAATATCCCTAACTGAATCAGCCAAACCTTCTGGCCCGCCTACCATCAAAGCGACATTTTGCCCGCTTTCCATCCATTCTTTCAATGCCACAGATAGATCTGGAGTGGTCCAGGGCTTTCCGGGAATATCTAAAGTGACAATATGTGATTTTGCCGGTATAGCCTGAATCATCCGTTCTCCTTCATCTCTGACAATTCTTGCTATATCGCTATTTTTTCCGCGTTTTCCAGGGGGCACTTCCTTTAAAACCAAACTGCATTCCTTAGGCATGCGTTTAGAGTATTCATCATACCCCTGAAGCACCCAGCCTGGCATTTTATTTCCCACTGAAATTAAATTTATTTGCATCTGTCGTTTATTGCGATTTTTGGAATATTAAAGCAGGATACACAGAACAATTTATTGATGCAATGAAGAGATGTAAAACAATTTTTAGATGACTATTCAATCAATGCAAACAATATATCTTTTCCATCGACATATCGACCTTCCATACCCTTAACATAAATAATTAAAAGGGCATACTGATCTTTCCAGGATTATTGTTCACATCTGGTTAGACGTAAATAAGAATACTTTGATTGCATCTAAATGAAAAAAACAACAGCACTCATGCTTAGATTCAAACAGAAAGCCTCGGCAGATAAAAAACATCTTGATATATACAGTTGAAATGTTTATGCCTTCCCTGTAAAACCTATAAAACTTTGTGGAGATACTGAATGTCCAGTCGCTTATTTAAACTTATTATAATTTCTAATTTGTTAGTCCTAACTGCTTGCGGAAGCAACCCGCCTATCGTTATGCAAAACCCTGAAACCAAAGATATTATTGATCTTTCAGGTTCAACATTGCAATGTGAAGGTGTTCTTAAAGATGCTGGGTATAAAAGCAAGTCAACCGGAAAATAAAATATCGCAATAATACTAAAATGAGTTCCCAGCTCCAGCTACTCATTAGGAAATATAAAGCATGCTGATTTCTTAAGCATGCTTATTATACGGTTCAAATTTTTCTATCAGCAATTCCATTTTCTGTGCATTAAGCGGTCTGCTGTAAAAATAGCCTTGCCCATAATCGCACTTGTATTCCTTTAAAAACCGAGCCTGCTGCTCAGTTTCCACGCCTTCGGCGATTATCTGCATATTCATATTATGTCCCAATGCAATCACTGCCTGTACAATGCTGGCATCATCATTATTATGCAGCACGCTATCAATAAAAGATTTATCAATTTTCAACTTATCTATCGGTAACTTTTTCAAGTATTCCAGTGAGGAATACCCTGTGCCAAAATCATCAACCGCAATTGAAACACCCGCAGACTTTAAATCATCAAGAATCTTAATTACTCGATTAATATCTTGAATCATCATGCTTTCAGTGATTTCTACCTGTATTGATTCTGAAGTTAAGCCATGCTTTTTTATTTCCCGAGTGATTGTACTAACCAGGTCTTCCTGAGTAAACTGATGTGCAGATAAATTAATGGCCACTTTAATGAGCGGGTACCCTTGAGATTTCCATGATTGAAGCTGTGAACACACCTGTTTTATAACCCATTTTCCTAATGGAACTATCAGACCGGTATCTTCGGCTAACGGAATAAACTCTCCGGGAGCAACTAGACCTTTTACAGGGTGATTCCATCTGATTAATGCTTCGGCGCCAATGAGGCCGTTAGATATAAGATCTATTTGCGGCTGGTAATGTATTTCAAATTCATTTAATTCCAGAGCCCTGCGCAACTCCGTCTCTAAAAGCAGTCTTTCTTTTGCCTGGCTTTCAAGTTTATGCGAGTAAAAGCAGTAACTATTTCGTCCATTCTTTTTAACGCTATACATGGCCGTATCAGACTTTTCCAAAAGAACACTTGCCTGATCACCATCCTCAGGATACAAACTGATGCCAATGCTGGGTGTAACGATAACCTGCTGATTTTTTATTGCAATAGGCCTTGATAAACTCTGAATGATCTTAGTCGCTACATTCGCCGCACTGGAGGGTGAAGCCAGGTTATCCAGCAATATAACAAACTCATCCCCTCCCCAGCGTGAAATAGTATCTGATTTTCTAATGACCTTACGAAGACGGTGCGCAACTTCCTGCAATAAAAAATCTCCCGAAACATGCCCCATTGCATCATTGATTCTCTTAAAGCCATCCAGGTCAATAAACAAAACAGCAAAACTCAGTTTTTCCCTATTAGACAATATAATGGTCTGTTCCAGACGGTCTTGCAGCAGAACACGATTGGGCAGACCTGTCAAAGCATCATGCGAGGCAATAAAAGAAACTTTTCGATGGATGTCAATAATTTCAGTCACATCATTAAGGGCATAAACAACGCCGCTCGGCCGTTTACTTTCATCATAGATTAAGTTACCTGAAATCTGTACGCTGTATTCATCTCCATTTCGATTGCGGATAACGTGTGTTTTTTTCTGCTGCCCATCCTCAGCTATCACCTGGCTATTCGGCAATACAGAATCAGTCTGTTCTACAATTTGACAAACTTTTGAGAAAGGTTTCTGTTTAACTTCCGCTAATGACCTAGCCAGCAGTCTTTCTGCAGCCGGATTCATAAACTCAATGCGGTCTCTCTGATCTGTTGTAATAACAGCATCGGCTATTGCATCTAAGGTTGCAACTGCTCTTGCCTGTTCTTTAAATAAGGATTGCCCCATTTGCTCAAGCTTTTGCCGGCTCCATAATGGATAGCTAAGCATTAGGCACAATAACGTTGGCAAAGGAGCAAACCAAAGCTGTAGACTGTTAAGCAAAACAACACTGCATGCTACTGTCAATACTGCAAAGCAAAAAACCAGGAGTAATGCATTACATGGCCTTAAAAAATGAAACAGAATAACCGGAATAACAATCAGAAATAAAGAAATAAGCGTATAAGCCAGCCATTTAAGAGGCCGAATAATTCCTCCTGACTTAAGAGTAGCCAATGCATTGGCCTGAAATTCAATGCCTGACATCAACTGCTGACTCTTTGATGCGGGAGTAGCCACACGACTGCCAAGCCCAGTTGCAGTAATACCAATAAGTATGGCCTTTCCCGCCAATTGTTTTTGAATCTCTTTACTTGCTATTACATCTGCATAGGAAATATGCTGAAAATGCCCGGGGGGACCGGAAAATTTAATCAATACCTCATTCTGATCCGTTAAACTTTCCGGCTCAATATGCTCAGGCAATAGCCGGCTTAATGCCAAAGCCATTGCAGGCAGGTAGATATCATCATCCAACTCCACCTGCAATTCGAATTGACGGGCAATGCCTTGCGAATCAAAATGCATGTTGACGTAAACCAGCTGATTGGCTGCCTCAGCAATCTCCGGCAGCGGTTTAGTAATAATAAGCGATTCACCAAGCTTGCTGACCAATGCAGGTAAAATGACGTGTCCATTTCGCTGAATTGCCGAAGCTAATAACTGATCATTTTCCGGATGCTTAATATCAGAGTCGATAAATAAAATATCCATTGCAACGGCTTTAACCCCTACAGCCGTCAGCTGATCTATAAAATGGGCATGAATAGCACGTGACCAGGGCCAGCGCCCAATTTTTTTTAAACTGGCATCATCAATCGCTACAATAACGATATCTTTATCTGCTGGGCTTGTTATAACCGTTGACTCTAGATCATAAAACAGATTATCCCAGCGCTGCAATAAGGGTATTTTAGCAAGTAGCAGCTGGTTCAGCAGTACTGACAATATGACCAGAAAAAGAACCAAAATTATATCAAAAGACAGTTGTTTTTTTAGCTTCTGTAAGCTCATGCATTGGCTCATTTATAGTGCTATTAGAACAAGCAGTGGCAATAATGTTAATAGCCAGGAAAAATCATAGGGCACATCAATGCTCTGTGGCACAGCAAAGGGACCAGCAAACCCATCTGCATCAATTGTCCGAATACGAATAAAATATTCTCCGCCTTGGCTGGGTCTGGGAATTATAAATTCTGGCTTGTCATTGCGCTCATCAGCCAGCAGTTTATTAAATCTTTCTTCCTCTGCCATTTGGAAATGATACGTCTGACCAGGCAAGCCGTTTCGAAACCGAAAAGTCAGCATATTATCTGTAATTTCTGGTGCTTCAAGTTCCGGTGCAGGCATAATTCGGCGAAACATCTGGGCATCGCTAAAGGGTCCATCGCCATCCTGATCTATAGCGGCTATGCGCCAAAAATACTTGCCTTTAGCCATTGTTTTTGTCATTGCCAGTTCGTTCGCATCAATTTTTTCTGCATCAAACAACAGCTCAGAAAAGTCCTGCCTATTGGAAACCTGCAAATGATAGTGACTGACATCCTTTTGGCGTGACCAGTTAAATACTACAGGATCTTCCAATAGTATGCCTTCCCCCTGTTTTGGCAAGACTAAAAAAGGTGATTCAGGCTTTGCATTTATTGTTATCTTATCTTGGGCGCTATAACCTTCCAACTCCCGTGCATCAAAGCCACGAATACGAATATGGTAATCACCATCAGCTAAATCTGGGCCTTTAATAGTGGACGAATAAATTTTCTTATTAAATAGTATATCCTTAAAAAATTCTGTTTTTGCAATTTGTACACGATACCCATGCCTATTTTTAAGTGCTGGCAAGGAGAATCGTATGGGTACCTGAACAAAAGGCTTTGGAATTTCGCTTATATCAGGGGCCGGCAATAATTTAATTGGCGGGAGTAACGCCTTACCCTTTTCAGCAATGGTTCCAAAACCTACTGGCAGCATAATTTTTTTATCAGAACTGTTACCTTTAACTGCGACTTTTCCGCCTACCACTTCCGTTTTGGATAAATCTCCCTTTTCAGCGCTGACTCTATAATCCGTCCCCCTGACAGAGGTTACTGCTACAGGCGTTTTTATCTGGAATTGACGTGCAGTTCCTTTAGAAGGTGCCACCTGGGTCTCCAGCCGACCTTTTAAAAGATTTAATTGAGACTCTGACATGCCAGTATTTTCTAAAATCATCAGCTTATCAATTTTTAGCCGACTATTTTCACCCAGCATAATGGTTGAATCATCAAGGAAATCAAGCACCAGCGTGCTGCCTTCATCTGTAATGACAGTATCACCCGGCATCACCATATCTCCAACTTTCAATTGATGCGGCTGTTTAGCTCCATCGTCCACTATCTGGGCATTGCCTTGCAGGTTTTGCACTCTAACAATGGCAGGATAATGCCTAACCCACTGGCTGGGTATTCTTATATTACTTCCTGACAAAAGATGCCAAGGATCCGTTATCGCATTCAATTTTTGGACCCGCTCTGCATAAGAAGTATCAATCAGATGATCAACTGCCAAATTCCATAAATTATCGCCCTTGCGTACTTTGTATATCCAGTCTTCTGCCTGAACTATTGACAGGCTATAAAAAAATAATGCTATAGATAAAGTAAAACAATTAATTTTAGCCCGGATCTGTTTACTATTTTTTATTTGCATGAATTCTATAGAAAGAAATTTAACTTGATTGCTAGACTTATAACATCTAAGGTCATGCGTATCAAGCCTGCCAAGATATTTTGACAATAAAAAAAACCATACTTTAAAAACTAGAGATTCATACTATACTTAAATAATATTTCTTTAATATTTAAGCCGGAAAATGTTAAGCAAAAAAGTAGCGTGCATTAGCTGCCTATCCATTTTTAGTCATTTGATTTCTGCTCCTGTCCTAGCCGGAGAAGATACTGACCTTATGCTGCTTAAAGAGTTAAGCCTAAAGGCATTGATGGATGTAGAAGTGACTATCGCAGGAAAGACACCACAAAAAGCCTCAAATATTGCGGCAGCCGTCTATGTCGTCACACAAAAAGACATCCGCAATATGGGGGCTACCAGTATTCCAGAAGCATTACGCATGGTTCCAGGATTGCAGGTCGCAAAGGTTGATGCTAACAAATGGGCTATTACCATTCGTGGTTTTAACAATATATTTTCTAGCAGCCTACTAGTAATGATTGATGGACGGTCTGTCTACACCCCAATGTTTTCAGGCGTTCACTGGGATGTTCAGGATACTGTACTGGAAGATATTGAACGTATAGAAATTATTCGCGGACCTGGTGCCGCCGTTTGGGGTGCTAATGCGGTAAACGGTGTGATTAACATTATCACTAAGAAAGCCGAAGATACCCAGGGAACATTGCTATCAGGTACATTGGGAACCGAACATGGCATTGCGGAAGCACGTTATGGCGACAGTTTATCTGATAATGTTTTTTACCGTCTTTATGGCAAATACCGCAATCAGGATAACGCTGTATTTGAAAATGGCTCAAAAGCAACTGATGGCTGGAATGATGTGCGCGGCGGCTTTCGGGTTGACTGGCAGATTGACGAAAATAACCAGCTGACTGTACAGGGTGATTTATACCAGGGCAATATGGGAGAGCGGGTTAAAAAGCTAACCGTAACACCACCCTTCAGTGCACCGCTAGACTCAGCAAGCCGGGTATGGGGCGGAAATTTACTAACCCGATGGACACAGCAACAGTCCGATGGGTCCAGTCATGAACTGCAATTTTATTATGATTACAGCTATCGGGACTCCTGGCTGGCTGAAATAGAACGGGATACTCTTGATTTAGATTATCGCTATAATTTTTTCCCATGGAATGGACATAATATGGTGATCGGTGCCAACTATCGTATTATGTATGATGAAAGTCCAGAGAAAAGCTTAAGGAAAAGCATTGCCATTTTGAGCCCCGAGAATAGGAAAGCCCATTTATTTAGTGCATTCCTGCAAGATGACGTCACCCTTATTAATGATACTTTGTGGTTAACTTTGGGCAGCAAGCTGGAACACAATGACTACTCTGGCCTTGAAATACAGCCCAGTGCCCGTCTACGCTGGAGACCAGCCCAAGACCATTTGCTCTGGGCTTCTGTTTCCCGTGCAGTACGTTCCCCGTCAAGAGTAGAGCATGACTCAGTCTTTATTGTGGACAAGATCGTTCAGCCAGGAGTGGTTGCTGCCTTAGTCGGTAACAAAGGATATGATGCGGAAGAATTAATTGCCTATGAACTGGGCTACCGTTTCCAGCCTTATGACAATATGACAGTAGACTTAACTGCTTTTTATAACGATTATGACCAGCTACGTTCTTTTACTCCGACAGGTATCACCTTCCCTGCACAAACAGCTCCTGTTGCAGTTTTAAATATGAAGTTTGAAAATAAGCTTTATGGGGAATCCTATGGATTTGAAATGGCTGTTGACTGGCGGCTGAGTGAAAAATGGGATTTACGCGCCAGCTATGCTTTTTTTGATTTACAGTTGCACCATGACTCTCTCTCTTCTAACAAAGCTCTATCCGAAGCTTTTGAAGGACAAAGTCCAGAACATCAAATAAACCTAAGTTCTAGCTATCAGCTAAGCCGGCATTTGAAATTAAATTTGATTGGCCGATATGTGGATCAGCTTCCTGCCTCTAATATAGGAAGTCATATAGATTTTGATGTGGGTTTGCATTGGGAAGTGGCAAAAAACCTGAATATTGGCCTATTTGGCAAAAACCTGCTGCATAAACAGCGCTATCAATATCGGCAAACCGTTTTAGCACCCGAGTCTACGCAAATTGAACGTGAAGGCTATTTGACTGTGGAATTGAGGTTTTAAGCTGTGACTTACTTAATAAGGCATTATTCTCAAAGAGTTGGCAAAATACTGCTCTGGATTTCCTTATTTTCCACCCCTCTCCAATCAGCACATGGTGCTAAATTTTCTGAAGATCAAGTTAAAGCCGTTTATTTAATCAATTTCGCTGAATTTATTCGCTGGCCTGACAATGCTTTTTCCGAACACCCCAAACAATTCCACTTCTGTGCTTTACAGATTGAAACTCCCGTTATCAGCATGCTAAAAAAAGTGATTGTCAATGAAAGCTCCAGAGGAAGAAAGTTTATCTTTAGGCAAATAAACAATCAGGAAGAGCTAAAATACTGTCAGATAATATATTTTCATAACAGCGATCAATCACGCTTTATTGACTCACTTCCTCTGCTAGAGAAAAATAGCATTCTAACCGTGAGTGATGATAAAGCGTTTATAAAAAATGGAGGCATGATTGCCATTATTCGAAGCCATAAACGGTTACGTCCCACCATAAATGTCAAGCGCCTCGAAAAAACAGGTCTTAAGGCGAGCGCTAAATTACTTGAGCTAGCCAATATAGTGGAAAACAATTGATGCTGGATTTTCTAAAAAATGCCCCTATACATCTCAAGATAATCAATATAGTAATGATTATTTGTACCATGGCGCTGCTAACGGCATATATTATTATCGCCTCTACACAATGGCACTCCAGACATCAGCAGTTAATAGACTCGATTTCAACTTTAGCTATGGTAGTAGGCAATAATAGCAGCGCGTCTCTTGCTTTTAATGACTCTGAGACTGCTAAAGAGATTTTGTCTGCATTAAAATCTGAGAAGCAAATTATTTCTGCTGAGCTTCTTTTTCCAAACGGTCAACTGTTTGCAAGCTACAGAACAGATTTAACCATGAATCACTCTTTCCTTTATCTCGTTCTTATAAAAACGCGTGAAAATTTAAAACCCCTAATACCAAAAAACTACTCCAATGCATCAGAAAAAATCATCTATGGAAGTGATTTTATAGAAATTAGTCGGAAAATTCATGTGGGAAATAGAGTAGTGGGCAGTATTCATCTTCGTGCCTGCCTACATAAACTTTATGAATCTTTTATTCAGCAATTACTATTAATAGGCGGACTATTGCTTATTACCCTTTTAATCGCATATCTGCTGGCATATCAGTTGCAAAAATATATCTCTCGCCCTGTACTGCATTTGGCAAGTGTGATGAAGAAAGTCTCAAAAAGTCAGGATTATTCTGTGCGGGCTACTGCGGAAGGCATCGATGAATTAGGTGAGCTGATAAACGGTTTTAATAATATGCTAGACAAAATTCAGCAGCATGATGAGCAGCTATCTCAGGCAAATAACGAAGCGCAATCGGCTAAAAATACTGCCGAACAGGCCAATCAATCTAAATCTGAATTTCTTGCCAATATGTCACATGAACTTCGCACCCCCATGCATGCCATTTTAAGCTTTTCTAACATTGGGCTTAAAAAGCTGGAGACAGTCCCGCCGGCTAAACTAGGTGAATATTTCAATAAGATTTCACTGAGCGGAAATCGGCTGATGACGCTGTTAAATGATTTACTGGACCTGGCAAAACTGGAAGCTGGAAAGATGGAATTTAATTTTGCAAAAGGCCACCTTGCAGAAATAATTGACCTTTGTGCGAAAGAACAGGAAGCACAGATGCACGTACAGGGAATCACTTTAAATATAGCACCCAATAAATGCCATACAGAAGCCATTTTTGATCAGACAAAAATCTGCCAGGTCGTCACTAACCTGCTGTCTAATTCCATAAAATTCACCCCTAAAGGCAAGAATATTTTTATCTCCATAGTCAAAGATACTCTGCCGACCGGACGCAGGAAAGAAGATCATCAGCTATGCAGCGCTCTCCGTTTAATTATCCGGGATGAGGGTCCCGGCATCCCTGAAAACGAGTTTGAGGATGTATTTGATAAATTCATTCAAAGCAGTAAAACCAAATCAGGCGCTGGCGGCACTGGGCTTGGGCTGGCAATTTGCAAAGAAATAATAGACGGTCATCACGGTCGTATCTGGGTGGAAAACTCAATAGGTGGCGGTGCAGTGTTTAGCTTTATCATTCCAGTGAATTGTGCCGATTTTTTTGAAGATGCTTAGATTTCGAATTAAGATATAGTACAGTGAAGTGATTGCAATCTCTAGAAAAGCCCCTATAATCCACCTATATTAGGTAAAAATAATGGGGCAAAACAATGAATATTGATTTCTTACATACTGTTATCAATACTGACGGCTTAATTGCATCAACTGCGCTAGCAAAAGCATTGCATATAACTAAAGTCGATCTTGCTGAAGTCACAGGCTTATCACGAGACTCCGTTTCCAAAACGGCAAGACTTAAAAGCAAGGCAACTCAAGCCAGATTACGGGACACAGTGGAAATAATTAACCGTGTTGCAGAATGGTCGGGCAGTGTAGGCCGTGCTTTTGCCTGGTTTCGCTCGCAGCCCCTCCCTTCTTTCGGTGATAAAACAGCCGAAGATTTAGTTAAAGAAGGGAGAGCTAAAGCAGTGAAAGACTACCTTTCCCGTATTGCCGATGGTGGGTATGCCTAAACCTGGCTTTCAATTTACAGGCATTGTCTATAGGGCACATCACCCCATGTGGGCTTTCGATCCGCTTTCTGGAAACGGAGCGAAAAGGTATGGCGGCCGTTTTAACAGGCCGGGAAACCCTGCCCTTTATACTTCGCTAGATTTAACGACCGCATGGATGGAAGCTCAACAAGGTTTTCCATTTAAACCGCAGCCTATGACACTGGTTGCATACGAAATTGACATCGCCAATATTGCAGATTTGAATAGCCCTCATACACTAAAATTTCTACAGCAGTCCCCTGCAGATTTAGCATGTGGCTGGGAAGACCTGATTTCACAAAAGAAAGACCCGCCCACTTGGAAATTAGCTGATAAATTACAGGGTTTAGGGTTTTCTGGCATTCAATGCCGAAGTTTTGCCCCTGGATGCACAGAGCAAAACCAGAATCTTATTTTGTGGAAATGGCTGGATGCCCTGTCCGATACTGTTCATATTATTGATGATTTTGACCGTCTTCCAAACTCAACAGAGTCATGGAAAAATAACTCCTAAATTGAGAACAAAAATACTGTTTGCTGCACTACATAGCAAACACTAACAAAAAGCCATCGCAAATTGGGTGGGAGAATTATTTTCAGCTATCTTGCCGTTAATTGTTCACTAGCCACATTCTTATTCTTAATCCAAACTCACTGGTATAACCTGAAGCTGTTAATCCGATTTCACCAGTTTTATTTAAAAAGAAAAGCGATGGCACACCTCTGACCTGATATTTTTCTGCCAATTTACCTAAAGGGTCATTAACCACCTTCCAGTTTAGCGCATTTTCATCTATATATTTTTGCACAGCATTCTGGTCGCCTGATTTAACTGCAACGGTCAGTACAGGGTAATCCTGTGAAATTTTACTTACGGGATTCTGCATCATTTTGCACACACCGCACCATTCAGCCCAAAAATAAATTATTGCCGGCCCTTGATCAATTATTTCCATGGCGGCCTGTCCAGAAATTGTTTGCGGGTTTATTACAGGGGGCCTACCTGTTATCAAGCCACGATTGATCAGGAATTGGCCTGAAAAAATAGCCAGAGCAATCAGCAGATAAAAGCCTGTCTTTTTAAAATTAAACTTCATTACAGACCTTGCATAACACTTTGCCCATTCTGTTTTAGCCAGAGCCTGTGCTTCTTATAATCAGGGCAGTGCTTTTCAACTAGTAGCCAAAAATTGGCCGAATGATTTCTTTCCTGTATATGACACAGTTCATGAATAACAACATATTCCATTACTTTTGGCGGTGTCAGCATCAACAGCCAATTTAAGTTAATGTCATTATGAATGCCACAGCTGCCCCAACGGCTCTTCTGGGTTTTTATTCTGATTCGCCTGGGATATAAATTATATTTATCAGCATACTCTTCAATAATACTTTTTACCTCTTTAACTGCCCGACTTTTCATCCAGTCTATTAATGCAAACCTTATAAGCTGATGATTATTTTTCTGAATGCTATCTGCTGGCAGCTCAACAGTAAAAAATTGCTGATTAAATGTTACATTCACTTTTGTTGATGCAGTAAATTCAAGCTGTACCTTTTTATGCTCCCCCTTAAATGGCACACTTACGCCGTCTCTGTACTTCTCAGGAGACAATTTTTTTATTGTCTGCGTACTCTTAAGAACCTTGTCGGCAGCGGTTTCTATCCAGTCTTGCTTTGATTTAACAAAATCATGTATTCTCCGTTCTGAAACACGAAGAGGAGCAACAACCTCTATCTTTTCGGCAGTCACAATAATGCGTGTTTTTTTTGCTCGCTGACTGTGCCGAATACTGTAACTAAAAGCTAAGTTTTTTATAATTATTCCCCAGTAATAAAGTTCTTCAACATTCGCTGTTTAAGTTCTGTCCACAAACTTAACCGGCCTGACCCGCCGACTCTTTTGCCTCGTCCTTTAAATTTTGCCAGCCACAGGCCAGATCCATTAAAACTGTATACGGGCAGTAAATCTATGCGTTCAGTTGCCAATTTTATATCAGGTATTAAATTATCCAAAACAATAGGCACTGCACGAGGGTTTGAATAATAGGTTAAAACCATATGTGCCTGATTTAATTCCAAAGCTTTCACATAGGTTATTCTCATTTTCTTTTCTTCAACACCCAGCTCTATCAAGGTAAAATATTTGGCAATGGAAAAATCCTCGCAGTCTCCAGCCCCTTCAAACAGAAATTCCATAGGTGTTGCCCAATAATCATTAACCCCCCATAGATAAATATCATCAACAAAATTTATCTGCTGATTAAAAAAATCATTAACGCGCTTTAGCTTTTCCGCTTCAGGCAATGATTTGGCATTCTGCATCAGTTTCTGCCAATACTCTACTCTTACTGAAGCCTCTTTACCGTGTTTCCGTTCAATTTCGGCCAACAGCTCGAGACTAATGACAAATGCCGCAGAAACCGAAAAAGCGCTCAATAGACCGAACAGACCTATAATAAGTCGTCTACGCTTCAGAAAAGCATCTAACCAGTGCATTAGGTTTAAAAGCATTCTAAACAGCTATCGGCTGGCGCCGGCAATTCCTATTGTTTTTATTCTGATATAGTCATCATCGGAATTAACATTTTCAGCCAATATACTGATATCCAATAAATCACCAATATCCTTCATAGTTTCAGCGAACTCTGCTTTTCCTTTATCCGTAGCAACACCTTGGGCTAAGTCTCTCGCCAGACGTATAAAGTCTGGATTTAACTCTTTTGCCAGTTCAGGAGACAGTGACTGAGTTTCAAACCGTTTAATCATCACCCTCGCATTCAATTGATGAACAAACTCTATAAACTCTTTATATGCAGAAAAATCTTTTGCTACTGCATAGGCTGAAAGGCTGAATACCAGTTGTCGAGAAATCACCTGGTTTTGCTGAACAAGCTCAGCTAGCCATGAACGAAAATCACTGCTTTTAATGGTTCTAGTCGATAAATTAATGGCTACAGCATAATCAATAGATTTTCTTTCTATCTGCTCAATCACCTTTAAAATAACGCCTTTATCCAATTCAATAATTTTTGCAAATTTTTCTGCTATGGAAACAAAGGTGGCTATAGAAAGCTGCTTTCCTTTTTTATCAAGCACCCTGGTAAAAGCATCTACCATTAATATTTGCTCCGTTTCAAAACTTTTTATACTGCCAACGAAAGAAACACTATACTTTTTCATATCAATAATGCTAAAAACCAAAGACTTCCATTCGGCTATATCTTTGGCAGGGTCGTCGCCTGTCCGAATATAAAAGCTGTTAGCACCTATTAATTGAGCCTGCTCATAAGCCTCATTGCCAGCCAGTAAAATGCTGTCTATTGTTCCAGTAGGATTAAAAGGGACTATTCCTATATGCGCTATATCTGGTTTTTTATATTTTGCACCTACTTCTGCAAAAGAATGTTTTAACCTTTTTGCCAGCCATTCTACTTGCTGATGATTTATCTGTTTTACTAATAATACAAATTCAGAACCAATAAAACGGTATACAAAAATGTCACCCCTGCCACTATTCTCAGCCACACCTGTTAAAGCTTCAGAAAAGTCTTTTATAAAGGCATCTATGGCATCAGTTCCCAGCTCTTTAACCAAAGCATTTAGACCATCAATTTTTATCACAAAAATATAGGCTTCAATATCGCTTTCTGCACTAAAAAGATGTTCCATTTCTGTTTCAAAACTGCTTTTTTTAGGAAGTCCTGTTAAATCATCCTGCAGCAATTTTTTCCCTATGCTCTCTAATTTTGCATTTAGGCTTTTAATTGCCGCTTCAACTTTTGCTGACATCATATTCATTGATGTAGTGACATTTTTTACTTCTGTAGTCCAGGGCAACTGATCAATTGTTTCAAATTTTCCGGCAGCAATCTTCAGGGCCATCTGATCAATTTTCTTTAGAGGGGCTAAAGTAACTCGCAATAGGATATGCAGCAAAATGATAGATAGTGCAAAAGTGGCCAGAGAATAATACAGGCTGCTCTTTGCCTGCTCATACAATTTACGATAGGCATAGCCTGGGTTAAGCGTGACATGCACTACACCCTTGATATTCCACCCTGAACTTATTTCACTTTCAGCACTGGCGATTTTCATTGGCAGTGCTTCTATAAACCAGCCGGGTACGCCTTCTGCCATAGTCTTATTGGTTAGAGTAACTAAAGGCTGGTTTTCTACATTAACTAACTTTATTTCCTGATAATAGCCCATATCGAAAATGGCATTCATCATCGTTTCAATGATCGGGTCGGTTTCTTCAGCCATATGAGGGCTTAAAGATAACCCTAGAGAGGTTGCTGTATCCTGTGCATGTACTTCAGCTTCCCCTTCCAGATATTCTCTTATATTACTGACGCTTAAAATAAAATTGACACTAAAAATCATTAAGAATAATACTGAAATAAGCAGTAACAGCTGCCTGGATAATGCCATCTTATTTACTTCCCTTATTGATTAATCATGTGTGTTGCCAAATGATCCAAAGCGTCCAGTAAAGCCTTTCTCAAATTATCATCCATCTGCATTTCTGCCATTGCCTTATTCATGCAAAGCATCCACTGATCTCTTTCTGACTGGGCAATGGCGAAGGGCAAATGACGCCGCCTCAACATAGGGTGTCCAAACTCCTGTACAAATAAATCAGGACCTCCCAGCCAGCCCGATAAAAATTTAAATAATTTATCTTTAGCATTCGATAAGCTCTTCGCATGCATTTTTCTTATGCCTTGAACCTCAGGCAAAGTATCCATATAGAAATAAAATCTATCAACTAAACTTGATATTGCTGCTTCACCCCCCATTAATTCATAAGGTGCTGTTGGTTTTTTTGTCATAGTTCACATTATTATGTATTGTTGAAAAATACTTACAAAACCAATGAAACTCTTGTAAGATTAGGTTGTCGACATAGCTTACCAGCGTTAAAAACTAACTTTTATACTATTGATTCACATAAGGAAAATACAATGAGATTACAGACTGCTACTTCACGTTCTGAAGAAGGCATTTTATCAACAAATAAAATGCTGAGAAACACCTACATGCTTTTGTCCATGACGCTGCTTTTCAGTGCTGCAACAGCTGGCCTTTCTATGGTGTTTAATCTACCTCATCCTGGCATGATTATCACTATGGTCGGCTATTTTGGCCTGCTTTTTCTGACCAGCAAATTCAGCAACAGTTCATTAGGGCTGGTCTTCGTATTTGCTTTAACCGGGTTTATGGGCTTAACTTTAGGCCCCATTATAAACATGTACCTTAACGCCTATACCAACGGCAGCGAATTAGTGATGACCGCTTTAGGTGGCACTGGAGTTATTTTTCTTGGGCTTTCTGGGTATGCCTTAACAACTCGCAAAGATTTCAGCTTTTTAGGCGGATTCTTAATGGTTGGCATTCTAGTTGCCTTTTTGGCGGGTCTAGCTTCGTTCTTCTTCGCAATGCCAGCTTTATCGCTTGCGGTATCTGCTATGTTTGTCCTATTGATGTCAGGGCTAATTTTATACGAGACCAGTGCCATTGTTAACGGCGGTGAAACCAATTACATTATGGCAACCGTTTCATTATATGTTTCAATCTACAATCTGTTTATGAGTTTACTGCAGCTGTTAGCGGCATTTAGCGGCGACGATTGATCAAAGGGCAACTGGAAGCTAATAATGATTCCCTAGTTTAAAATACTTTAGCCTTGTTTCTTTATACAAGGCTAAGGAACGAGGGTTTAATAACTTCCGAAAGTTATTAAACCCTCGTTCCTAAAGTCTCAATTACCCCTAACTGATTTTTCAATTGTTACCATGCAATCTAATCAGTAAAACCGCTTCATCCCGGCTCAACCCGCACTGCTGCATTAACTCTTCTGCATTTGCACCTTCACGAACTCGCTGTATTTCATTGTGATAGGGCTGGCTACTCTGCTGCTCATACTGTTCAAAATCAGTCACTTTCTCTGCGATCTGCTTTAGCTGATCGTGGCTGTCTGATAGCCTTGCATCTACTGAAACAGCTGCTGAACATAGCCCTGCAATATCTTTATTATTTTGCTCAATATAGCGGCTTAGAATATTCAATCTCTTTTTGAGTCTTCTGTGCTCGAAAACAAGCCAGATGAATGCGCAGAATATAACAGCAACTATAAGGATAATAATCAATAAAATTTCATTCATTAAACAATTTCATTAATATGCTGTTGATCCTGGTCATTTGAACTGTCAGTATTCTCCCCCTCACCTTGTTTTTTATGTGCTTGAGACGGCTTTTTCTCGGGTAGCTTTTGATGCTCGCGAATGACTTTCGTTATTTTTTTAATGGGGTTTGTGGTCAGTGCTGGCTTAATTTCGATCATGCTTACCTCTTATTTCTACAATCCAAGAAAAATCAGTTGCTCACGATACCTAGCTCAGCCTATTTTTCTAAAACAAATCCATTTCCTGTTTTTCTTCATCACTGAGAAATTTATTCAAATCTACTAAAATAAGCAGTTCATTATCCCGACTGGTTACACCCTGAATATATTTTGAGGTTTCCTCATTGCCTACATTCGGCGCAGTCTCAATTTCAGATGTTCGCATTTCAACAACTTCTGCAACGCTATCAACCAAAATGCCAATGATATGCTCTTCAGTTTCAATAATGACCACTCGCGAAACGTCATCGGTTTCCTTGGACATCAACCCAAAACGGTTACGTGTATCAATCACGGTAACGACATTGCCCCGCAGATTAATAATGCCTAAAACATAGGAAGGAGCACCAGGTACAGGGGCAATTTCAGTAATTCTCAATACTTCCTGTACCTGCATAACATTAATGCCATATTTTTCATCGCCTAGACGAAAAGTTACCCACTGCATAATGGGGTCATTCTGTTTATTATCTTCGCTCATTCTTCCTGCTCACCAATTTTTAAATATATTTATTAATTTTAGTAGAAAACCAAAATTTAACTGGATTTTCTATGAGGAACCAAATGATTAATATCAATAATGGCTGTTAATTCATCTATCACCGTACCGATCAGCCAAGGCTTATTATTGCGCAAAGTGCGCCAACGTACTTTGCCTGGCTCAAGCTTCCCTATTGACAGTATTTCATCACATGCCAGCCCCCATTTGCCATCATGAGTAATCAAAATACTTCGAAAAGGCTGCTTTTCCAGATCCCTTTGCTGGCCTCTTGATTTCCCAAAAATAAGCTGTCCCGTATCTAAAATGCCAACCCTTTGCTCATGTGTATCAAGCAGCCCGATAAACCATGAAGGCTGCCCCGGTATATTGGTAGGGGTTTTTTCTATTTTTATCGTCCGTAACAGCTCGGTTAATGGCACAGCCAAAATTAACTTACCCACTCTAAAATATAGAGCCTGAAACTCATTTTGTGCCCATTCTGGCATAACGGAAAGAGGCTTTGCCATGTGCAGCGGCTCGGTTTTTTCTATATTTTTTTCTGTATCAGCAACAGAGACAGCCACTTTCTCTGTTTTTATTTTTTTTACCGGTTTAACGATTGGTTCTGCGTGCTTAACAGGTTTTAAATCAATCTTTACCTCTTCGGCAAGATCAAGCTCTAAATCACTGGGAATTTCATCTAGTAATGTACTCAAATAACTATCTAAAGCTATTTCCTGATGCACAACCTGTTGAACAAACTTTTCTGCTTGCATTAGCCTACTGCCATTTTTTTGTCATTCTGAGTATTCTCTTGCAATAACAGTTCCAATAAACTGGCATAAGCTTCAGCAGATTTTGACTTCGGCTCATAAAGAGGGGCCGGAATACCTTGAATACTGGCATCCCTTATTTTTGTATCTATCGGAATCACTGAATCCCAGAGATTATTGGGGTAGCTTTGCTTTAGCAGCAGCAAACTTTCCCGTGCTGCTTTAGTTCGCTTATCAAACATGGTGGGCACGATAGTATATTTAGGCTGGTTTTTTCGCGATTTAAACACCATCTGCATGGTATGCAGCATCCTTTCCAGCCCTTTTAAAGCCAAATGTTCTGATAGAGAAGGAATAATAATATGCTGGCAGGCAGCCAGTGCATTGATCATTAATATGCCCAGCATAGGCGGGCTGTCTATAATCACATAGTCATAATCATCTGCCATTTTTTTAAGCGCATTGCTAATCACCAAGCCCATGCCTCCTAAAGAGGCTACTTGCCTATCCAGAGTCGCAATAGCGGTAGACGCAGGCAAAATAGATAGCCCATCAAAACCTGTTTCTGTAATATAAGCCTTGGGATCAATATTGTTTTTTTTCTGCCCAGTATCATGAAAAAGGTTATAGACACTAGCCTCTATTTCATCTGGGTTAATTTTAAAATAGCTGGTTAAGGAGCCATGCGGATCGAGATCTATCAGCAGCGTTCTAAATCCCCACGAAGATAATAGACTGCCAAGAGAAACAACCGTGGTCGTTTTTCCTACCCCTCCTTTTTGATTTGATACAGCCCATATTTTCATAGTTGGTTAATCAATCTATTAATTTGATGAATCAGCAGAACTTTTAATATTTAACATCTCAGCTCTGCGCTGGTCGCTCATGCCGTATCTAGCAAAAGCCTGTGACATTAAAACCAGCACAACCCGCCGGTTTTTAAAACGACCTTCTGCATTATTGTTATCGGCAATAGGATGAAATTCTCCATAGCCAATTGCTGACAACCGTTTTGCTGAAATCCCATTCTGAACAAATTGCCTTACTACACTGGTTGCTCTTGCCGAAGACAAATCCCAGTTTGAGGGAAATTCGACAGTATCAATTGGCATATTATCGGTATGTCCCTCAATATTGATGGCATTTGGAATTGCCCTAACAACTTCGGCTACTTTTTTAAGGACTGGAATAGCTTTTCTGGACAGTTCGGCTTCGCCGCTTAAAAACAGCAATTCACTGTTCATTTCCAGCTCAATCCAGAAATCATTGCGCTTAACTTCAACCAATTTATTTTCAATATAGGGTTGCAGCACATCTTCAAACTGTTCTGAGATTAACTGCAATTCTCGTCTTTCCTTTAAAATCTCTGCACTCAAATCTCTTTTCTTTTCTATTTCTTCCTTGGTCGGGTTCTCAAGAATAATCGGTTTGATGGTAGTTGGGGTCACTTCGCCTATCTGAATGGGATCAGCCACTTTCTGCACATCATGATCCCCAGAAAATGCACTGCCTAGGGCCTCAGACAAAGTTTCATACTTCTCATTATTAACTGATGAAATTGAATACATCACCACAAAAAATGCAAAAAGCAATGTTACAAAATCAGCATACGACACCAGCCAGCGCTCATGGTTATCACCTTCATCAAATAAATTTTTCTTACGCCGTGTTCGTGCCATCGATAATTACCTTTTTATGCAATATAGCCGGATAGCTTTAATTCTATATTTCTTGGGTTCTCACCTTCTGCTATAGCTGTAATTCCTTCCAGCATCAGTTCTTTAGCTTGCAGTAAAGCATAGGCTTGCAATTTTAATTTATTTGCAATAGGTAAAAACAGTAAATTGGCAAATCCCACACCATAAATTGTAGCCACAAAAGCCGTTGCAATCCCAGAACCCAATAATTCAGGATTGGCCAAATTCTGCATAACCTGTATCAGTCCCACAACCGCACCGATAATGCCTATTGTTGGCGAATAGCCCCCCATCGCTTCATACACTTTTGCAGCCTGCACTTCATTATGTTCAATGGTGTTAAGCTCTACTTCCAGACAGTCCCTAATAACCTCAGGTTCATTGCCATCCACCAATAATTGCAACCCTTTTTTGGCAAAGGGGTCAGTTTCTCGATCAGCAATAGCTTCCAGTCCCAGCAAACCTTCTTTTCTGGCTAAAGCACTCCATTTTGCAACTTTTTTAATTTGTTTTTCCAGCAAGTGTTTTCTCGGGTTTACAATAAGCCATAAAATTTTAATGCTATGCAAAACTGTGCGGGTTGGAAAGTGTAAAAAAGTTGCTCCTAAAGTTCCGCCAAACACAATAATTAATGCGGGTATGTTAATTAATGAGGCAATTTGTCCGCCTTCTAAAAAATTGCCGCCTATGATTGCTATAAAGCCTAAGAAAACACCTAAAACACTTAAAATATCCATTATCTCAATTTTTTAAATTCGTTAGCGATGGCATCAAGGCTATATATTTTATCGGCAAGATTTGCATCGGCAATAGCTTTTGGCATCCCATAAATAGTACTGCTCGCCTCATCCTGAGCCCAAATTGAAAACCCTTTTTTCTTTAATGCAACCGCACCTTCTTTTCCATCGGCTCCCATACCGGTTAAAACTACTGTCAGCACATTGCCAGAAAACTTATCCGCAATAGATGCTAAAGTGATATCTGCACAGGGGCTATATATTTCACCTGCCTGTTTTTCAGTTATCCTAACCGCTTTCTTTCCTGTCATTGCTTCCAGCCGCATTTGCTTGCCGCCTGGAGCCAGCAATACTTCTCCCGGTTTTAAAATATCACCATCGGCTGCTTCTTTTACAGTCACATGACACAGCTGGTTTAACCTCTGTGCAAAACTTTCTGTAAAATTATGCGGCATGTGCTGAACAATAAGTATAGGAAAGGATCCATTGCCCGGCAGCTGGCTCAAAACTTTTTGAATAGCAACAGGTCCGCCTGTCGAAGCAACGATCACCAATAATTCAATTTTTTTATCCGCTAAATGGATAGGGGGAATTTTTTTAGGCAGCCTTGCGGCTACGTGAGCTGTGCTGACATCAGCCGTTGACTTCAATTTAATTCTTTTTGATTGCAAGGCAACTAAGCGAACTCGACGCCTAAGCAAACGTTTTGCCATCTCCCTGTCACCATCTATTTCATTCAGCTGTTTAGGCAAGAAATCAATTGCTCCTGCACTTAGAGCATCCAATGTTGCCTGTGCCCCCGCATAGGTAGTAGCGGAAAACATCAATATGGCGGTAGGACATTCGGCCATAATTTCCTTTACTGCAGAAATGCCATCCATAATGGGCATTTCAATATCCATAGTAATTACATCAGGCTCTAGCTGAACTGCCATCTGCAAAGCCTGTTTTCCATTTGCGGCTATGCCAACCACCTTAAAATCAGACTCCTGCTGCAGAATCTCGCGAATTCTATTGCAAATGAACCTAGAATCGTCAACAATTAAAACCCGAATCGTCATATAAACCTGTTTTCTCTAAGATTACTTTCTGCTTAGAAGTAAGGACTTAGAAG
>JALSLW010000005.1 GCA_026988155.1 Methylomonas sp. | reverse complement strand
CTTAGAAGTAAGGACTTAGAAGCATGCTAGGTTTCCCAATTATCTAACTAGCTAACCAAGTTTCTATGCCGCATACCTATTCATCAGCCCTGGTACATCTAAAATCAGTGCAATCTTGCCATCTCCTGTGATGGTCGCTCCTGCCAAGCCATCCATCCCCTGCAGTTTTGCACCCAGAGGCTTAATTACGACTTCCTCCTGACCAATCAACTTATCAACCACAAAACCAATATGCCTTCCTCCGGCATTAACCACCACAACATGTCCTGTTACCTGTTTATCCAGAATATAAGAGGGATCGTTAACCAGCCATTCGCTAAGAAAAAATACCGGCAAGGCCTTTTCTCTGACCATAATGACCGCTTGCCCATCAACAACATTTGTTTTTCTTAAATCCAAATCCAATATTTCAAGAACACTTGCCAATGGCAGCGCAAATGCCTGACCACCCAGTACCACCATCAAAGTTGGCATAATGGCAAGTGTAAGAGGCACTTTAATAATAATGGTGCTTCCAATGCCTTCTACAGAATCAACTTCGACCGTTCCATTTAACTGGGTAATGCGGGTTTTCACCACATCCATCCCTACCCCACGCCCTGAAACATCTGAAATTTCAGTTTTTGTGGAAAAACCTGGCATAAAGATCAAGTTATAGCATTCCTTATCATCTAGCCGACTTGCAGTTTCTTCATCCATTAAACCTTTATCAACCACAATCCCTCTCAAATGATCAGCGTTCATGCCTTTACCATCATCCTTAATGGATAGCATTATATGATCACCTTCCTGAGAAGCACTTAAAACTACCCGTCCTTCTCTGGTTTTCCCAGTAGCTAACCGGTCATCAGGCGATTCAATGCCATGATCAACTGCATTTCTGATTAAATGCACCAGTGGGTCCGCTAAAGCTTCAACTAAGTTTTTATCTAAATCAGTCTCTTCGCCCACCAGTTCCAATTTAATTTCTTTTTTCAGGCTTCTTGATAAATCCCTGACAACCCGGGGAAAACGCCCAAACACTTTCTTTATGGGCTGCATTCGAGTTTTCATTACCGCCAATTGCAGATCAGCTGTCACCACATCCAGGTTGGCAACCGCTTTGGCCATATGCTCAGTTGAATCATCTGCTGACGCTTTAAGTGTCTGAAAACGGTTTCTTACTAAAACCAGTTCTCCAACCATATTCATAATGTCATCAAGAATATGGGTATCCACCCTAACTGTAGTTTCGCCCTGAGCAGCAGCCGGTTTGGCAGCTTTTCTGGGCGAAGTTTTTTTGACCTCAGGCTTAACTGGCTCCACCTTTGCAGCAGGCTCTTGCTTTAGGACAGGTGCTTCTGCTTTAGGTGCTTCTTTTGGCGTTTCTATAGGTTTAACGATTTCTGGCTCAGTGGAAATCTGATCTTTCTCTACCGGTTCAGGCTTAGCTGCAGAACCTTTAAATTTTCCTTTTCCATGTAACTCATCCAATAGGCTGTCAAATTCCTGTTCCGTTATATCACCCGAATTAGCAATAGCTTCGGGAGGGGCGGAAGTCTCCTTTAGACTTGTCACTGAAAACTGTCCTTTACCGTGCAATTCATCTAGTAAATTATCAAACTCTTCTTCTGTAATTTCATCACTATCTGCCTGAGTATTCTCATCACTGGCACCGGTATCTGAAACATCATCCAGCATGGCCTCAAATTCCTGTTCAACAACATCAGCCAAGACAGGTGCTTCAGCGACTGCAGCTGTCTCAGCTACTATGGGTTCTGGTTCTGAAACGTCTACAGCTCCACCGCCTGCTCTAGTATAAGCCTGCAGTCTATTCAACAGTTCTTCTTCTGCTGAATCCGGGTCATTCCCCTGCTTAACCTGATCAAACATCACATTAACAATATCAACAACTTCCAGAATCACATCCATTAATTCTGCAGAAACCTTGCGCTCACCTTCCCGCAAAACATCAAATACATCTTCTGCTTTATGGCAGACGCCAACCATTGCATCTAGTGCTAAAAAACCTGCACCGCCTTTAATGGTATGAAAACCCCGAAAGATTGCATTTAATAATTCAAAGTCTTCCGGTGACTGTTCTAGCTGTACCAATTGCTCACCGAGCAATTCCAGAATTTCACCTGCTTCAACCAAAAAATCCTGTAAAATTTCATCTTCTAGATCAACTGCCATAATTGTTTCCTTAGAACCCTAAACTTGACAATAAGTCATCTACGTCATCCTGATTAGATGCTACATCACCCGCCTTATCATCCACACCAGGAACAACAGGGCCGGGCAGTTCATGCTCATTATCCTGTTTCCCACTGCTCTGCCTATCGCCGCCAGCTAGACGAATCAATTCGACCATACTTGTTTCCAAATCATGAACCAACTCTATGACTCGTTTGATAATTTGTCCTGTTATATCCTGGAAACCCTGTGCCATCAGAATTTCATTCAATCCATTTTGAACTTGCAGCAAGGAGCCTTTGGATTGCTGGAAGTGCCTAGTAATTTCTGCACTCATGCTTTTAAATTCATCAAAAGGCATTTCCTTGTCTAAAAAACGTTCCCATTTTGTTGACAATTCGGCGGCCTGCTCATTAAGCGATTGAGAAACGGGCAATAGATCCTCCACTGCATTCAAGGTCTTGTTAGCGGCATCTTCTGTCATGGTAATAACATACTGCAGACGCTCTTTTGCATCGGGTATGTCATTTTCTGTCATTGCAGTAATTTTTGAATCCAATGAAAAGCCAATCATGGTGTCATGGAGCTGCCGGGTCAATTGCCCAACCTCCTGAAATAGCTGGCTCTCTTTCTGCTCGGCTATTTTATCTAACACCTTATCTGCTTCCAGCTCATTTCCCTGCTCTAACGCGATGACCAAATCCTTGGCCAAAGCTAAACGAAAATCATTCGTCATGCTTATTCTCCCGGGTTGGGCTTAACCATCAATACGTTCAAATATTTTATCAATTTTCTCTTTCAGCGTAGCCGCAGTGAATGGTTTGATAACATAGCCATTTACGCCAGCCTGAGCAGCCATGATGATCTGTTCTCTTTTTGCTTCTGCCGTTACCATAAGCACTGGAAGATCAACTAAATCAGGATTTGCTCTGACTGCTTTCAATAGATCAATGCCCGTCATTCCGGGCATATTCCAATCAGTGACTAAAAAATCTATGCCGCCAGCTTCTAAAATAGGCAAAGCTGTTTGGCCATCATCTGCCTCAACAGTATTAGTAAACCCAAGATCTCTCAAAAGATTTTTTACTATTCGTCTCATTGTTGAAAAGTCATCAACAACCAGAACCTTCATATTTTTATCCAAGGATAATCTCCAACCTATTCATATTTTTCATTTGTCATTTCGATCTAAATAATTAGCATTTAAACCGTTCCTCTAAAAATGAGGTTTTAATGCACCACACACATTAACAATAGAACATTATCCTAGTATTTCAAGGTTAATTGCCGTCCTTTCTGTCCGACCATTCAGTCATTCTTGATCTTAACCTCAACATGGCCTGACTGCTTATCTGACTAACCCTAGATTCGCTGATATTTAATACTTCGCCTATTTCACGCAAGTTGAATTCTTCATCATAATAAAGTGAAACGACTAAACGCTCTCTTTCTGGCAAACTCATTATTGCTTTTGCCAGAGCCTGCTGAAACCCATCCTGTTCCAACAGGTTACTAGGGTCACCTTCCATTATGTCTGCATTTTGAAAAGCGGCATCACCCGTTTCCGACAATTCTTCAACACTGAAGGTTTTACAGCCTAGCGAATCTTGCAAAATTTGATTATAGCCATCCAGATCAACACCTAAATGCTGGGCAATATCAGCGTCTTTGGCTTCTCTGCCTAATTTATTTTCAATTTCTCTAATGGCTTCAGAAACCATTCGCGACTTTTTGTGAACCGATCGGGGGGTCCAGTCAGAGCGCCTGACCTCATCAAGCATAGATCCTCTAATTCTGATCCCTGCATACGTTTCGAAACTTGCGCCCTGAGATACATCATATTTTTTTACGGCTTCCAGTAACCCCAACATTCCCGCCTGAATCAAGTCATCCACTTGCACTGTATCAGGAAGCCGCCCCATCAGGTGAAAGGCAATGCGTTTAACCAAAGGCAAATGCTGGATCACCAAGTCATCAGTGTTTCCTGCTTTCATCGTGGTCGCATACATTGCCGCTCCACTCATGCGGCATCCTCTTGTGTACTGTACTGAATCATTCGTTCAACAAAAAATTCCAAATAGCCTCCGGCCTGTATTTTAATTGGCCAGCCATCTATTTTAAGTGCTAGGTTTTTCATTGCTAAAGCCGCCTTGCTTTGCGGAAAAGCTTCTACGACAGGTGTCTGTTTTTGTACAGACTTTCGCAAATATTCATCAAAAGGCACCGCGCCTGTGTAACTTAAAGTAACATCCAAATAGCTGTCCGTCACCTTGCTTAATTTATTGAATAGTTGCTGACCATGCGCTATTGACTGAACCATATTGGCAACAACGTGAAAGGTGTTTAACCCATAATCACGATTTAGCAGTTTAATGTAGGCATAGGCATCCGTTAACGAGGTAGGTTCATCACAGACCACAACGATAATTTCCTGACATGCACGGGCAAAATTGACCACGCTGGAAGAAATTCCGGCAGCGGTATCAACAATCAGTACGTCAAGATTTTTATCTATTTCACTAAATGCTCTTATCACGCCAGCCTGCTCAACAGTAGAAAGTTCGGACATTTGCTGCACGCCAGATGATGCAGGAATCACTTTTAAACCTGCCGGTCCTATCAGCATAATTTCCTCCAGTGATTTTTCACTTTGCAACACATGAGATAAATTATATTGAGGAGAGAGTCCTAGCAAAATATCAACATTAGCCAACCCCATATCAGCATCAAGCAAAGCGACTCTGCGCCCCATTTGCGAAAGTGCCACACCTAAATTGACTGATAAATTTGTCTTGCCAACCCCGCCTTTACCACTGGTAACGGCAATAACTCGAACTGGTTTTGCTGCTGTTTGTCTCATTTTTCGTATCCCAGACGCTTGATCAACTGGCTTATGCATAGCCTTCTGCCACCCAGTCATCATAATTCAAAGCTTCATTATAGTCATTTTCTTCATCTACCCCTGCTGCACACTGCTCAATTAAGCTATAAGCCTCAGGAAAATAAATATCTTCAGGAACTTGCTGCCCATTAGTCATAAAAGAAATGGGCAGCTGCTGTTCTATACTTGCAGACAAAGCCGAACCTTGTACTACTGTTTCATCTAGTTTAGTCAAAATACTGGATTCTGGGTTAAATACTTTAAATGAATTGATAATTTCATTCATTGCTTTGTACTGAGTGGCTGCGGACATAACCAAATAGGTCTTAATGGGTACATCTTCCTGCTGCAATGTCTGAATCTGCTCTGCCAAACGCATATCACGCTGGCTCATACCTGCTGTATCTATCAGAACAAGACGTTTATTGCTAAAACTATTGATATGACTGCGCAGTTCTTCTGCATTGGCCGCGACTCTAACAGGCACATCTAGCAAGCGTCCATAAGTCGATAGTTGCTCATGTGCACCAATTCTATAATTATCTGTGGTAATCAAGGCAACTTGATTGGCACCATGCTTTAGAATAAATTGAGCGGCCAACTTTGCAATAGTTGTTGTTTTCCCCACGCCGGTAGGACCGACCAGGGCAACAACTCCGCCTTCTTCCAATAGATTATCTTCAATGGCTGGCAATACTTTTGCCAGCATATCTTTTGCTTTTTCGAAAGCAAGCTCTGAATCCTTATGACTGTCCAGTCTATTAGCTATTTTAGTAGCCAGTTTTTTTGAAAAACCCATATCTGCCAAACGACGCAGCAGATCAATTCTCACAGGATTTATTTTTGTTCCCTGGCTCCATGAAACTTCAGATAATTTAGTATCCAAAGCCGACTTTAGGGATTTTATTTCATTACGCATTTCCTGCATAAACTGTTCTGGCGCCGCCGATTCAGATTGCAGCTTAATTTCTTCTCTTAATGCTGGGCTAAACTGCTTTGTTGCTCTGGCAGGCCGCTGCACTACTGGGCTTTTCTTTATGGCCGGTTTAGGTTTGTTGCTTTCACCCGCTAAATTAATTTTCTCTGCATAGCCAACATATTGATCAATGCTGCGTTGCAATGACCTTTTAGTTACAACGCCGTCTACACCAACTTTTCTTGAACTGCTAACAATATGCAATTTATTTTTTTCAGCCTCAAAATCAGCCAGTTCAATTTTTTTCTTAGGCTTAACCGACACTGATGAAGTTGCCGGTGAATTCAGTTTGCTATGAATGCTTGTCTCATCAAAATCTTTAGCGGCTACAATTTCCACGCCTTCATCAATTGACTTGTTTGACATAATCACTGCATCGGCACCAAACTCATCTTTAACCATACGCATGGCTTGACGGATATCCTTTGCTACAAAACGTTTAATCTTCATCGGGTAGTTCCTATTTTCCTATTTATTAGCGCTATTCACGCTGTCCGACTGTAGAAACCACTTTGATCTGACGATCTTCAGGAATTTCATTATATGCCAGAACATGCATCCCAGAAATTGAATGGCGGACAAATCGGGCTAGCCAAGGACGCACAAAAGAAGAAACCAGCAATACCGCCACCTGCCCTTCCATTTCCATTTTTTGAGAACTCTCTTCCAAGGATTTCTGCATCTGTTCAGCTAAACCAGGCTCTATTCCAGCGCCATTTTCGCCTGCCGTTTGCAATGACTGATGCAATAACTGTTCCAACTCAGGATCTAAAGTTATAACAGGAAACTCTTCATTTACCCCATTGATTTCATAGACAATTGACCGGCCCAAGGCGGCTCGGGAAGCCGACGTCAATATGTCGGGATCTTGACTTTTTGCTCCATAGTCCGCCAAAGTTTCGGCAATGGTCCTAATATCTCTAATTGAAACGCCTTCCCTCAATAAGTTTTGCAATACTTTGACTACGATACCTAAAGGCAACGTTTTGGGCACTAGATCTTCAACCAGTTTAGGTGCTGTTTTAGCCAGGTTATCCATAATATTCTGAGCTTCTTCATAGCCAAACAGTTCATGTGCATTGTTTTGCAAAATATGACTCAAATGCGTTGCTACCACGGTACCTGCATCCACAACGGTGTAGCCCAGAGTCTGTGCCTGATCTTTCTGACCGCCCTCTATCCAGACAGCTTCCAAGCCAAAAGCCGGATCCTGAGTAATCTCTCCCTGCAATGTACCAAATACCTGGCCTGGATTGATAGCCATTTCCATTTCAGGCCTAATTTCAGCCTCACCCACTGTCACACCCATTAAAGAAATCCTGTAGGTTGTGGGTGATAAATCTAAATTATCTTTAATATGTACGGAAGGGATTAAAAACCCCAGTTCCTGTGATAGCTTTTTACGTACACCTTTAATCCGCGTCATCAATTGCCCCCCCTGGTTTTTATCAACCAAAGGAATCAATCGATAGCCCACTTCCAGCCCAATAACATCAACCGGCATCACATCATCCCAGCCCAACTCTTTAACTTCAGCTGCTGATACTTGCTGCTGAGGTACCTGTGCCATTTGCTGCAGCTCTTCATCCTGAACTTTTTTCTGTTTCTGATCAATTAAATATGCACTGCCTAGCAGGGTGGCCGCCAAAAGAATAAAGACCAGATTTGGCATGCCAGGAATAATACCTAACATACCAATAATAACTGCAGTCACAATTAAGGCCTTAGGATCGCCAAATAACTGAAGACCGACCTGTTCTCCAACATTCTGACTGCTCCCTCGCACGCCGGTTACGACAATAGCTGAAGCCGTTGAAAGCAATAATGAGGGGATCTGTGCAACCAGTCCATCACCAATAGTCAACAGCACATAGACTTCACCTGCATCTGCAAAGCTCATATCATGCTGACCGACACCAATGGCCAGGCCGCCGATAACATTGACAAACAATATGATAATCCCAGCAATTGCATCACCTCTTACAAACTTGCTTGCTCCATCCATTGATCCATAAAAGTCAGCTTCTGCGGCTACTTCTGCCCGCCGCTCTCTGGCCTGGTCCTGATCAATTAGTCCTGAGTTTAAATCTGCATCAATCGCCATCTGTTTACCCGGCATCGCATCCAAAGTAAAACGGGCGCCAACTTCCGCTACTCGTCCAGCACCTTTGGTAACAACCACGAAGTTAATAATAACCAAAATTGCAAAAACAACTAGGCCAACGGCAAAGTTACCGCCGATAACAAAAGCACCAAAGGCTTCAATCACTTTTCCGGCGGCATCTCCGCCATTGTGTCCTTCTAACAGTACAATTCGGGTTGATGCAACATTCAAAGCCAGCCTAAACAAAGTTGCAATTAAAATTACAGAGGGGAAAACTGAAAATTCCAGTGGTTTAACGTTATAGATAACCACCAATAAAATAATCAGTGAAAATGCAATATTGAAGGTAAAAAACATATCCAGCAAAAAGGCAGGCAGAGGCAGCACAACCATTGACAGGATCATGACAATGACGAGCGGCGCTCCTAGCCCTGCCCCGGAAAGTGATTTAAGTTTTTCCGCTATGTTAGCTAGTTCCATATTTTTATAAATAATCAGTTAATGACATAGAATCGCAGTTTCCAACGTCTCTACCATTGCTTGGTTTTTCTTTACTGCTGCCTAAATTCATCAGGTACTTTTAAATCTCTAGGAAATACCGGTTTTTCTGTTCTATTTTCTGTTGCGGTTTTTAACTGGAAGACATAGGCTAAAATTTGTGCAACTGATAGAAAAAGCCCTTGAGGAATTTCTTCACCCGGTTCTGTCGAATAATATAAGGCCCTTGCCAATGGAGGTGCCGCCACTAAAAGAACATCGGCACCCATCGCTATATTTCGTATCTGGGCAGCAATCAAATCGACTCCTTTTGCCACAACAGTGGGCGCGCCGCTTCCCATCGGATCATATTTTAAAGCCACTGCAAAATGTGCAGGGTTTGTGACTATCACGTCTGCTTTTGGAACTTCATCCATCATTCTCTGCTGTGACATTTCCATCTGTTTTCGTCTAATTTGACCTTTAATTTCCGGATTCCCTTCCTGCTCTTTCGATTCATCCTTAATCTCCTGTTTAGTCATCATTAATTTTTTTTTGTTGCTGAACAGCTGATAAGGTACATCAATAGCTACAATCAATATTAAGGTTGAGCTTAAAATCAGAAAGCCAAACATAATCATATCTAAAGCCTTAGCCACCGCAACATTTAAAGATAGCCGGCTTAATCCCATAAATTGATCAAAAGAAGCTTCAAATAGGGTGCTGGCAACAAACATAACTAATGCAATCTTAACGATAGCTTTTAACAGTTCAACAAAGCCCTGCATGCCAAACATCCTCTTCAATCCGGAAAAAGGATTCATTTTTGAAAATTTAGGGCTCATTGACTCCATTGAGAAGTTCCATCCCCCCATCATCATCGGTGTAAATAAAGCAGCTAGAACTAGCGGTATAACTAAAGGAACGATAAGCAGTAAACCGTCTAACAGCACTTGCTTAAAATAAATCACTGGGCTGGCTGGATCGAAAATAACTTCCCGGCTTAAACTGAACTGCTGCTGCATTAATATAGCCAAGCCTTTGGCAATCGAATCACCTACAAACAGTAGCATGACGGATGCAGTCATCAAGGCAACAAAAGTATTCAGTTCTTTTGATCTTGGAATCTGACCTTTTTTTCTGGCGTCGGTAAGACGCTTCTCGGTGGGTTCTTCTGTTTTATCTCCTGTATCATCAGCCATTGCTTTTCACCGGCTACACTTTTAATAGCTGACTGATCAGCTGAAAGCCACTTGTTAATACCTCTGAAAAACCTTCTAATGTATTGGCTAGCGAAACCCAAATTAAAACCATGCCCAGCATAATAGTGATAGGAAAACCGACACTGAAAATTTGCAGCTGCGGCGCGGCTCTGGCAGCAACGCCAAAACTGATATTAACGAACAAAAGAGCGGCCATTAAAGGCATAGACAATAACACCCCTGCTGAAAACATTTGGCTGCTCCAGGCAATAATTGACCACAGATCATTTAAGCTAAAACCGATAATGCCAATAGGCAAGGTGGTAAAGCTGGCCGTTAGCATTTCGATTACCAACAAATGTCCATTGACGGCAAGAAACATTAAACTGGAAGAAATCACAAATACTTGCGCTATGACAGGTACTTGAATCCCGGTCGCAGGGTCTACCATAGATGCGAATCCTAAGCCCATGCTATAGGCAATAGCCTGTCCTGCCACCAGCATCACAGCAAAAACCATTTGCAGAACGAAGCCAGTTGACAAACCTATAACAACCTGCTGAGCAGTCACTAAAAACCCCTGATAACTGAATATTGCTACCGTTGGAGTTTGTGGCAATACTGGAACGATAACAAGGGTTATGAGCATTGCGGCGATCATTCTAATTTTTGCGGGCAATGCTTTAACGCTGAAAACAGGTATGGAAATAAACATTGAGCTAATGCGAATAAGCGGCCAAATAAAAGACGCTAACAGCGATAATAGCTCCTGTTCAGTGAAATTCACTGGATCAGCCTATTAACTCGGGTATTTGATGCATTAAGTCCTGAAAGTAATCAATGATAACTTGCAGCATCCAAGGGCCAGCCAGCATTAAAACAATGATGACCATTGCCAGTTTAGGAATAAAGGTTAATGTCTGCTCATTAATTTGCGTGGCGGCCTGAAACATCGCCACGAGCAGTCCAATCGCCAAAGAAGATAGTAAAATGGGGGCTATCAGCTTAACGGCAACTAAAACAGTATCTTGAGCAATGGTTGAAATTACTTCAGGCGTCATAAATGTACCTAAATATAAAAGCTGGCAGCTAACATTTCTAAAACCAACGACCAGCCGTCAGCTAAAACGAACAGCATAATTTTAAAGGGCAAAGAAATAATCATCGGGGAAAGCATCATCATCCCCATTGACATTAAAACACTGGCAACAACAAGGTCAATCACTAAAAAAGGTAAAAAGATTAAAAACCCTATCTGAAATGCCGTTTTAAGCTCACTGGTTACAAAAGCTGGCAATAATAACGAAAAAGGTACGTCATCTACTGTTTGAAAATCATCTCTTCCTGAAATCCTCATAAACAGTTCCAAGTCAGCCTCTCGGGTCTGTTTCATCATAAACTTTCTTAAAGGTGCAGAGGCCTTTTCCAGTGCCGTGGTTACATCAATTTTCTCTTCCATATAAGGCTGCACAGCCTGCGTATTAACTTTTTCAAAAACAGGCATCATAATAAAAACAGTTAAAAACAGAGAGAGCCCCAGCAATACTTGATTGCTAGGAGCCTGTCCTGTGCCAATTGCCTGACGCAATAGACCTAAAACTATCATAATACGGGTAAATGATGTCATGGTTAATAACAGCGACGGCAATACCGTTAACAATGTCATTAATGCCAGAATCTGAATAGTGACAGTATAGCTCTGACTGCCGTCAGGATTTGAGGTAACAGTAACGGCATCTATGCCGGGGACCGCCCAGACCGATGTAGCCGACATCAAAAGCCCTGCAAATAGAAAAAACCTATTCATTTTCTGATCCAGACATTATCTGTTTAAGCTTTTTGGAAAAATCGTTCTCAGCACCTGTAGAATTGTTTTGCCGATACAGGTTTTCTTCATCTCCAAGTACCATCAGTTTCTCTATCTTTCCAGGCGTAATTCCCAAAAGCAATTGCTTTTCACCTACCTGAACCAATACCAGTTTTTCACGCATTCCCAGTGATAAGCCACCAACCACTTTCATGTTATCTTTGGCATTAACAGGCAGTGTTCCCATTTTTTTCATAAACCAGACACAGGCAAAGAATAAGCCTAATACAATAGCCAGACCAATGGACCAATTTAGCACGTGCGTGTATGAAACCGTGGTGACCGCCTGCTTTGACTGCGTCTCTATTGCCATAGAAATACTAGAAAATGATAATAATAAAAAAAAGATGCTATGTTTAAAAAATTTCAAGCTCAGTCCCTGGAATTACGACCCTAATTTTTTTACTCGCTCAGATGGACTAATGACATCTGTTAAACGAATGCCAAATTTATCATTCACCACTACTACTTCGCCGTGAGCAATCAATGTTCCATTCACCAAAACATCCATTGGCTCACCCGCAAACCTGTCTAGCTCAATGACAGAACCCTGGTTTAGCTGTAATAAATTTCTAATGTTAACCTGCGTTCGTCCTATTTCCATTGAAACCGTTACAGGCACATCAAGAATTACATCTAATTTGATATCTTCTGGTGAAACATCAGCCTTTACAGGCTCCGAATTCCCATCAGCTTCTAACTCATCAAACTGAGCCGACTCTGGGCTCTCTGCATCGCCCTGTTCCTTTAAAGCATCTCCCCAGTCGGCATCACCCTCCGCTTCGGAAGTTGTCTGTTCCTCCATTGCTTCTGCCCAGTCATCGCCAACCGCTTCTTCATCTTCACTCATTCTTTTACCTAATGACTATGTATCCAAGTTAATTTAACTTAAGAGAGTTCAACAACTTCCTTAAGCTATTCAACCCTTCTAAAATACTTATATATTAATTATCAGCCCCAATCCTCTACATTGAATCCTGAGTTAATTTCTCTGTTATCTGAATAGCATAATTGCCATCTGACAGCCCAACCTTACCTTTAAAAACAGACACATCTTCAGCCTGAACGGTCACTGTCTCAGGCATATCTATGGGAATAACATCGCCTTTTTTAAAATCCATCACGTCTTTGATGGCCATAGTCTTCTCAATCAATAAACTATTTAATGAAACCTCACTGCGTAAAACCTCTTTTCTTAAACTCTCCTGCCAGCGTCCATCCACTTCGCCTCTGTCACTTCCAACCGCATCAAGCAAATCACGAATAGGTTCTATCATGGAATAGGGCATAGCTATATTAATGTCACCGCCGCCGCCTTCAAGCTCTACATGAATGGTAGACACGACTACAATTTCTGATGGACTGACAATGTTTGCAAATTGAGGATTTACCTCAGAGCCCATATATTCAAATTCAAGATCCATCACTGGCTTCCAAGCCTCTTTTAAATCCTTGAACAGCAAATCGATAATTAATCGAATAACCCGCATTTCTGTTGGCGTAAACTCCCGCCCTTCAACTTTATTGTAAAATTGCCCTCCGCCACCAAAAAAATTATCTACCGCAGTAAAAACTAAACGGGGTTCCATAACAATTAGAGCCCGTCCTCTTAAAGGTGCAAAGCGGATCACATTTAAATTAGTGGGAACAAAAAGGCTTTGAATATATTCGGAAAATTTTAAAACCTGTATGCCCGAAATAGAAATCTCTGCCGACCTTCTAAGAAAATTAAATAGAGAGATTCTAAAATATCTGGCAAGCCGTTCATTAACCATCTCCAGAGTGGGCATCCTGCCTCTAACAATACGCTCCTGGCTATTAAAGTCATATCCTTTAGCACCTTCACCATCGCCTCCTTCTTCAATCTCTTCTGTTTCTATATCCCCGTCATCAACACCATGTAAAAGGGCATCAATTTCATCTTGTGACAATAGATCTGCCGTAGACATATCTTAAGCACCTCTATTTAATTCAGTTTTTTTATTTTCTACAAAAATCATTGCATTACAAATGCAGTAAAAAATATATTTTCTACCTTATTCTTTTTTGTCATTCTTTCCATAACCTTTATCACTTCATCCAGCATCGCTGTACGAAGCGCTTGCTTTCCTTCTTTAGTTTTTAAATTTTTAGCGCCTTTAGCGCTTATTGCCATTAATAAATTATTACGTATCATTGGTTCATGCTTCTTAATTGCTTCTACTGTCTCGGCCCCTTTTACCAGAATAGATACAGATACCTGTATCAAATTGGCTCCGGAACCTTTTGGAAAATTGACAATTAATGATTGCCCCATATCGTAATAAATTTCTTCATTTGCAGCGTCCATTTCTTCTTCTGTTTCCTCTTCTACCTCCTCAACTTGCTCACCATCAGCTTCGAAATCATTACCCATCATAAAATAGTAGCCGCCTCCTGCCCCTGCTAACAACAAAACAACTGCGACAATAATAATTTTTTTTGAGGACTTTTTCTCTTCTCCCTCAGGCTGTTCGTTTTCCGCCATATTGTTACCTATATTAAATTAAGCAAAATAAAGACCAGGTCAGCAATAGCCATATAATTCAAATATATAAAACAATCATATAGTACAGTGCCAAATTTACGTCATCATAAAAAATCTGTTGAATATAGAATTATAGTGCAATTTGATAATTTCACACGCCAATACAGAAAAAAAATATCCTTTTTAAAACAATAAGGTAGATATCACTATTAAAGTAAAAAATAAAATATTTTCTTGGCCGAAAAAAAAGGGGGTAAAGCTATGGCTTTACCCCCTTTTTAATGTATTTTTAAGCGTTAAAAAATCAGAATAGTACTAAAATGCGCACCCGGATTTAACGCCGAATTTCTTTAGAATGAGTGCTAAAGGGCAAACCCCAGTAAATGCAGATTGAAACAGATTTAATCCAATGAAACCCGTAAACCATAGCCAGTTTATTGAATGAAAAACAGCCAAATTAACGCTAATAAAGATAAAGGCCCCGGCAACAGCCATTACCCATCGTTCTATAGTCATTTTAACTCCTACTTTAGTCTAACTACGCCCATTATTTTAAGCATCATTTTTTCATAATAAGGTTCACTGATTCCTTTTCTTATTTTCCGCATAAAATATTTCTCAAAGCCAATTTTAGCCATATGTACCCAACGCCCATGACTGGACCATGTAGTATTTCTAGGTGGTATTTGCGGCACAGCTAAAAATGCTACGCCAGTATCACCCAAATCAGCCAGGCATAGCGCACTTAAACTTGGTATATCAGCAGGCTCTTTTCCTGCCAATTCATCTCTAATATTATGCGCCGTAGCTGTCACCATTGACTCAATCATATAACCCGTTTTTGGTGTCCCTACAGGAACAGGTGTTTTTTCTACTGGAGGCAACGCAACGCAAACGCCCACAGAGTAAATGTTTTTAAAGGTCGGGTTTCGCTGATGTTCATCGACAAGAACAAATCCACGAGGATTAGTCAAACCTTCTGCACCAGAGTTTCTGACGGCATCAATCCCTGTAAATGCAGGAAGCATCATAGAATGCTTAAAGGGAATTTCATGCTTCTTCTTTTCCTCCGCATTTTCATCAACTTCTGTCACATACATCATGCCATCATCTATCTTATCTACTTTAGCATTTGTCACCCACTTGACAGTTTTATCACGCAAAGCACTTTCTAACAGACCTTTTGTATCCCCAACTCCTCCTAACCCCAAATGTCCAATATAGGGCTCAGATGTTACAAAGGTCATTGGAACCTGATCGCGAATCTTTCTTTTTCGCAATTCAGTTTCCAAAATCATTAGGTATTCATAAGCCGGGCCAAAACAGGAAGCTCCCTGCACTGCGCCAACAACAATTGGCCCAGGATTTTCCATAAATTCATCCCAATCTTTCGAAGCCATTTCAGCATGATCAACATGACAGACCGAAGAAGTGTATCCTTCCGGCCCCAACCCAGGCACTTCGTCAAATGCCAATCGTGGACCAGTGGCAATCACTAAATAATCGTAAGCTACAGCAGAGCCATCAGCCATCAGAATCTGGTTATTTTCAGGATCGACTTTAGTCGCCTCTTTTTGAATGAACTCAATCCCTTTCTTTTTCATAACAGGAGCGAGCTGCACCTTTAAATCTTCAGGTTTACGCCATTTAGGCGGTACCCAAGGGTTGGAGGGTACAAAGTGAAAAGTAGGTGAATCTGAAATACTGATAACCTCATGTTTTTTACCCACCAATTCCTGCATTTCATAGGCCATCGGAACACCACCAATGCCAGCACCTAAGACAACTATTCGAGCCATAATTTTTCCTCATACGTTATAATTAGAATGCGCTGTTATTGTTATTATGCATTCATAAGTTTCAGATCATACTCGCACAACTTTGATTGTCAATTGCAAATCAGCAGCTGAACATGAGATAGTTTATAAAGAATATTAGTATTTAATTAAATAGTCAATAAAAAATTGCTCTCTTTCTCACGCTTCTATTCGATATTTAGCTTCAGTAACTGGTCAATTACGAAGCTGGAAGTAAATAATCCTCACACCTTTTAGTTAATCAAAATCCTCAACACTCATTGTAAGATGGATAAGCCAGCCTCAATTTTTATAGCTGATGATAATAAAATCAACCGGCTTTTGCTGCAATCTCAACTAGAGAGCTATTGCAATAATATAACCGTGGCCGCAAATGGCAAAACTGCTCTGGTCTACCTAAAGCAATATAAATATGATCTGATTTTACTTGATTTGCAAATGCCCTATTTTAGCGGCCAAGAGCTTATTAAAGTAATCAAACAGCCAAGCTCTGTTAACTTGGACACACCTGTTATTGCAATTACGGCCCACACACAAAGTCACCAGCGAAAAACACTAATCGAAGCAGGATTTGATGAATGCCTGATTAAGCCAATTTTAATGGAACAGCTGAATGAACTGTTAAATCTATGGATGCCAAGTCCAACCATAGAAACATCCGAAACCTTTAATAAAGAAGAGATTGAAACCGTTGATTATGCCACAGCTCTACTTCAGAGAACATCCGGAGATACAGCGTTGGCTATCGTTATATTTAATAAATTATTTACTGAACTGCCCGACCAGTCCCTTGCAATTGAACAGGCTTTAAAGTCTAACGAGTTGGGGATTGCACAGGAAACCACCCATAAACTTCATGGTTCTGTCAGTTTCTGCGGTTTTTTTGACCTCCAAATTCTAGCCAATAATCTGGAAACAAGTTTTTTAGAGAGTGACCTGCAATCAATACATACCAACTTCACCTTGCTAAAAAATAAAATATCTTATTTTAGTCAGCTAAAACAATCTATTATCGATCAGTTGTATCACCCCTGAGGGGTTTAGCCATTTCTAACAGACATAAAAAAAGCCCTATCAGGGCCTTTTTATGTGAAGAATAATGTAGTTCATTTCAGGCAGTCTAATGAAATAATATTCACCGCCCTGCATTTGAACAAGCTAGAGATAAACAATAATCTCCTTTAGTTTATTTCAGCTGATCCAAGATCTCCTGAGCAGATTTTATTTGCTGATCATTGCCTTTTTCCAAAACCTCTTCAACAATATCTTTGGCGGCTTCAGTGTCTCCCATATCAATATAGGCTCTGGCTAAATCCATTTTTGTTTCCAGTTCATCCATATCAGTTAGGTCAGAGACGCCCATATCTAATTCAGTCACTGGCTCTGTTGTCGAAACCGGCGTGTCAAAATCAAAGTCAAAATCTTCTATGCTTTCTGAATCTGCAGCTTTTTCTTCAGACTTTTCATCATTTAATGACATTTCAAAACTTTCTAAATCAATATCAGCACTGGATTCAGTGCTTAAATCAATTTCCGCAGAATCAGCCTTTGTCTCTTTCTCGCTAGGTTCATTCAAAGCCACCGAATTTAAATCAAAATCAATAGTCTCTACATCTTCAGCTTCAACACTTTTAACTTCAGCTTTTGCATCTTCCTCAGATCCGTCAATATCAAAGACACTTAAATCAAAATCGAGAACATTTTCATCAGCCTCCTGCTTAACCTCTTCCTTGACTGCGCCCTGAGCAGCATCACTTTCATCAAAAACAGATAAATCAAAATCTATTTCCTGAGCATTTTCTTCAGCGGCAACGCTCTGGCTGTCTTCTAAAGTTTGATCAGTCTTACTTTCTAACTGTGGTTCCTGTTCTAAATCAATTGTATCTAAGGCTGCCTTATCCATAGCATATAAAGAAGAACCGGGAGACAGCTCAACTCCCATTTCAGCAACTTTTGCCCAAAAGTCCTTATCCTCATGCTTTCCTTCGCTAATCAGCTCTTGTACATACTCCTCAAAAGAGCTCGTATTTTCATTAGTATAAAATATTTCTAGCAGCTTCAGCTTGCATTCGTCTCTTTCAGGATAATCCTTTATTGCCTGACGCATTAAATCTTCAGCTTGCTGGTATCGGCCATAAGCTAAATAAACATCAGCTTCAGAAATGGGATCAACTTCAGTCTCATCAGCATCAAAAGCATCGAAGTCACTCGGTGTAAATGCACTTAAAAAAGAACTTTCACCGACTGTACCCACATCATAGTCTGAGAAGTCATCCTCAACGGGAATGGATATTTCTTCTTCAGAAGAGTCTGGCAGACTGATTTCAGTTGCAGATGCAAACATGCTTTCAGAATCTAAATCCTCGTCATCTTTTCTTTTACGCCACCACATCCAGCCTAAAACACCTAAAATAGCGACTCCAGAACCTCCTAGCAACAATGACCAGTAGTCAGTCTCTGGCTGCGGTTCTGGCTGTGTGATAACAGGCTTCACCTTTTTCTTTTTAACTGCCTTTTTCTCAACAGCGGGCTGTACTATCGGTTTTACTGTAGCAGGCTTAGTATTTTTAGGCTGTGTCTGTATCTCTGCTGCCGTTTTTTTACTTTCTTTATCAGATTCAAGCTCGGTACCAGCCTCAGCCAGCCCTTTTTTACTGTTCTGCAGCACTGCGATCTGCTCATCCTTTAGGGCAAGCATTTTTTGCATCATAACCAACTGCTGCTCAAGCTTTTCCATTCTAGCCTGCAACGTCAACCCTTCTGAGCCGGATGCAGCAATAGAATTTTTCGCATTTGCATCAGCACCATGCTTAGCTGCTACATCATTTTCATTGACATTGACACTGATAGCTGTTCCCGCTATTTCATCAGTAGCCGGTGCCTCTAACTCTAACTGAGTAGCAATTTCTATTTCATCGGCAATTGGCTTCTCAGGTGTTGCAGTGCTCCGACCCCGCCAAATATTGTCTTGTTGCTTATAGGCCGCTATAGCCTGCTTTTTAGATAGCTTAAGGATGGCTTTTTTTTCTGGAATTTTAAGTGTTTTCCCAGCCATCAAAGCATTAACATTTGGTTTATAAAATGCGCCAGGATTTGCCTCATAAAGAGCCATCATCATCTGTTCAACAGATATATCGCTATGGACATTGGTTTTTTTAGCCACTTTCCACAGATAATCATTTCTACCTGTCGGACCATATTGACCGTCAACTATCTGTCCGTATTTTCTTAACCGTCTTCTCGATTGCTTTTCAGGTTTAGCAACAAAACTATTTACTGCGGCCTGGTTCGGTTTCTTTATAACGGGTATAGCAGGTTGGGTATACGTAACAGGCGGATCAACCAAAACAGTAAATTCACGGTACAAGCTACCAGTGGGCCAAGTAACCTCTAATAAAAAGTCTAAAAAGGGTTCTCTCAGCGCTTCATGCGAGCTCAATTTAACAACTGTTGCGCCATTTGCAAGGGTAACTGCTTTAAACTTTATTTTTGAAAGGAAATAACTCCAGGGCACACCGGCTTCATCAAATTTTTCAGGAGGTGCCAGTCTGACAGTAATATCCGAAGCACTTTCACCGGCTGAAACCAGCAATGCTATCTCAGCGTCAAGTTTCTGATTTAATGCAGAGTGCAATTTAATATCACCAATACCTAATGGATAAGCGCTAACTGGCACCAGTAACGATATAGCCACTATACTTTTAGTTAAATTGCGCACAACAATCTCCTTTACAATTTTTTACCACAGTCTAAAACCTCACTAAGTCATCCAAAAAATAGACAACCAACTGTAAAAAAACCTAAAAACCAGGTTTTTTGTTAATTCCAAAATTTATATGACCGTATAGGGTCTTCAGCTTATGAATACTCCCGCAAACTGAGGAAGTGCCTAGTTTGCAATATTAAACACGAGCACAGCCAATAAACCTTACTCAATCCGGCAGAATTGAAACAGTCATTTATAATCTCTAAGCTTAGACTAGATGTAATTTTTTACCAGCTCTTCTGCAATTTGAATGCTATTTAATGCTGCACCTTTTCGTACATTATCGCCAACCACCCATAAATCAATCCCTTGCGGATGAGAAATATCCTCTCTAATGCGCCCCACAAAAACATCATCATTTCCCGAAGACTCAGTTACAGCGGTAGGGTATCCGCCATCAACCCGCTCATCCATCACAGTGACACCAGGTGCATCAGTCAATAGCTGCCGAACAGTTTCTACATCAATCTTTTCCCTGGTTTCAATATGTACTGCTTCCGAATGTCCATAAAACACAGGCACACGTACTGCAGTAGGGTTTACTTTGATAGACTTGTCATTAAAAATTTTTTGCGTCTCCCACACCATTTTCATCTCTTCCTTGGTGTAGCCATTATCCATAAATACATCAATTTGCGGCAATACATTAAACGCTATCTGTTTAGGGTAGACTTCTGTTTTAATGGGCTTGCCATTCAATAGCTGAGCCGTCTGCTTCACAACCTCTTCTATTGCTTCCTTCCCCGTACCCGAAACAGCCTGATAGGTACAGACATTGATGCGGTCAATGCCCACAGCATCATAAATTGGCTTTAATGCAACCAGCATCTGAATCGTTGAACAGTTTGGGTTAGCTATAATCCCTCGCGCCTGATACCCTGAAATTTTTTCGGGATTCACCTCAGGTACAATTAAAGGAATATCATCGTCATAGCGAAACTCTGAGGTATTATCAATGACAATACAGCCAGCCCCAGCAGCTTTCGGTGCAAACTCTCTGGAAATTGAAGCGCCCGCAGAAAACAGACCAATTTGCACTTTTGAAAAATCAAATTCAGTCAGCTCTTCAACAATTAAAGAACGTTCTTTAAATTGGATCCGCTTCCCAGCTGAACGGCTGCTTGCCAAGGCATACACTTCGCCCACAGGAAAATTTCGCTGTTCCAAAATAGACAACATGGCCTCTCCAACAGCACCTGTTGCGCCCACAACAGCTACATCAACTTTTTTTGACACTCAAACACCTCTATACAACAACAGTTAAAACCGCCTAAACCATAATACGTCTATCACAGAAAACGAGTCAGGCAGAATAATCAGATTTTTTTACAATTCATCAGCATTGTATCGAAGGGTAAAGCCATAGCAAGTCATTCCCGGTAAAAATGAGGAATGACTGCCTTTTGAATCAAGACTGCCCATCAATACAACAATACCGAACGACTAGGCTAAAACAGAAAACACCTTTTCTTTAATATCACTGACATTGCCCACACCATTTATAGAACTAAATTTAGCAGGCTGCTCCTCTGCAGAATAAAAATCAATCAAAGGTTTAGTTTGTTCATGATAAACAGCCAGGCGTTTTTTCACAATATCTTCCTGATCATCATCACGCTGAATAAGGGGGTCACCTGTCTCATCATCAATCCCTTCCTGCTTAGGCTTATTAAATTCAATATGATAGGTACGGCCAGATGCCGGATGCACTCTTCTTCCACTCATACGTTTAATGATCTCGGCATCTTCAACGGCAATTTCAATAACATGGTCTACATCAACCTGCATTGCCATCAAACCTTCTGCCTGGGCAATGGTACGCGGAAACCCATCTAACAAAAAGCCTTTAGCACAGTCTTCCTGAGCAATACGATCCTTAATCAAGCCTAAAATAATATCATCAGAAACCAGACCTCCCGCATCCATCACTTTTTTAGCCTCTACTCCAAGCGGAGTTCCTGCCTTCACTGCTGCGCGCAGCATATCTCCGGTAGAAATCTGAGGGATCCCATATTTTTTAGTGATAAATTGTGCCTGTGTACCTTTACCTGATCCAGGGCTGCCCAAAAGAATAATACGCATAAAAACTCCAAAAAAATTAACGGACAAGTGCCAAGCAGGAGAGAAGATTCAAGATTTGCATACTACTTGATATGCTCACCCCTAAGAAGCGAGGGTTTAATAAGTCCCGACAGTTTGGCGAAGAATTTTGTCTCCACAGAAGCACTAATAAAATGGGCGCATAGCAAACTACGCAACCATTTTATTAGTGCTTCTGTGGAGGCAAAAGACAAGTCAAAATTCGGAAATTATTAAACCCTCGCTTCGAAAGTATCTTAAAACACTTACTTAATAATGTTCATTTTATCTCAATTAGAAATGAAGCAATAGCCCTAAAAAATAAAGAAGACTTCCATCATTCTCCTCCAAACATTTTGTCTCTTTACAAATCAACAGCATGCCACCTATATCAGCAGATTCCAAATCTATACTTTTATTTTCAAACGATTCCCCACTTGTAAAAACCCCGCATTTTCCTTATTCTTAGCTCTGTTACTTTTATTGAAAGAGGGGGTTTTTATGCGCGTTTGAAGAATTGATGACTTCAAATGTCTTTACTGTTGAGCCACACGACCTGATTGATCGTGTATTCTTCTTAATCCACTACGAAAAAGTCAGGCACTTGCCCGTCGTGGAAAAAGGAAAAGTTGTTGGCATGGTTTCAGATAGAGACATGTACAAAGCACTTGGACCTAAGAGCAATTCAAATGCGATTGAAGCCAATAAATCAGGTACTGAGCTACATGTAGTGCCAAAAAAAGTACAAAACATTATGCGCAGAGGCATTATATCTATCCAGCCTGATGCTTTAGCATCGGATGCCGCTGCCATAATGGCAGAACATAAAGTCGGTGCAATTCCAGTCACTAAAGATGATAAACTTGTCGGAATCCTTTCTTCTACTGATATTCTTAGGGTTTTTTCTAAAGTTGAACATGCAAAAGAACTAAGGGAACAGCGTATTGCAGAAGGACAAAGCCATACCTGATTATTTTTGGATGCAGAATAATTCAACATGATTATTGTCTGTAGAGGCAACCTCTGTGACTGCCCTTCCAATAATACGGGCAACCGCCATATAAAAGACAGCCGCAAAGGTTTGCCCCGACTTGATCATGACCTCAAATAAAATAAAGAAACACACTGAAGCCTGGCTAACATCCTTTATTATCAATTTCAGCATCTGTCCCTTTGCAAAACGTGAACATGATCGTGGCAGCATTCATTATGCAGTCGTCAAGTCTGACAAGCTAGAACAGTGCCTGGAATCAGTCTTTAAGGAATGTCAGCATTTAGACTGCAATACGGACATTGAAACCACGCTCCTTATTTTTCCTAATAATTTCAGCCAATTCGACAATTACCTCGATTTTCTTTCCCTTGCCGAATCACTTTTAGCTGACCAGCACTATCAAGGCATTTATCAGTTGGCGAGCTTTCATCCTGACTATTGTTTTGACGGTGAAAACTCAAAGGACCCTGCCAATTACACCAATCGTTCACCCTATCCTATGCTTCACTTAATTAGAGAAGAAAGTCTGGAACGCGCATTAAATTCATACCCTCATCCTGAGGATATTCCCGAAAGAAATATAATGCTCACTAGACAAATGGGACTAGAAAAACTCCGTACCATTTTACAAAAATGTTATATCAATTAGGGAAAAATCCTGTAAACCGAAATAGTTTTGTCCCTGAAGCAATTGCCTATTCTTCATTTTTTTTGGACTCCGGTTTTATTGGCTTTTCACTATTTTTCTCAGCAATTTTGGCTATTTCCTCAGGCTCAACCTGCTCAATAATATTGCCTTCCGCATCATAAACAACGCCATCAACTTCATTTTCATATTGCTTTTTCTTCTTGTTTTTATTGATGACATTTCCTTCTACATCGTAAACCACTTCCCTCTCATCAATAACGACTGGTTCAGGACCTGCTTTAATAGTTTCCACAAATTTGACAAACCAAGCCGTTTTTTTCATTTTCTGTAGGTCAGCATCATTAACAATGTCCTCAACATTAGGCAAACTGCCACATTCTTTTGACAGTTCCAGCGCCTCTAAACACGCACCCTCCTGTCCACGCAAACCATAAATGCAGGCCAAATTGTATGCAGCACTGCCACGCTGAATTCTTTCGGCATTTTCAAAAAACTCACCAGCCAAATCATAAAGCTCATCATTCGCATCAACCTCCATAATACGCGCTAAATCCATATATGCCACCCCCCCATCAATGGCTGCTCCTAAATGATCAGGCGTAATCAGCAGGCAAAAAGTAAATTTAGAGATGGCATCCAGATACAGTTTAACCCCTTCCTCTTCATTCTTGGCTTTAGCTTGATGCAATAATGCAAAACCCCAATTAAACAAAGCCTCTCCCGTCATCAAATCACCCTTAACCACATCTGCAAAACCTTGGTAGGCACTCGCATATAGCTGATCTGATTTTGTACTTTTATCATTCCTAGCCTTAGCCGTTTGTTTAATTGCAGCCTTTAAGGTAGATTTTTTTTTGTATGCATCAAACAATGCCATTGATAGATCCTCTTTGTATGTATGTACTATAATTATTGCTATAGAATACCAGTTCACCTAAACAACATCATCACTCAATGAGCAAAAAAGAAATAAACTTAGAAACTTCTCAAATACCCTGGCATGAGCTGCAGCGTTTTTTTGCAGGCGGCCTAGCCATTGCCGTTGATTCTAGTATTGATTTAGTTGAAGTTGCCTATCAGTTCTCTTTGGATAATAAAGTCCAGGTTGAACAATGGATCAAAGAAAAAAAAGTAGCGCCTGTTTCCGACCAGCAGGCATTGCAGTGGTACGAAAACGAAACATCAGTCTGGTCTGTTGTCATTAAACCCTGGATTCTTGTTCAAGAAAAAACTGATGAAAACTACTGATACGCCATCAAAAATAGGCCAAGGCATGATTTATATTGCCTGGCTGCTGTTATTAGCTCTGCTAACCTATAGTTTCAATAATTATCTTGATCAACAAAATAACCCAAATCAGAATATTTCAGCCGATTGGAATAGCAATGTTGCTGAAGTCAGGCTAAAACAGAACCGTTACGGCCATTATGTGGTAAATGGCCAAATCAACAATATGCCTGTTACTTTTCTGCTGGATACAGGTGCAACGCTAATTAGCATACCCGAAAAAATTGCCAATAAGCTAGAGCTGAAAAAGGGTTTCCCTACACAGAGCAGAACCGCCAACGGCACTATTACTGTGTACAGCACGCGATTGGATCAAGTTAGCATTGGGGCAATAAAACTAACTAATATCCGTGCATCAATCAATCCCCACATGGCTGGTGACGAAATATTGCTTGGCATGAACTTTATGAAACACCTGGAAATGACCCAAAAAGGAAAAGAGCTAGTTCTTAGGTATTAACTTATATATGCCTTGAATAGATTAAAGAATGCTCTCGCCTATCTTTGATTCTTTTTTCCATATCCATTTCAGGCGCATCAATAAGATTAAGTCTCGGATCGTTTTTTACAGAGCGAATATAATATTCCCTCACAGATATTTTAAGCGTATCAAAAAAGAGACCATCTAGCCGTCTTATCACTTTTATTGCAAGGTCAGGCGGAGAGAGCCTTACTATGCCATATTGTTTAACAGGATGGCAAAAGTGATCCTGTCTTTCCATCATTTCAATACAGCAGACTGTAATGGATAGTTTCTTGTTCTCAATACTGTCCAAATTGAACTCAGATTCTATGAATTCGGCAAGATCATAGCCTGTAGTTCCTATGGGAATATTTTTAAATAAAATATTCATATTAAGCTCTGCTACTCTTTAAGGGATAATTGAGTATAGACAATCCCTGCAAAAAAACAATAGCACAAGCAATTAAGATTTAAAAAAATTGCAATGACCCATTCGGGCTCTACCTCTTGTATCGAATCAGCAAATTTCCGTGCATTTTAAGGACAGCCTGCTCACCCAAAATTGGCGGCTTAAGCTGATGGGGTTATTCATAGTTATGTGAGCAATCTCACTTTTATTCTTTGTTTTCTTTGCAATAATAACGCCCAAGGCTGTCAGCTAAGTATCTTTTCTCCCTCGAACGTATACAGACAGCCTTTTTTATTAAGGCTGTGTCTAATGCTTCGGACACAGCCTTTTTTTTGCATAAAGAAAATTGATTTCATCTAGAATACATCCTATTCTATAAATAGCGTATTCATTTCAGTGCTTAATATAATCTGGATTCTATTCTTCCTTGCCGCCTTCATCACTGCGCTGTTCAAACTGCTTTTCCTAGGTGATCAGCAGGTATTTGCACAGATAATGACCGCCATGTTCAGTCTGTCTAAAACAGCTTTTGAAATTTCTCTGGGATTAACCGGGGTACTGGCATTATGGCTGGGCATTATGCGTATTGGAGAACGCAGTGGTTTTATGCAGCTCATCACCCAGGCCCTAAC
>JALSLW010000004.1 GCA_026988155.1 Methylomonas sp. | reverse complement strand
GCGGTCTCATTTTTCCCTCTCCTTTAGGGATTTCTGCACGCTTGACGGGAGGAGGAAAATAACTGCCAGATAACATCCGGTTCCATATTTTGTAAAGGCTGTTACTCATATCCTCTTCAAAATCAGCAATGGATTGGTTATCAGTTCCAGCACCCCCTCGGTTTGCTTTCATATATCAAGGGGTCAGCCAACTTGATTTTTTAATATCTCTCTATTGTTCTTGGATAGAGCTAGGTGACTTAGTGGACAGTATTCTACCTAAAACCCCAAATAATTTGGTAAAGTTTTTAGTCGTTAAAAACGTAGGATGGAAAAGCAATAGCGCATTCTGTCAGAACATCGGTGATATATAAGTTATCGTATATATCATGTCGGAAAACGCTATCGCTATTCCAACTTACGGTTCCGCCCTACCGCGCTACAAATCCGGAGGGGGGCGCAACCCCTGAAACTAGGGTAGATGTTTTGGAATAACTGGGATCAGTGTAAGAACGAATAACTGAAATATATTTACACCGACCCCGTTATTTCTGTTACAAGTTTGCCTGATAGCTCAGTACGGATGGTATTTATATAAACAACAGGACCATCAAGCTGGTTTTCAATAATCCCAAGTGAAATAAGATAGGCGCGCCATCGCGCGCCTCATGATAGATTTTGGGACTCCATGTCACAAAAATCGATTCGCCACGCGGCGAATCATTAGGCTCCAGACGCCCTGCGTCCGCCTCGACTTCGTACAAAAGCCACTACGTCAAGGCTACCTCAAATGGCTCGACGGCTATTCGGGATAAAATTTTTGCCACGTTCGCTAACGCGAACATTGGCAAATTTCCCTGCGCCTTCTGGAGACTATCAGCCCATCCGGGGCTGACAGCGAATGCTGTTTGTGGAGACATAAAAACCTCAATTATTATCCAATCAATATGAAGTTACGGTTTTTTAATGCATCTGAGCCCAGCTGACAATATTGCTTGCACCCATAGCACCTGCCTGCCTGGCCACTTCTCTTCCATCTTTGAATAATACCAGTGTTGGGATACTGCGAATACCATATTTGCCACCTAGTCCCTGTTCATTTTCAGTATTCACTTTTGCCAGGCGAAAATTTGGCTCTAGCTGAACCGCTGCCTGCTCAAAGGCCGGTGCCATGGTTTTGCATGGACCGCACCATGGCGCCCAGAAATCAATAAGTACAGGGATACTATTCCTGTCGATGTGCTGTTGAAAATTAGCTGAGGTTAATTCGACTGGGTGAGCCGCAAAAAGAGGCTGATGGCACTTGCCGCATTTAGGATTGTCATTGAGTCGCGTATGCGCTATTCGGTTAATTGCCGAGCAGCCTGGACAGACAATATGCAATGATTCACTCATTGTAAAACTCCTTAAAAGATAGTAAAAGTATTGGTAACTACTCAGCGTATTTATGTATTAAATATCAGCAACCTACTTCATAAGACGCTGTAAATCCGTTGGTTCAGGCTTGAATGTTTAATGTTGAGCAGTCTCAGTTTTAGCCGATAATGACAGTCTTTTATACTGTTAGCGCTGTATATAGGTCGCTTGTTGGCGTAATTGCTTTATTTCATCTAATAGTTCCAGCGCCAGAACTGCACCTGCCAGATTGACCTCTAAATCTCGCTGTAAGCGTAATGCAGTTTGCACTCGCAGCAGACTGGTACCTGAAAATTGCCAGTGACTGTAACTCTGCGATGGATCAATTGGATCAATTACCCCCTGTTCGACCATTTTAATAAGGCTCTCGGCGGGCAATGAACAGTATCTGCAGAGTGCAACCAGAGTGAGTCTGTCACTTTCTTCAACGATAATGCCTGTTTCTGATTTAATAATTTCATTTTGCATGACTATTTCCCTAATCCCAGTTTTCTGCGTGGATTAAATTGATTGTTTGCCTCTTGTAACTCCTGATATAAGGCTTTTTCTTTTTCACTCAAACTCTCAGGTAAAACAATCATTAATGTGACATAAAAATCGCCAGGCTGCTTGGCCGGAATGCCACGCCCTTTGAGGCGCATTTTTTTTCCGCTTGAAACAGCTGGCGGAATTTTTAGGTCTATCATGCCACTGGGTGTCGGTACTTTAATTTTACCCCCTAAAGCGGCCTCCCAAGGTGCAATTGGCAATTCCAAAGAAACATCTGCGCCATCTACCTTATAGATAGAATGCGGATTAAACTCAATTTCCAAGTATAAATCTCCGGCATTACCACCACCCATACCAGGGCTGCCTTGTCCTTTTAATCGTATATTTTGACCTGCTTTAACGCCTTTAGGTATTTTTACATTTAAAGTGCGCGGTTTTATTTGAGGACGCCCATCAGCACCCATGATGGTACTCTGCAAAGTTAGCCCACGAGAAGCCCCCTGATATGCATCTTCAAGATCAATAAAGACTTTTGCATGGCTGTCTTGGCCACGCATTTGGTGTGACCTGCCTCCTGCAGTACCAGGTTGAAACCCACCTCCTCCGGCCTGACCGAACAGACTTTCAAAAAAATCACTGAACCCAGAGGCCCCTGAACCGCCTGTAAAACTGTCACCATGAAATTCAAATCCGGCATCCCAGTCTGGTGGAGGTTGAAAACCTTGCTGTCCAGCTTTCCAATTAGCCCCTAGCTGATCATAAGCAGTACGTTTTTCTGGGTCTTTTAAAACTTCATAGGCTTCCCCCAGTTCTTTAAAACGCTCCTCTGCATTTTTTTCTTTACTGACATCGGGGTGATATTTACGTGCAAGTTTGCGGTAGGCACGCTTTATTTCATTCTGGGTAGCATCTTTGGCAACGCCCATGATTTTATAATAATCTTTATATTCCATCGTGCCTCTCTTATAAAGTGCGATAATATCTGGCAATAGGCATTTTAGTCGCGACTTTTATCAAGCGCGACTAAAATGCCTCCTAAATTTTCTTATTTTATTTCAATTTTTCGTCTACGCTGATGCGGTTTTTTGACGAGCTCAATTTTTAATACGCCTCTATCATAACTAGCCTTTGCCGTCTCTGCATCTACCTCATATTCCAACGGAATCGAGCGACTAAACCGACCATAGGCGCATTCCAGTATACGGTAATTTCCTTGAGTTTTTTCCTGTTGAAATTGCTTTTCTCCGCTAACTGTTATGATATTATCAACTATATTAATATCAAAATCATCATTAGCCAAGCCAGGGGCTTCCAGCTTCACTATCACTTTATCTGCATCATCATACATATCTGCACTGATCAATCCCCAATGAGGGCTAGATGCAGGTATATTATCAGCTTTTTCCCTGTCATCGCTGGAAACAAACCGCGTCAGCGCATTGCTGGCATTGTTGATTAAATGATTCCAGCCCTGGCTCACCGTTTCCCATGTTCGGGACAAACTATTACTTAAATCGTTCATTTTAAACATTATTAATTCTCCTTTGTTAAGCAACTTTAATATTAATTTTTTTAGGCTGGTGCTTTGCTAGCCGTGGGATAGACAATTTCAAAGCACCTTGATCCAATTTTGCTTCTATTCCTGCACTATCAAGTTCCTCACCCAGAGTAAAACGTCTTTCAAAAATATTTTCACGTATATCCATATAAGTCGGCTGCATATTTTTTGCCGTTGTTAGATCAATCTTTCCCTTAATTGTTAAAATATCTTGATCAACATCAATATCTAGTGCATTTTTACTGACACCAGGCAAATCTACATAAAGCGTTACACCTTCTTTAGATTCATAAATATCCGTAGCAGGGACTAATGTAGCAACTTCAGTTTTATTTTCTTGGGCTGCCAATTCTTTTTTTTCTGTACTCATGTCACTATCCTCCATTATTGGGCTGAAATTTTAATTTGACGGGGCTGTGTTTCAGCACGCTTAGCAATGCTGATATGCAAAACGCCATCTTTATAGACAGCTTGTGTCGATTCTGCATCAACTGCCTCCGGCAAGGTAATTACACGTTTAAATGACCCTTCAAAACGCTCTTGTCGATAACTGCCTTTATCATCATTTGCCGCATCTGGTAATTTTCGTGTACCCGATACACTCAGCATATTTTTCTCGATAACTAAATCAATATCATCTGGGTTCATTCCCGCTATGAACAAATAGACATCAACGCTTTTATCGGTGGTGCTAATGTTAATAGGCGGATAGGCAGATTGACCCTGCCCTGCTATTGACCTATATGCTTCTGGAAAAAATAAACTTTCGATTTCGTTATCCACCATAGAAAATGGGAACCGTAACATATTTGATATCATGATTATTCTCCTGTTTTTGTGCTATAAAATAAGTAGCATTAACTACTTTGACGGTTATAGGATAAGAAAAATGAGCAATTCATTCTGTCACTTAGGTGACAGAATGAATTATTTTTTTAAAAGGTATAATTTTAGAAAAAACAGTCTGTATTAAATAGCAGCCATAATCCTAAATAAATCAGTTAAACTAAGCGTTCAACTGATTTATTTAGGATTATGCTGTAAATAGTTGGATATTTTGAATAATTTATCTTTATCAGAGCAAGATATTGATTGAGATTGAAGGTTTTTTTGCATAATACCTAATTTGCAGTCATAGGCAGACTGGTAGGTAAGCACAAGTTGCTCAAGGTCGAACTGGGGATTGAGTGATGGCAATAGCTTCAGAACCAATCAAGTGTATATGTATCGGTTTATGAGGGGGGATCACTAAAAAAACAAAAAATGCCTAAAACAATATCAAGTACTATTTTTATTATTTACGCTGAGCAATTACAAATGTTAAAAAAACATTTATGCCTACAAGGGTTTTCTTATCTTATATCTGATTGCAGAATATTGGCTTCCTTTTGAATGGCATCAAGATCATTAATGATTATTTGATTTCTTTTCTTATTAATAATGCCCTGTGAACGCCAATACTGCAGCTGCTTGTTAACAACTTGGCGAACAGAGCCAACCATCCGCGCCAGGGTCTCATCAGAAAACCCATTGATTAAATGCGTTTTCTGCTCGTCCTCTTTTTTCCCCGTATAGCTCCTGCTTTTATAAATATGCTTTAAAATTAAGCGACTTAATCGTGTGGTCATATCATGTAACACAAAACTGCTGGCAAGATCCTCTTGCTCACGCATTTTATGGGCAAGATACGGTAAAAATTGCTTATTTAATTCTGGGTAGGTCCATATCCACTTTCTCATCATCTTCATAGGCACGGAAATAAGCTGTATTGAAGAAGTGATAGGCTCCAGGATTACATCATGGGGCCTGCCATCAAGTAAAGTAACTATTTCAAAACTGTCCCCGGGGTAGAGCATATCAAGGGTCACTTCTCGACCTGTATCAGGGTTGTTGCGCTTCATCTCCAGCTGTCCTTCCTGTAAAAAGTAAAACTGTATCATCAAATTATCAGGATTAATATAACTGCCCTTTTTCCATTTTATTAGATGAAAATGTCGCGCTATTTCTTGAATTAATTCCTCAGGCAAGGAAGCGAAGAGCGGTGACTGCTTAACTAATAAGCTACTGGCAACACGCGGAACATGAACAATGGATGACATATTTTTTCCCTAAATGCTTAAGTCTGGCATTCTATCATTGATTTCCTTTCTCTAAGTTTTCCCGTTGATTTAATAGCCAGTAAACAGCTCCCAAAACCAAAACTGATAATGACAGTGCTATCAACTTTAACGGCTCTGTCATTTCCAGGTTTATAATAATAAATTTTCTCGCCAAAGCTAATAAAGCCAGCAAAATAATAGATTTAACCTGAATAATATGTGACTGGCGTTCCAGTACTTTGATAATTGAATGCTTAAACTCCATGGCAATCAGCAAGGTCATTATCATGCCGAAAATAGCCTGAAAAATCTTGTAATCCATTGGGTTAAGTACCCCTGATATAAATATGGAATAAATATTGACCAGCAATTGCAATAGTGCAAAAAGAACAACCAGGCTGATTATAAAACTCAGTATCATCAATACCACCTGTTCGAAGCGCTCATAAAAAGTCATGAACGGCCAATATTCTTTGATACCATCTGGCTTTTCTTTTCTTGCACTTATTTGCAGCGCCAGCTGTACCTTTTGTTTACTATCCATTTTGTTCTCCGAAATATAGCTATTAAAATTAGGATAAGAAAATTCAACAAAAATACCCAGTAATTTTGAATCAGAACGGAAAATATGCGTAAAGGAAAGAATGATTTTGAGATCTGGGTGAGAACATATCAATTAGGTGAGGACTTGAAAAGTGGCAAATAGATATTCCCGCCTGTAAGAGCGAACTTCAGCCACGACTGATATTACAATAATCGCGACCAAAGTCCGCCCCTATATTTTAGGCCTGTTTAAATATAAACTGTCCATTTTCAATAGTTACTTCAATAGTATCGCCTGCTACAAATTTACCGCTTAACATTTCCTGAGCCAATGGATTCTCGATATGTGTTTGGATAGCACGTTTTAAAGGCCGCGCACCAAACACAGGATCAAACCCCGCTTCACTCAATAAATCTAAAGCCGCATCTGATACAGTTAACTGTATTTCCCTATTCGCCAAACGGTTCTGCAACTGCTGCAACTGGATCTTGGCAACCTCACGTATCGCCTCTCTGTCTAACGGCCTAAATACCACCGCATCATCTACCCGATTAATAAACTCAGGTCTAAAATGCGAGCCAACAATTTCCATTACCGCCGCTTTCATTTTTTCATAATCGCCCTCGGCAGCCATTTCCTGAATCACATGCGAACCTAAGTTGGAAGTCATAATAATTACAGTATTACGAAAATCAACCGTACGCCCCTGACCATCGGTTAAACGTCCATCATCCAGTACTTGCAGCAACACATTAAACACATCGGCATGCGCCTTTTCTACCTCATCCAGCAAAATAACCGAATATGGTTTACGTCTAACTGCTTCAGTTAAATACCCCCCCTCTTCATAGCCAACATAGCCTGGAGGTGCACCGATCAAACGTGCAACTGAATGTTTTTCCATAAACTCAGACATATCAATACGTACCATGGCCTCTTCGGTATCAAACAGAAAACTGGCCAATGCCTTGCATAGCTCGGTTTTGCCAACCCCCGTAGGTCCAAGAAACAAAAATGATCCGTTGGGTCGGTTCGCGTCTGACAAACCTGCACGAGATCGCCTGATTGCATGCGAAACAGCCGTCACGGCTTCCTGCTGACCAATCACCCGTTTAGCTAATTCAGACTCCATTCTTAGCAATTTTTCACGCTCGCCTTCCAGCATTTTTGAAACAGGAATACCAGTCCAATGTGCCACTACCTCAGCAATTTCTTCTTCACGCACTTTATTGCGCAATAATTTAAAGTCAGCCGTTTCTGCAACCGCAGCCTGTTCCAGCTGTTTCTCCAGTTCTGGAATACGTCCGTATTGCAATTCTGACATACGCTGCAAGTCCCCTGCACGCCGCGCGGTTTCCAGTTCGGTTTTAACCTGTTCAAGCGTCTCTTTAATATGGGCAGAACCCTGTACAGCCGCTTTTTCTGCTAGCCAAATTTCTTCCAGATCAGCATATTCCTTTTCTAATTCCTTGATTCTGTCCTCCAGCTCATCCAGACGTTTAACTGACGCCTCATCCGATTCTTTTTTCAAAGCCTCGCGCTCAATTTTCAACTGGATCAATCGGCGCTCCAGCTTATCCATAGATTCCGGTTTAGAATCAATTTCCATGCGGATACGTGAAGCCGCTTCATCAATCAAATCAATTGCCTTATCAGGCAGCTGCCTGTCGGTAATATAGCGTTGCGATAAAGTTGCTGCGGCAATAATTGCAGGGTCTGTAATATCAATGCCATGATGCACTTCATAGCGCTCCTTGAGTCCTCGCAATATAGCAATGGTATCTTCAACCGTTGGCTCACCTACCAATACTTTCTGAAAACGGCGCTCCAAAGCCGCATCTTTCTCAATATATTTACGATATTCATCCAATGTGGTTGCGCCAATACAATGTAATTCCCCTCGCGCCAAAGCAGGCTTTAACATATTGCCCGCATCCATTGCACCATCGGTTTTACCGGCACCGACCATAGTATGCAACTCATCAATAAACAAAATAATATTGCCACTTGCTTTAGCCACATCATTCAATACGGCTTTTAAACGCTCTTCAAAATCACCGCGGTATTTTGCTCCTGCCAATAATGCTGCTAAGTCCAAAGACAGCAATCGTTTGCTTTTCATGCTCTCTGGCACTTCACCATTGACAATCCGCTGTGCCAAACCTTCCACCAAGGCCGTTTTGCCGACCCCTGGCTCGCCAATCATCACCGGGTTATTTTTGGTACGGCGCTGTAAAATTTGTGCCATACGGCGAATTTCATCATCACGGCCGATAATCGGATCCAGCTTGCCCTGTTCCGCCCGCTCGGTCAGATCAATAGTATATTTTTTCAATGCCTCGCGCTGATCTTCCGCATTCGGATCATCAACGCTTTCCCCGCCGCGCATCTGATCAATCGCTTGCTCAATTGCCTCTTTAGTAGCACCTGCCAGTTTAAGAATCCTGCCAGTTTCATCTTTACTGTCAGCCACTGCCAGCAAAAACAGTTCAGACGAAATATATTGATCGTTACGTTTTGCCGCCAGCTTTTCGGTGACATTAAACAATTTACTTAATGTATTCGAAATACTGACTTCGCCAGCATCACCACCCGAAACGGTGGGCAATCGATCCAGCGCATCTCCCAAAGAAGAACGCAACTGGTTGACGTTAATATTGGCATTAGTCAATAAACCACGCGCAGTGCCACCTTCCTGATCCAATAATGCAATCATTAAATGCACAGGCTCAATAATTTGATGATCTTTACCCAAAGCAAGTGACTGCGCCTCTTGCAAAGCCATTTGAAATTTACTGGTTAATTTATCTGTTCTCATATTAATTCTCCTCAAAACTTTTATATTGGTGATTAGTTTACTGATAAAAACAGCAAACAACTGTCACCCAAATGACAAAACATCTGATTTTAAAAACCAGCAGGGGCAGCCTTAAGCCTAAATAAATCAGTACGGATTTATTTGATTGACCCAGCCCGCCTCCATCGCGACTAAGTACCCAGGTAAAATTAATTTAATAGTTTTACGCAGGATTTTTTTTCATTTTAGGCCCTGAATAAATAGGCGCATAGCGAGCTACGTAACTAATTATTCAGGGCCTAAAATGGTAAAAAAGACAAGTAAAAGGTCAAATTAATTTTACTTGGGTACTTATGACTGCTCCTACCTGTTTTTATTTCTTAGCCGCGACTTTACTTTACAAGCAAACAGCATCCCACAGAGGGTAATCCGATATTTTTTGTCTTTTCTCTGTGACGGTGGTGACAAGATAAATACGGCTGTTTTCTGAATAGCGACCTTTCCTCAGGTCATTGGCCTGAGGTTTATTCATCGTTTAATTCTACCGTATTTTTTGTAGGAGCGGTCTTTAGCCGCGACTTCAAAATTTAATTATCAAACTGTCATTTGTGTGACATATCTCTTGTTGGTTTTTTTTTAAACTACGTACCCATAGAAGGCGGCCCAGAGATCTTAACGGCTGTCTTGTCTTATTAAATAAAACAGGAGAATTAAGATGAGTAAAGTAATCGGTATAGATTTAGGTACAACAAATTCCTGTGTTGCCATTATGGAAGGTGGTTCTGCACAGGTTATTGAAAATGCAGAAGGCAGCAGAACGACTCCTTCTATTGTTGCGTATGCAGATAATGAAGTATTGATCGGACAGTCAGCTAAGCGTCAGGCAGTGACTAACCCTAATAATACTCTGTTTGCCATCAAGCGTTTAATCGGTCGCCGTTTTGAGGAAGATGCGGTTCAAAAAGACATTAAGTTAGTGCCTTATAAGATTATTAAGGCTGACAACGGTGATGCCTGGGTGGAGGCAAATGGTAAAAAGTTGTCTGCACAGGAAGTCTCAGCGCAGATTTTAAGAAAATTAAAAACAGATGCCGAAGCCTATTTGGGTGAAGAGGTTAAAGAAGCAGTAATTACGGTTCCTGCCTATTTTAATGACTCACAGCGCCAGGCAACTAAAGATGCAGGACGCATTGCAGGATTGGATGTTAAACGGATTATTAATGAGCCTACAGCGGCAGCACTGGCATATGGAATGGACAAAAGCGGCAAGGATGACCAAAAGATTGTGGTCTACGATTTGGGTGGCGGTACCTTTGATATATCTGTGATTGAAATATCTGAAATCGATGGTGAAAAGCAGTTTGAAGTGCTCTCAACCAACGGCGATACCTTTTTAGGCGGGGAAGATTTTGATATGCGCTTGATGGACTTTTTAGTGGAGGAATTTAAAAAAGACAGCGGCGTTGACCTTAATAATGATCCATTAGCATTGCAGCGTCTAAAAGAAGCGGCAGAAAAGGCAAAAATTGAATTGTCATCAACACAGCAGACTGATATTAATTTGCCTTATGTAACAGCTGATAATTCAGGACCTAAGCATTTGAATATTAAGGTAACAAGGGCCAAACTTGAATCTTTAGTTGATGATTTGATTAAAAGTACTTTAAAGCCTTGTGAACAGGCTTTAAAAGATGCAGGCTTATCCAACAGTGATATCAGTGATGTGATATTGGTGGGTGGACAAACACGCATGCCTAAAGTGGTTGAGACAGTACAAAAGTTCTTTGGCAAAGAACCGCGTAAGGATGTTAACCCTGATGAAGCCGTGGCAACAGGTGCCGCTATTCAGGCTGCCGTGCTTACTGGTGATGTCAATGATGTACTGTTGCTTGATGTAACACCTTTATCATTGGGGATTGAAACAATGGGTGGCGTTACAACTAAGTTGATTGAGAAAAATACTACGATTCCTACCAAGGCATCGGAGATGTTCTCAACCGCTGAGGATAATCAAACTGAAGTCACTGTGCATGTTTTACAAGGTGAAAGGGAAATGGCGGCAGATAATAAATCGTTAGGACGATTTAATCTAACGGATATTCCACCTGCACCCCGCGGTACACCACAGATTGAAGTGACTTTGGATATTGATGCGAATGGTATTTTGAACGTTTCGGCTAAAGATAAGGCAACCGGAAAATCACAGTCCATTGTTATTAAGGCATCTAGTGGCTTATCTGAGGATGAGATTAACCGCATGGTTAAAGATGCTGAAGAGCATGCCGAAGATGACCGAAAAATGCATGAACTGGTACAGGCCCGTAACTTGGCTGACCAGTTGATTCATACCTGTGAGGTTGCATTAAAAGAGTCTGCGGACAAGGTATCAGAAACGGACAGGAAAAATGTGGAATCGGCTATTGAGGCATTGCAGACTGCCGTAAAAGGAGATGATAAAGCTGAGGTTGAACGTTGTTATAAAAACTTGCAAGATGCTTCAACAGCCATGATGAAGGCGGCAACTGAATCTTCATCACAGCAGCCAGCAGGAAATGATGGTTCATCAAATAATGATGATGTGTTGGACGCTGAATTTGAGGAGGTAGATGACAAGAAATAAACGACTCATATGATAGGAGTGCGCTTTAGCCGCGGCTATACAGCATTGGAGTGACTCTAAAGCCTCTCCTACCGCACAAAAACAAGTAGCTTTATTAATTTAGATGAAGCCACTAGCAAATTTTAATTAGTAAG
>JALSLW010000003.1 GCA_026988155.1 Methylomonas sp. | reverse complement strand
ATATGATAGGAGTGCGCTTTAGCCGCGGCTATACAGCATTGGAGTGACTCTAAAGCCTCTCCTACCGCACAAAAACAAGTAGCTTTATTAATTTAGATGAAGCCACTAGCAAATTTTAATTAGTAAGCAGGAGAACACACAATGAAAACAAAACAATTAATCAATAGCCTTTTAATCGGTTCATTAATGGTTATGCCCTATGCTCAGGCCGCCAATTCCACCACGGAAAAAGGCAAAAACCAAATGAGTGTAGAGCAAACCGCAAAATCCAACCAAGCTGTGAAAGCTACTGAAAAAGAGCAGAACGCTTTGCTGGAAACGGTTAACCAGGGCGTACTGGATGGATATAAAAAAGTATTGGATGCAACCAAAATGTTACTTCAGGAGGGCAAGGAAAAAGAAGCCATCAAGGCTTTACAGGAAGCAACGGGAAAGTTTGATATTGCTTTGGCAGCAGATCCCTCATTAAAACTGGTTCCTATTGATGGCAACGTCTCAATAACTGCATTGATTACCACGCCAGCGCTGGTTAAAGCAGACACTGATTTAGTGATTGATTTATTAAAAGATCACAAAGTTCAGGCCGCACGCGTACTGATAGAACCTATGAAAGATGAAATGGTGATTGCTAATGCTTATCTTCCGATGGGAACCTATCCTGATGCGATTAAATTAGCCACTAAATATCTAATCGATGGTAAAAAAGATGATGCACTGATTACTCTAGATGCCACACTTTCTACCATTGTAATAAAAAAAGCGATTGTACCTTTGGCAATTATTCGCACAGAGAGCCTGTTAAAAACAGCATCTGAACTGGATAAAAACAAAGATAAAGCAGAAGCGCATAAACTGCTAGACGCTGCATATGAGCAGTTAGAAATAGCTACTTTATTGGGATATGCCGATAAGGACTCTAAAGCATATGAAGATATGAAAGCTCAGATCAAGGCAGTTAAAAAAGAAATTGATGGAAAAAATGCAGTAGAGAAAATGTATGACAAAGTAAAAGCTTCCGTTAAAAAACTTATTGGCAAAGAAAAAACTACAAATGAATGAAATTAAATGCCAATGGAAAGTGCCTGCATAAGGTTTCCATTTTAAAACGGAACGCTCTTAGTTAAGGCTGGCTGTACTTATTGCAGGAGCGCTCTTCTGATAAAAGAGGGCTCCTGCAGTTTGTATAGCCCTATTATTAAGATCTCTCTATCTTCACTCTTTACGGGACAAAACTATGAATGATAATACAAATGAAAAAACAGAAAGCAGCACTTATGTAGTGTTGCAGGAATTGCCTATTAACTGGAAATGGATGATTTTTTTGGGTATTTTAATGCTCATTCTGGGTACGGTGGGTCTTATTGCCAGCGGTTTTCTTACACTGACCAGCATATTGATGTTTGGCGGCTTTATTTTTGCTGGTGGGATCATGCAAATGATCCATGCAATAGTGACTAAAGAAAAAGAATGGAGCGGAAAGATTCAGCATATTTTAATCGCCCTTTTATACATTGCTGCCGGACTGATAATCTTCTGGGATCCTTTTTCTACCTCGTTGATACTAACGATTATACTCGCGTCTTTATTTGCGGTTATAGGTGCCACTAAAATCTGGTATGCCTTTTATTGTAAAAGGCATGACTGGAAATGGCTGCTGCCTGCTTTCTCTGGCCTGCTAAACATGATTTTAACGGCAATTATAGTCGTTACGCTACCCGAATCTGCCATGTGGTTAATAGGTTTATTAATTGCCATTGAGATGCTATTTAGCGGATGGTTTCTTTTATTCTTAGGGCTAAGAGTCAAAAACCTGGATAACAATGGAGTTTAAGCTCAATATAATCAGGAGAAGTTTTTAGATGCGATTAGACAATACTTCAATCATAACAAAACGCTTCTCCTATAAAATTTAATTTTATAGAGGTGTATCATGCAAAAATCAATTATGACAGGCATAGCGGTTATTCTTTTTATCGCACTTGCTATTCAGACCTATATGTTTTTTCAATTAAAAAACCAGGTCAGCCAAATGGCAGGCAAAAACTCTGGACAGCAATTCCAGCTTCCCCATATGATGCTTGATGATGACTTTATGAAAAATAATGGGAACTGGGATCCATATCAGGAAATGCAAAGAATGCAAAATGAAATGGAGCAGATGTTTGGAAATTCATTTTCCCGGTTTCATTTAAACTCAAAAAATACACTCATTAAAACGCCGCGTTTCGATTTAAAGGAAGAATCCGACCGTTATATTGCAACACTCGATATACCGGGTGGCGAACCTTCTTCACTTGATGTTAAGGTTGAGGGTCAGCAATTATCTATTTCAATCAAAACAGAGCATTCAAATCTTCAGGATGATGATGAAGGAAAAAAACAATACCATCGACAAGAACGCTTTAGCGGTACTTATCAGCGCTCAATAACCTTACCTGGACCAGTAAAACAATCGGCAATGACAAGCAATTACAAGAACGGGGTATTGACTGTTACTTTACCAAAAGCGTAATTATGAGTGAGGAACTTTTTCCAACATTTTTGGGTCGTCTTATTACTTAAAAATATGGAGACAAATAATATGAAAAACAAAATGATGATACGTCTGTTTATACTGCTCTGGATTTTTGCCTTGCCAGCTTATGCGCAGGAAGAAGGGATTGAAAGTCTGCGTAATACCAGCAAAGCTTTTGCCTCTGTCGCCCGAAAAGTTTCGCCTTCAGTTGTCTTTATCCAAGTCGAAGCAACTCAGGCACAGCCACAAATACAGCAATTTTCCGCACCTTTCGGTCAAGGCAGTCCACTTAATGATGATATGCTCAGACGCTTTTTTGGAGACCAATTTAGAGGCCTTCCCCAAAGACCAGGACAACAGAGAATCCAGCCACGGCGAAAAATGATGGGACAAGGGTCTGGGTTTGTATTTAAGACAGATAGTGGACTTCTATCTGCCGATAAAACCTATATTATGACCAATAACCATGTGGTCGATCACGCAGATAAAATCACGGTCAAGTTTCAAAATGGCAAAGAATATATTGCCAAAGTCAAGGGAACAGATCCAAAGTCTGATGTTGCCGTTTTAGAGGTAGAAACTGGAAATGCCCCTGCATTAAAACTGGGCAACTCCTCCCGTCTTGACGTTGGAGAATGGGTGGTGGCAATTGGTAATCCTTTTGGTTTAAGCCATACTTTAACAGTCGGTGTTGTCAGTGCAAAGGGACGCAGCAGCGTTGGGATTAATGATTATGAAAACTTTATCCAGACAGATGCCGCTATAAACCCTGGAAATTCAGGCGGTCCTTTGGTCAACCTGGATGGTGAAGTAATCGGCATGAACACCGCTATTTTTAGCCGTAGCGGCGGCTCTATGGGAATAGGATTTGCCATCCCCATTAATTTGGCTAAAAACATTGCCAACCAATTAATCAAAACGGGAGAAGTTGTTCGTGGCCGTATAGGTGTCGTGATCCAGCCGTTAACCAATGAGTTGGCAGATTCCTTTGGTATTGAGGCAGGACAAGGTATTCTGGTGGCTCAAGTATCTGATAATTCACCCGCACAGCAAGCAGGCATAGAACAAGGTGATGTCATTGTTTCTTACCAAGGCAAAAAGGTTGATAATGTAGGGCGATTCAGAAACAGTGTGTCTTTAACCACGCCAGGCAGTAAAGAGGAGATTGTTGTTTTACGAAATGGTAAGCGTAAGCATTTGACAATAACCATTGGCAAACAAGACATGGATCAGCAAATAGCTGCAGGCCCTGCCCAAAGTGCTGATGAGATAGGATTGACTGTACAGTCCATTACTCCACAGCAGGCTGAACAGTATAATATAAAATCAGGAAATGGTGTTGTGGTCACTCAAGTCAGGCCTAATTCTATTGCGGCGATGGCGGGCATTAAAGCAGGCACTGTTATCTTGCAGGCAAACCGTAAACAGATAAAAAATGCTGCTGACTTTAAGCGTGCTATCAAGGATAGCAACAGTAAGAAAAGACTGGTGTTACTGATTAAGGATAATGATTTTCAACGCTTTGTTGTTCTAAAATGGTAATGCTTAGCATTATTATGATCTGAGCATATTTTATACGGTCACAGCTGCGAATGAAGACTCTCAGCTGTGATCAAAAAGTATCGGATGGATATAAAATCAATTCTTCTGGGGCTAAACAGCTTTGTCGGTTGCATGCTTGCAAAGTGAGCTTGATTTTTACTGCAGAATATTTAAACGCGGCTTTTGCAGTCAAGTCTGCTGTAATTTTAAACTGTCCCTGATAAAGCGCTAGCGGCTGATCTTCAAATTCTGTTTTAAGCCGTTTAGGCTGAGGATATTGAATACTTTTTAATTCCCAGAATTCTGAATTTCCAATAGCAATATCTGTTGCAATAAGCTGTTTTTGTAAGGGTTGATGCGAATTAATATGCCAGCCAGGTTTGATGGAAAATTTCAGGATTAATTTTTTTTGATTAGCTCCCTCAGTCTTCGTTTCAGCATCAATTTTAATAGCCCCCCGCGCCGCAAATCGGTGTGCCGTTATTTCACCTTTTTTTAATTCATCCAATTGGGCCAACATATAGGTATATGCCCTTGGGTTCTGCTCAATACGGCCTGAAAATGTTTGTAAAATTTTAGTGGCTTTATCATTATAGTTTTGCTCCCCTAATCGCTGATAAAGACGATTAAAAACAAGAACAGCCACTGCATTTCCAGAAGGCAAAGCGCCGTCATAGTCATCTTTGGGCTGGGTAAACAGTAATTTATCCTTCCCCATAACCAGGACTCCAGACTTAGCATCCATAAACTGTGCTGTCATTTTATCAGTTAGCAGCTTTGCCTTTTTTAAATACCTTTCCTCGCTAGTCACATCATACAAGGCAATTAATGCCTCAGCGAAATGTGCATAATCATCTTGTTTGGCTGCTACAGACGCATTCCCATTCAAATTAATTCGTAAAAGTTCATTATCCTTGGTGATTTGTGTTTCCATTAAGGCGTCTGTAGCTTTTATTGCTGCGTCAATATATTTAGGCTCATTTAAAATATCCCCTGCCTCTGACAACGCCGTGATAAACATGCCATTCCAGGCAACAATTATTTTATTGTCTATTAAGGGTGGTAAACGTTTTTCACGCACATTTCTTAATTGAATAAGTAATGGATCAACACGAGCCAGCAATTGACTCAGTGACTGTTTTTGCCGCTTTGCCACTTGATCTAATGTCTGGGGTAGAAAAAGAATGTTTTTTCCTTCAAAATTTCCCTTTTCGGTTACCCCAAACAGGCTGACAATAAAACCCGCATCCCCTTTGTTCAGGTTTTTTTTTATTTCATCAGCTGTCCAAATAAAATATTGACCTTCTTCACCATTACTATCAGCATCTGATGCAGAGTAAAATACACCGCTTGATGCAGTCATTTCTCGTAATACATAGTCCAGAGTCTGCCTCGCGGTTCTTGCAAACAGTGGATTATTTGTTAGCCTGTATGCTTGGGCATAAACACGACTGAGATATGCCTGGTTGTAGAGCATTTTCTCAAAATGAGGAATTAGCCATTGTTCATCTGTGGAATAACGATGAAACCCACCCCCTATTTGGTCATACATTCCGCCCTGTGCCATCGCTGACAAGGTATGTTCCACTGCCTGCATTAACACGGCTGAATGATTTCTTTCTGCCTGTTGTAACAGCAGCAATAATATAGGTTCATTAGGAAATTTTGGCGCAGAACTAAATCCCCCACTTTGAGCATCATAACTTTGCAGAATCTGTTTTACTACTGTTTCAATCGTTGATTGCTCAAGAGAAGTGACGGAGCTTTGCTGAGACATCACATCTTTTACAGCCCCCGCCACTTGATCAGCCTGTTGCAGCAATATAGGTTTGTCATCTTTCCATGCTGTTTTTATTTTTAACAATAAATCAATAAAGCTTGGTTTTGGATAATACGTGCCACCAAAAAAAGGCTTGCCTTCAGCAGTAATAAAAGAGGACATAGGCCAGCCACCATGACCTGTAAGCATGGTAACAGCCATCATATATGCAGTGTCAATATCAGGATGCTGTTCTCTATCTACCTTAATAGCGATAAAATTTTCATTTAATATTTTTGCAACCTCAATGCTCTCAAAACTCTCTTCCTCCATCACATGACACCAATGGCAAGTTGCATAGCCTATGGACAGAAAAATAGGTTTATTTTCACGTTTCGCGACAGCAAAAGCCTCATCGCTCCAAGAATACCAATTAACTGGATTATGCGCATGTTGGAGCAGGTAAGGTGAATCCTCAAAAATGAGTCGATTGGTATAAAAAGGCTGACCATTAATAAGATGGCGTGTTCTTGCTTTGTAGTCTTTACCTTTATTATGTAAAGCCGTAATAAGCTGTTGCTGTAATTTTTTTGGGTGGCGAACTATATAGTCCGCTTCAACAGAGAACGCAGTAGGGCTAATCATAAGACAGAAAAGAATGAAAAATGAAATATAAAGGGATTGTTTCATAAAAAGTGAGTTGCTATTGCTCTGATAATTAAGCCAATCATTTTTGATGCCGTACGATAACTCTGGGCAAAATGGTAGGTGCTGTGATACGTAACTGTTTATTAATACTCATTCGGCCAAAAACAACCTCTATGTCCTTTTTTGATACACCAAATTCCTTGGATAAAAATTTGACCATATAATCGGTAGCTTTACCCCCAACAGGCGCTGCTGTAACACTTATTTTCAACTGATTCCCTCTAGGTTTTCCTATACAGTCTCTTTTGGCAGAAGGCGTACCTAGAATATTTAACACTAATACATCACCATCCCAAGCATAAAATGATTTCATTTTTTTACTATTAAAGGTATCTGTTTTATCCTTACGAAGCAGTTTTTTTTCTTGAGTCATAAAATATTTTTCCTGAAAATTTTGTAATCATGGACTAATTATGCTTTTATAAGTGTTACCGTATTTCTATCCCAGCCGAAAACACTTTCAGCCAAACGGGCTTTGGAATTCAAATAATCAATGGCTACTTGTGCCTGAAAAACTCTTCTCTTGAACCCCGTTAATTTTGTAGATGCGTCTTTTATTGTCCCGATATGTTGCTCTGAGAGTACTGGCATGGTTTCTCTTACGTAAAGGAAGCTAGAACCAATAAATTATATATGACTATACAATACACCTAGTGTTTTACTTTAAAATGGTGGTTTATTTATTGCGAGTTGCCTAAGTTCTCGCTGTATCGGATAGTTCAACAGTAATGTCAGTTTCTGACAGGTTCAAGTATTTACTTACGGTGTTACGAGAAATACCTAAGTGTTTGGCAATCTTTCGCTCCGATAAGCCATTGCCTTTGTTGTGTAATGCTTTGATCTGATGAATCACGATCCACTCCTTCATAACGTTCCCTGGATTAAATAAGGGGAACTGTTAGGTAACGCGCATTAAATAACCTACCCATATTGCGCAGGATTGGTGGGTTATTTATTGCGAGTTGCCTTACAACTTTAGAATTAAAAATAAAGTCTGGAACAGTGGCTCAATATTAATGGCCAGTACTGGCTCAGTTTAAATGACCATTAACAGTTATAAGCGGTCTTCTTTGTGATGCCATATTCTTAAAATATCTATATTCTTAGAACGTAATAAATAGCGAGCAATGTAATTGCCAATGATTAAATCTCTAACCATTTCTGGGTTTGGTGCTTGCTGTACTTCTACGCCTAAATATGGAAACGTTTTTAGCTGGCTTATTCCATTTAATATTGAGGTTGCTACACGTTGGGCGGGTAATGGATTTTTTACCTCACTGAATTCTCTAAGCCTTTTTAAATCACCTATCGCTTCCGGTGTATATGAAATTATCATAGATTCGGTGGTTCAAGCTCATTTTCCGTACCCCAACTTTCAAGCCAATCATTGACTTCTCTTTCTTCAATCAATTTTCCAGATTTGACAGAATCAATGGCTTCAAGAGTTTCAACCCACCGTTGTTCCTCAAGAGATTTTTTAGCTAGAAATTCCTTAATTGCCAGATTAATTAAGTAACTCTTACTTCTATCAAGTTTTTTTGACAAATCCGCCAAAGGATCTTCTATTTCAGGTCGTAGCCTTACACTTGTGACACCCATAACAGCCCCTTATTACATAATTACTTTGTAATACATTGTATATCTTTAGTGATGTTTTTTCAATATCTGTTGATGTCAGGTAAAGATTGGACTTATAACGACCAAGCTGTGTGGCTTAGCGTGACTGGCATGATAGTCAGCTAGCTACTGAAAGTCCAGCCTTTGCCCTGTGAGAAGGGAAGAAGTAGGCGAAAGCAAGGGGATAAGGTGCCCGCGACCACCGAAGTCCAATATTCTCACCGTAACGAGTTATTGTATTGAAGGTCGGTAGATCGAGTGAAATGAACGAAAATGACCTATTGAAAAAGGAGCCCAGACTTTTCGACCAACTATGCTCAACATTATACTTAGGCGTAGCATTTGAACAGGTCAAGAAAAACAAAGGCAAACCCGACATAGACGGTGTAACCATTGTAGATTTTGATATTGCTTATGCTCGGTAATAAGCTTATCTGTTTTACCTAAGGCATTGTGATGATAACTACTCCAAGGATAGTCAGCAATACTTTCAACCATACTGGCTTTGATAGGATTCATTTCAATATATTTGTAGAGCGTAAAAAGGTACTGATCACTATCAACAAGACAAGATTTAAAGCGCCCTTCCCAGATAGTGCCAGATTGATTACGAGTGGCATTAAAATAGCGCACATAACGGTTTGCCATGGTTTGCATAAACTTGCTGAGATGAGCTTTATCTTTAGGAGTAACCAAAAGGTGAAGATGATTAGTCATAATAACGTAGGCATGCAGATAGCAATCAGTTTTTGATAAAGCATAAGCAATATCTTCAATGATCCGCACCATGTCTTCTTCTGATTCAAAGATATCCTGATGATTATTGCCACGGTGCATGATGTGCAGCGGTTGATTGGGGATAACTATTCTGGGTAAACGAGCCATGAAAAGCAATATACACCTACTATCTTAGAAAATCAAGCTGGCTGACCCCTTGATTTTCCTGTGCTTAATTTCTAAGCTGCCTGTGTGGCAGTGAACGGTGATTATCTGTATTTTGTTGACTGGCTGAATTTCTAAGCTGCCTGTGTGGCAGTGAACTACGGCTTATCGCTGTGATTATTTGTATTAGCTTTCTAAGCTGCCTGTGTGGCAGTGAACTTTCAGCCCACTGTGACATTGACAGTTGTTCATTTCTAAGCTGCCTGTGTGGCAGTGAACAATTATCAACGATTGCTTTCATTGAATTTGCATTTCTAAGCTGCCTGTGTGGCAGTGAACTTACTTCCAGCAGACGAATGTCTGCGCTGCAGTTTCTAAGCTGCCTGTGTGGCAGTGAACAGACCGCAGTGGTATCGGCTTCCGAACCTGCATTTCTAAGCTGCCTGTGTGGCAGTGAACTAAATAACATCTTTTTGTTATTTATCCCGTAGTTTCTAAGCTGCCTGTGTGGCAGTGAACGTCAGCCATTGAAGCTTCCAGCCTACCTGATGTTTCTAAGCTGCCTGTGTGGCAGTGAACAATGCCATCCTTGGCTATGTTCACAAATTATATTTCTAAGCTGCCTGTGTGGCAGTGAACACAAAGTGGTTTACATGTTGTCGTCACAAACCTTTCTAAGCTGCCTGTGTGGCAGTGAACTTGATAAAAGTGCCCCATCTAAATATGATCCATTTCTAAGCTGCCTGTGTGGCAGTGAACTTCTGGGGTAAGCCACCATTGAACCCCAGAAATTTCTAAGCTGCCTGTGTGGCAGTGAACAATAGTATAAAGCACAAAAATATAGTTACAACATGTATTTAGGTGTTTTTTTGACAAAATACCAATAAATTTTAACGATATTGTAACTTGTTGATTTTTATATATTGCTGAAGAGCTTCAAAAACTTTGGTTATAGCATGTTATTTTAATGAAAATACCCTTTCAGTAGATTTTTCGCCCACTCAGGTACCGAAGCTGTTTTGAGTGAAACGTTTCCATTATGTATTTCTGCAATTTGTTGAAAAGGATCATCCATGCGTGAGTTATCTAATAAGTAGCAATGTTCACATAGAGGCAACGCTTTCTGAATATTGTTTATTACTCTAGGAATTCGGCTACTCACTTTATCTGCTGGTACGCTGTGCCCTCCTTCACTCACTCGTTGCGTAACGCGCGCGTGGTTGAGTGATACTACATTCAGATGAATAAAAACTAACACAATCTCATACCCCATTGCCTTTGCATAAGCTACAAAATCAATTTTAGATGGATGCGAAAAAACAGTTTCAAAACAAAAAGTACGTCCTTGTTGCAATAATTGCATTCTCATCAATTCCGCTATTTTTGCAGCCTCATAACTCCGTTGCTCTGCTTGCTCAGGATAAAGCTGTTTTGCCAAAATGTCAGCATTGATAAAAGGTAAGCCCAAAGGCTCCAGCCGTGTTTTGTAAAAAGTGCTCTTCCCCGCCCCGTTGCCCCCTGCGAGGATCCATAACTGTTTTCCTTTTTTCAAAAATCAGCTTCCTTTAACGCGGTAAACTGCCCATTTTCAAACTGACCTATCTCGACATTGCCTTGTGGATCTATTTTTTCCAAATAACCAAGATGTTTTTTTGAGGTTTGATAACGGATCACGCTATTGCTTACTGTATTATGCAATATGTCCTCTTTTCGATCATTTTCAAGTGATTGAAAAACTGTATCAGGATCAATAGGCGCACTCAAAACAGGTTCAGTTTTTATCATGGTCAGCCCTGCAGCAACGGACAATAACACATCAGGATCTAATGTCGATGCGACAGTTCGACCTAGATCAGCCCAATATTCGATCTGCTCAGCCGTGCTACGGTGATAACGCTTGGCGGTTGATTCTGCAATCTGCATTAAGTCAGCTTGCAAACGGATTGGTGAAGCGGATTTTGCCATGTTTGATCCTAATTAAATGGTTACAACCACCCTATTGTAGCAGATTGCTACAATAGGGTCCCCGTTAAACGCTAAAACCACGGTACTGTTGCTATTTTACTGAGCCCAAAGGTGTCAAACTCTCCTTTTATTGGTCGCTCAACCACCTCTCCAAACTGAATATAGCGCCTATGTTTATGACCATTTGAACTGCTATCTAATTCAAGGTAAGGGTTATCTAACCCCGTTGCATACATTTTGGCTTTATATTGCTTTTCATATTCTTTCACCTCATCTTGAGTTTTCAAAACACCCTGAGCCTTTTGATACTGAACTCTTTTTTCAAGCTTTCTGAGGTTCATCGTAGCTTGTTTCCGGCTAATAACTCTATAACCAGCAATTTGGCTAGGAACTACTTGTATTTCTGATACATTACAATAACCAGCCAAACCACCCAGCCAATTTATGTTTTCTAGCTCTGTGAAATTATTATCAGTGCCATGCACCCGGATAACACCACCCAACTTGACTTTATATTGAGGGAAGCTAACACCTATTTCTGTTGAGTTTAAGCTACATAATGCTTTATGAAACTTGCTATAGACTTTATTGAGAAGCACATTCTCACGCATTTCCGCATCGGGTTTTATAAGAATATCAATGTAATGATTCATCGTCTTAGCTCCCTTGTATCTATCTCTTGAGAAATATAAGCCAAGCCTTTTTTGCCAAGATAAAAACTGGAGACACCTGCATTTTCAATCATGGTTTTTATTTCTTTTGCTTTGTCTCGGCTTATATCCAGGTCTATTTCTAACTGACCACTGGCTTTGGTCATTAAAGAAGTGACTTCACCTATTCCTTTTATTCTTTCTTTGCGAATATAAGGGTTTCCCCATATTTTCTTCTTTTCTCCTGTGGTGAAACGATTCATAAAGTCTTTGGTTGTAAAACCTCGTTTTGATATTCCGCTAATACCGCCTGCTTTTGTTTTTGCAGACTCCATATTAAACTGATTTGAAAGACGATCTAGTTGCAAATATAGCGATGAGCAATACAAACTTATCGGCATGATTTCTCCCTTTTTATTTAAATATTCTATCCCTTCAAAAGTTTGCTTAAGTATTTGCATCGCCTCATTTGCCAGCCCTTCATTTGCTACAGGCTTTTCTTTATTCAAAAGCTCCAACTTCGCAATAATAGATATTGGATTGGCTTCAATCTTTGCAGTCACTGTATTTTTTGAAACAATAAAGTGACAAAGCGCATCAAAATCAAGCGCTAAAACGCCCCAGAATTCAGTTGAATAATCAGATAAAAACATAAGGTCATTTGTCTTTATTGCACCCGTAAATGAATTTTGATCTGTACTGCCTGTAATATTCCTAATATAAGTCATTTCATTGGTTTCAATGGCTTTATCCTTAAATAACACTTTGTCGCTGTCTAAATAATCAATTTCTTTAAAGAAATAATTACCATCTGCTCTTGCCTGATAAAGTTTACGCTGGTCACCAATTATTCTATTTAAAATCCCCATCACCGTGTCAAGCGTAACTTGCCGTTTTATAAAGTTTTCAGGTTTTTTTAAATTAGTCATTGAGCCAACAAATTTACGCCCTTTTTTAGGTAAAGGCTCATTATTATCGCCATCTAAAAATGAGTTCCGCCATGAGGATTCATAATCTATAATGATTTTCATCATTAGCCCCTTTATTTGGCATAAAAATAAACAGCGTAATCAGATGTTGGCTGTTCAGATATATCACCCTCATCCTGCTTAATACGCATCATTTTATGGCTATCGTTATAATCCACTAATATTTCATCTACATACATATAGGATTTTGCCTGACGAATAGATAGCTCACGAACCATACTCAGACTATGTTCTATTAATGCTTTCACAGCATCATCATTAATTAATATGCCCTCTTCACCTTCTTCAAAAATTGTTCCTCCACGTACATAATTTGTGTGAAATGTTGCTTGTGGGTTTAAATTAGAATTGAGTGTTTGAATATAGTCTTGCACCGCTTGCGCAACTTCTTCACCTTGTCCTTCTTTAATCACCATTGCACAGCGGTCAAACTTTTTATCCAATGAGATAAACTGTAATTGTTCAATGCTGATCGAGCCGTAAGAGGTATATTTTGTATCACCAAAGGTTGTTTTTGAAAAGAATGAGGTGCTTTTTTTAGCCTTTACTTTTTTACCATCAACTTCTTTTGAAGCTTCTTTATCATCTTTCCCCCCAGACCTACCCATTTGTTCAAAATTACCGTTACCCAGCTCATCTACAAAATCCTCCATCAATAGTGGGCTAGTACGTTTACATTGACTCGATGCTACAACGTACCCTCTAATCAACCCAGTTATAGAAGCTAAAACCCCTTGTAAGTCACTTACTTTATTTTCATTTGCAAAATGAATATCAAATGCTTGGTCTCGAAATAGGTGATGACGAATACAATTTTGACTGATGTACAGTGGGGTTTTCTTAAAGTCAATATCGGTAATATCCTTTTTGTAACTAAAACCTTTATCACTAACTTTACCTGTAAGATTTGTGTAGCCACGAAGTTTAGGCAAGCTATGGTTATCAACATTTGCTCCATCACTACTTAATTGTGTCGGACCATTCCAGTTCACCACCCCATGACCTAATGCAGTTATTTTAAAATCGACACTTTTAATACCAGTTACTTTTTTCATTTCCTGTTCCTTTCGATGTTGTTTTACTTAAAAAATAGGGTGATATAATTCGCAACCGTTCACTTCCTCCTTTGAAAAAGGGGGATTGAGGGGGATTTTTAAAAGATTTTTTTATAGAATCTCCCCTACCCCCTCTTTTTCAAAGAGGGGAGTTTATGCGCTACTCTTATTTAGTTTTTTTACTTTTACGAATCATGTCTAGTTAATTTAGTCCTTTATGCTCGGGCATAATCAATTTAACCTTTGGAAAATATGTACTAAACCGACCTTTATCTCGGGTTATTAATGGATAGCCTGAAACAGCAGCATGTGCGCCAATAAAAAAATCAGGCAGTACATTGCTTTTCCCTCCTTTTCGTCTTTTGTACTGGAGGAATGCTTTTCCTGCCAAAAATAAAGCTTCTTTTGGCAGTGATTTAATCGCAAAACCTAGATGCTCAAATAAAGTCTCAACCTCCTCAATTTTTTCAAAACCTACTGAGCACTCTGCATAAATAATAGGATTAATAATAAATGTATGGCTTTGATCTAGTTGCTCTAGTGTGGTGGCACTCCATTCAAACCAGTCACCTTTTGAATCCGTTAAATCAGTGACCACGCAGCTATCTATTAAGATGCTTGCCATACTAAGTCCTTGTCAGTGCCATAATTTCATCAGTACTCATTGTTATTGATACCGATTTATGGGCAGTTCTAAACCGGCTATTGCTAGTTTTTGAGGGCTTTGCTTTTGAGATATACCAGCGACCTTGTTCATCTTGTACAAAATCCACTTCTGTTTCTGCTGGAATAATTCCCATGCTTTCTCTTACATCGCGTGGAATAGTCACTTGCCCTTTACTGGTTACATGCATTGTTTTCTCCTTTTTAAGTAATACTTAACGGTAATACTTTTTTTAGAGTTTATCAACTTTTTTGCTTATTCTTCTTGAATTTGACTTATTGATATTGCACCAATCGCTTGGTTTATTCCCTGTGCATAGTAAATTGCATAGGGGCTGGGTTTTGTTTCTACTTTCTTTAAGTCTTCTGGGATATAACTCAAATAAATAGGGGTTTCAGGCGTTCGTGCTTCACCTAGCAATACACTGTCTTTATAAGCTTTTTTAGCTTCCTCTTTAATGTTATGGTGTTTTTTTGCCATAAAGGCTAATAAATTTTTTGCACTAACACCATTGCCACAGATTGTTTCAACGCCCATGGTTAAGTTGCCTTGGTCATCCTTTTCATCATAAGCATATTGATTCGGAAATTGTTCTTTATCATTGCCAATATTCATCACTGCCATTTGTACAAATCGGTTGTCACCCCGCAGTGAGTTCTTTTTGATTTTTGGTTTACCGTCTTTGGCTTTATTTTTATTCGGGAATGAAACAGGATCCATCACTTTGGCATTAATAACCTCTACACTCTTTTTTAACGCTGTTATCAAATCTTGTTCTATTGCTTCCCTACTTTTTTCATCCTTATAAAAATCTTGATATATTTGGTACACTTCAGAAATGCTTATACTGGGCTTATCACTTATTTTATCTTTTAAAAATTCATACCATGCTTTGGCACTTTGTAAACAATGGGATTGATTTAAAAATCGCGCACAGGCTCCACTTTGTTTTCCATTCGCTAAGGTTTCGGGGGTTGCGGTAATATAGCTATTTATTTCACCGTTTTCTCCAAAGCGATCTAACCTTCCCAACCGCTGTAACCAGTTTTCTGCATGGGTAAATTCGGTGATCATTTTGTCGCAGGTAATATTAAGCGAGGCTTGCACAATAGGACCCGAGCGTAAAATGGCATATTCTTTAGAGCCTGCTTTTTTAAATGTATTAAAGACCTTGTCAAATAAGTCTTGTTTGTCTGATTTTGTGAATTTTGAATGAAACAGAAGCGCTTTTTCATTTGCCTGGTTTTTAATAAAGCTCTTTTGTGCAGTGATTGCTGTATTACTAATCACAATCGTATTGTCTGGCTGTGTTTGGTAAAGCGGATTATTTTCTTCTTCGCCTTCTTCAAAATTTTTAAATTCAATTTTGTATTGGCTTTTATTAAAACTATCAATACCGATAATATCAGCTTTATTGATTCCTAATAATTCATCGACAAAATGATAGTTAGGAACGCGCATGAAATAACTTCGACAACTTCATGATAAAATAGGTGAACATCAATCCACAAAGATTCTAAAAATTGAATAATCCTTATGCTCAGACGATCGAAACTCGGATGCAAGAATT
>JALSLW010000002.1 GCA_026988155.1 Methylomonas sp. | reverse complement strand
TTCATTTGTTACGTTTCATTTCTATAAAGCATGTCACTGTGGAATTGTTTTTTGCCTGGCATTTCTTATATCGCCCTCTTTAGTTTCAGCCTATCAGGTTAGCGCGGGTGACAATCATACGTGCGCCTTAGATGACGGTGGCGTGGTATGCTGGGGGCACGATGCTTTAGGACAAAATACTGTACCTGTGCTATCAAACCCCAGGCAGATCAGTACTGGTGAAAATCATACCTGCGCCCTTGATGTCAATGGCGTAAAGTGCTGGGGCTATAATGCCTTTGGGCAAAATACTGTGCCTGCACTATCAAACCCAGTACAAGTGGCGGCTGGCGGCAACCATACTTGTGCGTTGGATGACTCCGGCATAAAATGCTGGGGCTGGAATGGATATGGACAAATTACTGTGCCTGCACTGTCAAATCCAGTTCAGGTCACTGCTGGCAGTGGTCATACTTGCGCCATAGATGACAGTGGCGTGGTGTGCTGGGGATGGAATGGGTATGGGCAAAGGACGGTGCCTGCATTGTCAAACCCAACGCAGGTTAGTGCTGGCGAGGGCCATACCTGTGCCTTGGATGATCAAGGCGTCGTGTGCTGGGGGTGGAATGCATACGGTCAAAGCACGGTGCCTGCACTGTCAAACCCAATACAGGTCAGCTTAGGCAAAGGGCATACCTGCGCCTTAGAAAGTGATAGAGAAGTAGTATGCTGGGGATGGAATGCATATGGTCAAAGTACGGTGCCGGCACTGTCAAACCCAACACAGATCAGCTTAGGGGGAAGCCATACCTGTGCCCTAGATGATCTGGGGGTGGAATGCTGGGGCTGGAATGCATTTTCACAAAGCACCGTCGGTATCAATTTAAGTTTTTCCGCAATAAATGGCAGCTGCGGCGCAAGCCATAAAAAAGTTTTTGCTTCAATTCCGACGGAAAACTTATGTGCAGCAGGCCTTCCCAGCAACATAACAGGAACTGACCCTTGGGCATGGAGCTGTAATGGCATTTACGGGGGAAGCAGTGCCAGCTGTTCAACAAGAACAGAACAGGGAAATAATCAAATAGTATTTATAGAGCGCTTTTATCAGAATATTTTAAATAGACCTGCCGATTCAGATGGAATGGATTATTGGCTTAATGTTATTCAAAGCGAATCTGCCGCTAAAGTTGCTCTTGGCTTTTTTAACAGCCATGAATTTATCAATCTATCGTTAACCAATACTGATTTTATCGATATTCTTTATCAGACACTGTTTGCTAGGCAGTCAGACCAGGGAGGTTTAGCTTACTGGCAGAGACAGCTGGACGCTGGCATTTTAAGAGAAATGGTCATTTATGGGTTTTTAAAAAGTCAAGAATTTACAAACCTAAGCTCCAATTTTGGTCTCACAGCCTTTATTGAGAGTGATGATGCACTCTTTCAGATAAAAACTTTCGTGGAAAGGTTCTATCGTCTGGTATTAGACAGAGAACCTGATATAGATGGGTTTACCTATTGGTCAGCCCAGCTATCAGACCCTGATGGCTCGCAGACAGCTGGTGATATAGCGAGAGGTTTCTTTCAAAGTTCTGAGTTTATTAAAAGACAGACCGGCAGTACTGAATTTATAGATATTGCCTACCGTGCTTTTTTTGATAGAGAAGCTGATGCCGGCGGCAGACAATATTGGCTAAATAAATTATCACTTGGTAGCAGTCGACTAGAGGCCGTGAATGGATTTATAGCCAGTCAGGAATTTATTGATTTTACCGCCCGTTACGGCATTAGAACGGACTAATCTAGAGGGCGAGACGGCGGGTGGCAGAATACGCTCAAGGCCAAAAATAAAACCGACAGTCAGGGAAATTGCTACAGCCAATATAAGTCTGTCCAATTCTCCTGCCTCGCACAGCATTGCGAGTTTCAAGTATATTGCCACACTCAGGACATAAATCTCCCGCTTTATATTGGTTACTGGTTTTAGCTTGCTTTGTCGCAAACCTTGGTGCTTTAACCTGCGTAACAATAGTTTTTAGCAAATCAGTTTGCTGCTTTAAAAAACCATTAATATCCTGTCCTTTATTATTGGCAATATCATCTAATTGCTGTTCCCACTGCGCTGTCAGCAACGGGTCTTTAATGGTGTCAGGAACGGCATCAATTAAGTTAAACCCCAGTGGGGTAGCTTTTAACAGTTTCTTTTCCTGCAGAATAAATTTGCGCTGAAAAAGCGTCTGTATAATATTTGCACGGGTAGCCTGGGTTCCTAAGCCGGCGGTTTCCCTTAATATCTTTTTCATCACCTTATCAGAAACCTGAGACCCTATGGTTTCCATAGCTTTGATCAGCGTACCTTCGGTGTAATGTCTTGGCGGTTTTGTCAATTTGTCCAGCAGTTTTAGGTTGTCACAGAGTAGCTGTTCACCTTTTTTTACCGCAGGCAACTCCTTTTTGCTGTCATCAATCATAGCACTTGGTGACTGAGCTGTTTCTGCTTCCAACGCCAGTTTCCAGCCTTTAACGCGGGCAATTCGGCCACTGGCTTTGAATTGATCAGACCTAATCACAACTACAATGGTACTTTGATCATATTCAAAATCAGCAAAAAACTGGGCAATATAACGGCGGCGTACCAGGTTATAAATGTTGAATTCCTTATCATTCAAACGAGCAATGCCTGGCGTGGCCTGAGTAGGAATAATGCCATGGTGAGCGGTAATTTTTTTATCATTCCATACTCTTGAGCGCAGTGTTTTATCCGCCTGAGCAATCAGCTCAGTCAGACGCCCATCATTTTTGCAAAGAGCATGCAGTACATGACCCACATCATTGAATTGACTGAGGGGCAGGTATTCACAGTCACTCCGCGGGTAGCTGGTTAATTTATGCGTTTCATAAAGTGCCTGTGCAATATTCAGCACATCCTGAGCTCCGTAGCCCCAGCGCCTTGAGGCTTCCTGCTGCAAAGCGGAAAGGTTATAAAGCAGTGGCGGGGGCTGTTTTTTTCTGGCCGTTGTCGCGGTGCCGACAACTCCCACTTGCTGTTGACAGCGATCAATTACCGCCTGAGCTACCCGCCTATCTAAGCATTGTTTTTGCTCATCTCCAGACTCTTTGGGCGGCTGCCATTTTGTTTCCAGCAATTCGCCTTCAATCTCATTATTGGTTTTAAAATAGGCCAATATTTCATAATAAGGCACTGCTTTAAAATTTGAAATTTCTCGGTCACGCTTAACAATCAGGGCCAAAGTAGGCGTTTGCACTCGACCAACTGAACGAACCTGCCGATCATTGGCTAATAGTGTATATGCCCGCGTTAGGTTCATCCCTATCAGCCAATCAGCCCTTCCTCGGGCTAATCCAGAATAATAAAGCGGTTCAGTTTCATCGCTGGGACGAATGTTTTCTAATGCTCTCTTTACACTAACGGTATCTAATGCCGATAGCCATAATCGGCGGCTTGCACCTTTATAGTTAAAATATTCCAGTACTTCTCTGGCAATCGTTTCCCCTTCACGGTCTGCATCAGTTGCAATCACCACACTTTGGCAGCGCTTTAACAATTTTTTTAAAACGGTCAACTGCCTGCTGGTAGACTTTTTAGGGGCCATTTTCCAGTGTTGAGGCAATATCGGCAAATGAGCTAATGACCAGCGTTTATATTTAGCATCGTATTCATCGGGAGGCATCATTTCCAGCAAATGACCAATACACCAGCTTACAATGAGCTTATCGCCTTGCAAATAGCCGTCATTCCTTTGATTGGCGCCTAAAATTCGGGCAATATCTCGCCCTTGTGAAGGCTTTTCACAAAGGTAAAGTTCATAAGCGGATTGTGGTTTATTGCCCAATGAAAGTTTTCTCGCAGATTAATTGAATATCAGGTTTTGAGCAGAAACAGCTGCATTAAGCAGGCTCAATATGAATAGAGAAGTGTAAGGCAACTCGCAATAAATAACCCACCAATCTTGCTTGTCTTTTTATCCGTCTTCAGCGTTGCAACTTCGGTCACATAGCTTGCTATGCTCCCTTCGTTGCGCCTTGAAGACGAATAAAAATCCTGCGCAATCTGGGTAGGTTATTTAATGCGCGTTACCTAAGCGTCGAAAATGTCAGATATTTCTCCCAAGATGCTTTTATTATTTTGTGTAGACATGATGAATAAAAAGAATTATCCTTGAGGCCAATTATTATTGAGCAACACCCGATTTGACGGATAATACCAAATATCAGGCAAAGTAGACATGATAATTTAGATAGCAGGCAAGTGCGCCTGATTAGTCTGTTAATAGTGTTAGGCTTTTTTTTGCCCTGAGCCAAACACTTTTACTTTAAGGGCGTGAGGATATAGAAATGCAAAAAATACTTGTCGGCTTACTGTTCTTGTTTGCCTGTTCGGCCAATGCTGCAATAACTGAGTTTATTCCCCCAAATGACACTATTGGATTCGTAGGTTCTACAAACACAAATGACGGCTGGTTTGAAGGGCGCGGTCTAGTATTCAAGATGAATACAACGGAGACAATAGATTCAATTGGCCTTTTTAACGATCTTACAGGTATCAATTTATCATATGAACTTGCTCAAGTTTCTTCAGTAAGTGGCGATGTAACTGTTGGGCAAACTATTCTTTCGTCGGGCAGTCAGTTGATTTCTACTACTGGTTTAGAGTGGATTGATTTTGGAATTGCTAATACTCTTCTTTCGGCAGGGAATTTTTACCATTTTGAATTTACTTTTACTGGCAATGGAAACCAAAACTTCTACTATAACAATAATAATGTTTCTTTTTCACAAAGCAACTTTACATTGATTGATGGTACTGGTGGAGGTAGTGCAGGAAATACGGTTATGCCTGCACTACGATTAAATACCGTTAGCAGTGTTCCAGTGCCAGCAGCTGCATGGCTATTTGGCTCTGGTTTAATAGGACTTATTGGAACGAGAAAAAAATCATCGAAGGTATCTGCATTCTCAGAATAACTGAGTTAGGGCCGGCTTTCTCCGGCCTTTTTTAATTGGAATCATAAAAATCGAAAAATAGAATTTTTTATTGTAACTACAAGAGAGTCTGGTAAATCAATGCCTTATTTCTTAACTTAATGGCATTGGGTACGTCCCCTTTTGCGCTTTAGCATTTTCTATGGCCGTTAACAATAGGTAAAAACTTCCCCCCTTTTTACTCATAAAAAACCCCCTATATTTACTATATTTTTAAGCGATAATCTTTATTGAGGCATGCATAAAAAAACCAGCGCCCTTGCTGGTTTTTTATGTGCGAATCGGTTATTTTTTAATAAAATCACCGCCCCCGTAGATCGTTGACGTTAGAACT
>JALSLW010000001.1 GCA_026988155.1 Methylomonas sp. | reverse complement strand
AACGGTTGCGCTACGCGCTGAAAAATATCAAAATTCATTTGAACAGGGAAATACTGTCACTCAGGAAAAACAGATCACACAAGCGACAATGCGAGGTGAGGTTTTTGGTAGCTCTGCATTTCATCAGGAGGTTGGCCAGCTTGTATCAAGGGGGACTAAGCTAACTGCGCATGGGGGAGATCGCAAGAGTGAAGATTACAAAAATCAAGCTGGCTGACCCCTTGATTTTTTTAGAAGGCATTTTTAACGTCCTCATTTAGGTAGAACGAATGGGCCACAATTTACATCATGATTATGAGTGTCTGCTTTTACTACACTCGAAAAATGAGAGCTAAAGGCCTCACTTTCAGAGGAGTCACCGTTACAGTGTTGTTTTATTAGTGGAACTATTGTTGCAGCTGCATTTACAATTAAAGGAACAATATTTATAAAAACTCTCGATTCTGGTAACTCAAAGTGATTTGCATACTCTGCATGTTTTGAAGAGTTTAGGTATTCTTTAATTAAATCACATGTGTTTTGATTAATTCTACTTTCTGCTTTTGGAAGTGAAAGTAATTTATTTAAATCATCCCAAGATATATATACATCGAATGTGTCAGCGCCATCATCGGGCGTAATATAATCAACTAAAACATATTGCTCCATATGCTGGAGGTTGTCTGCTTCTTGTGCGTGATACGTATATAAACTACGAATTTTATTGGCTTTGTTGTGATGTCTAGCGTTACGAATTGCTAAAATGATTGCTAGCTCTTCAGTTTTATACCAGTCAATAGGGTTTGTTCCTAGTTGTTTCTCAACAGCATCATATAAACTGTGAAATCCATTTAAGACAGCGGTTAGTGCTGTTTCAATGTTGCCGACAGCCTCAGCACGATCCACCATAAGTAGCCCGCCCTGATTTGCGCGCCAATCTGCCTCAAGAAGAATGCGTAAACTTTGAGCGAGTTCCTCAAATGAATGTTCGATAAGTTTAGTATTTGCCACGATATTCCTTTTGCCTTCTAACGCCTGCATCAGCCGCCGCTGGAAGTGGCGCGGTTTTTTGCGTTAGCAAAAACCGTGACGCTTTCAGCGGTCGACTGGATGCAATTGTTAGAAATTGTTACTTGCTCCTTAATTTGTGCCTTATCTTCCACACCATCAAAAAAAGAAGCTAGTTTTTTCAGTGCTAAGTTTCGTGAGTTATTATTTTTAGAGTAATCAAATTCATCCTTATCACTCATTAGTATTCTTCTCATGCTGCTTTTCCTCCACTGTCTTTATATTTTCTTATAGAATGTAAATATAATTCTAATTCGACTCTATCGCCAACTTCGTCAAGCAATCGTTCACAGGCTTTGCATTCTTCTTCATCATAAGGTGTACAAAGAAATTCACCATAGATTACCATGGTAAAAATATAGACGAAATCTATTGAATTTACATTTATTCGAACTGGTTTACAGTATATAGAACCTATAGTAGATTTTTTTGAACGTTCTGATGTTAAAAAAATATTCTCTTTTAAACCTTTTCGGATATCAGAAATAAAAATACTTTCCCCATTTTTGTAGCAATAACTAGCGGTTGAACTCCCTTCCATGATTTGTTTTGCCTTGGTATGTTGTTTCTGCGAATCACACTTAAATTCATACCACCACTTGGCCTCCGATGGAACCCCCTGAATTATTGTTATTGCTATGTTCTTTGGCTCTATTTCAAAGCCATTTTTTAAAAGTGTCTTCGTACCATCAAGAACAAAATCTAGTTGATCTTTTGGTTGAGTAATTATTTTAAAAATATCAGCATTTGGTTTAACATTCTTCGCTTTTTGATAAAAGCGATCTTTTTTCTTTTTTACTAAATCATTAAAAAAAACTACTAGCGATTCCAGGATATTCTGATATTTTTTATTAACTATTCCTTTAAATTGTTCAGATAGCCCCTTAAGAAATAGGATTAAAACTGTTAAAGATGCCAGCATTAGGAATACAAACTCATGGATTTCTTTATAGTCTTTTATTATTTTCCAATCTTCGCCCCAGATGTCTAGCGTTCCATAATATAGCCCCACCAAAGGAGGTACAACAATTCCCATTATAGGAGAACTAAGAAAACTAATGATGCTATTATTCACAAAAATTTTATAAAATAATTTCTTCAATTTCCCTCGATCCCTATCTTAACTATAAATTTCTAACATTATTATTAACAGGCAGATTCGCCCTGATATCCCACAGTATTAACCGGCAAATCAGGAATATTTGACAGGATAATGTATCCTGACCTTTTTCCCTGCTATTCCACTGTATTGACCGTAAATTAAAGCATATTTTCCTATTATCCAAATTATCATATAAACTTTCCCTGATATTTGATATTATCCAACAAACTAGGTTTAGCCTTATAATAATTAACCCTTAGCTTAATTCTTTTTCATTTATATGTCTACACAAAACAGCAAGAAAAGCATCTTGGATGAAATGCGCGATATTTTACGGCGACTGCATTATTCCATCCATACCGAGCGTGCTTATTGTGACTGGGTTGCCCGGTACATTCGTTTCCATCATTTACAGAAGAAAGAAGCTTTGCTGATTGATGCTGAAAAAAAAGTTGAGGCTTTTTTAACGCATCTGGCTGTGCAGGCTAATGTAGCAGCTTCTACTCAAAACCAGGCCTTTAATGCCTTGGTGTTTTTTTATAAGCGTGTTTTGAACTGTCCTTTAGAGGGCGTTGAGGCTACTCGGACAAGAAAAGAGAAACGGGTTCCTGTTGTATTGACACGCGAAGAGGTTAAGCAAACACTTGCTTTTCTTGAGGGTACTCCTGAGCTATTGGTAAAGCTGCTGTATGGCAGCGGCCTGCGAATTACTGAGGCTGTTCGCCTGCGTGTGCAGGATATTGATTTCGGCTATAGACAAATAACTGTACGCAATGGCAAAGGGTTGTCTGATCGAGTCACTCCCTTTTCAGAGAGTCTGGTGCCTTTGCTGCACAATCATCTGGAAAGGGTTAAAGCTATTCATGAAAAGGATTTAGAGGCGGAAGCAGGGGCTGTCTATCTGCCGTATGCGCTGGCACGAAAGTATCCGAATGCAGATAAAGAATTTAATTGGCAGTATGTTTTTCCAAGCCGCAATTTATCCAAGGACCCTCGTAGCGGCTTACCCCGAAGGCATCATACTGACCAGTCAATTGTTAATAAGGCCATTAAACAGGCTATACGCAAAACGGGGATTACCAAGAAAGTGAGTGCTCATACTTTTCGGCATAGTTTTGCGACCCATTTGCTGCAGCGGGGTACTGATATTAGAACGATTCAGTCTTTGCTTGGCCATAAGAATTTGGAAACGACTATGATTTATACACATGTTTTAAAGCAAGGTGGCGAGGGTGTTATTAGCCCTTTGGATGATTTGTAACCTGTATAAGTACCCAAGTAAAATTAATTTAACTTTTTACTTGTCTTTTTTACCATTTTAGACCCTGAATAAATAGTTACGTAGCTCGCTATGCGCCTATTTATTCAGGGCCTAAAATGAAAAAAAATCCTGCGTAAAACTATTAAATTAATTTTACTTGGGTACTTAAGTATGCTGTGTTTTATTTTTACCACTACTCCGCTGGAACTGCCCAGCCGGATTTTATAATTGAGCTGGAGACGGGGCTTTAGCCCCGTTTTTATAGGGAATAAAGTCCCTCCTCCGAATGTTTTATGCTTAATTTAATGACATTGGGTCGCTCCCAATCAGCTGGATTACTCCCAGGCCGAATTGACAAAGCATGCTGAGTTACAGATAAGAACACCAAAACCGCAGCTTACTTTCTCTGCGTTTTAATTGAGTCATACTGCATGCTTTTGGCCGCACGGTTTCTTTTAACTTGCTGGTCTAGCATACTGCCCGCAAAGGCATCATCCACTTGCGATTCCATTTCTTGCAATTGACCTTCCATTTTTGATGAAGCCAAGGGCAGATTACTCTCTCTTGATGCTTGGTTAATTTCTTTTCGATACTGTTTAATAGCCTGTTTAGCCTGATATTTTTTACCTTCCCGCATCCATTTGCTGAGTTTTTTCTTCATTCTGCCTAAGTTGTTATCTTTCCAGCTATTTTGATAGATTTCCTTATCAATTGACTGCTGTGCCTGAATCTTGAATTCTGGTGCAACTACAGCTAAAAATAATGCTTCAGGTCTGATTTGGGTTTGCATCTTCTGTCCCTGAATCTGGTAGTTTAAACGCATTGAACCCAATGAGACTGAGCCTATATTTGCAGTAGGTACATTAAATGTCATCACAAAATGCTTCTGGGTATTAGACAGCATTTGTCCTGTTGCTATTTTAACCGCCGATGTTCCCATATAGCTTATAGGGTATCCACCTGCATCTATCAATTTTACTCCGTCACCTAGATTGATTTCCAAACTGCTGCTGTTGGCATAAATATTTCTAGTTTCATGTAAATCTCTGGTCAGAATTGTTCCCAATCCAGTTAAGTCTTCCAGGTAGGAATAGTGTCCCATGCCGTAATCCGCTAATCTTGCCATCAAGTTTTCGTTAAACCCCAGTCCCATCCCTATGGTTGATAATACTGCTCCATATTGTGTGGCTCTGGCTACTATTTGAGACAACTGTTCAGGATTTGTGATGCCCTGATTTGCCTGTCCATCAGAAAGCAGTAGAATTTTCTTAGCCCGTTCATTGGCATTTTTATCCAGAAGCCTTATTGCTGCGTTTAAACCATCGCCCATATTTGTACCGCCTGATGCTCTGATTGATCTCACCACATTATTTAAATAGTTTCGCGTTGATGCTGATACATTAACCAAGGGCGACTGCACTATGGCATTATCTGCAAATGAGACTAGTGCGAAGCGGTCATTTTCTCTTAACCTCCCCAATACGTCCCAGATTGCAGCTTTAGCATAGGGCATTTTTTTAGCTTCCGACATGGAGCCACTACGGTCTAGGACGATGATTATGTCTGTCGCGCGTTGATGGCCAGTCAGGCTACTGATTGCTGGCGGCGTAAACGTCATATCGACAAATACTGTATTTGCACTATGCTGCACTATTTTAGTCTGTGATAATTTGGTCTGAACCTGTATTTTATTGGAGCTATGCCAAGGCGGTGCAGGCATGCTCCTTGCCCAGCCTATTTGGGCAGATATAAGCATGAGTATAATCAGGCCTGTTTTATTTAAAATATTCATTTTTCTCTCCTGTTTTTTTATGGTGTAAACAGTTTACTTATTGAGAGCTGTTGCCTATAGACATGAGAATGTAAAAAAATAATGCCAATCTTTTACATACTATTTACAAACTTTTGATCAAACAAAACTATACTCTGGAAAAACACAGTCACCTAGGGTAGCCCCCCATATCGTTAAGTTAAGCACATAACATTCGGAGGAGGAACTTTAGTCCCTACAAATACGGGGCTAAAGCCCCGTCTCCTAGCTGAATCAGCTCTATAAAACGCTTAACTTACTGGTATTGGGCTAACATCAAAAAAAGTAATTGTCTGGAATTATGCGGAATTTTTTATATCTTGAGACTTTTCTATAAATGTGCAAACTTAAGCTGCTTATTGTTGAAGACGAACAAGCCATTCTTCAAGGCCTGATAGACGTGTTTGTTTTCCATGGCTTTACTGTTGATTCTGCAGCCGATGGACAGCAGGGCTTGGAAAAAGCATTGACCGGAAATTATGCCTTAATTTTATTGGATGTTATGCTGCCTTCTGTTGATGGCTTTACCATTTGCAATAAAATTCGGGAGCAGGATAAAAACCAGCCCATTATTATGCTGACAGCAAAGTCTTCAGAAGAGGATATTATTATGGGCTTAACGCTGGGAGCAGATGACTATATTGCCAAGCCTTTTTCAGTCAGGGAATTGGTTTTGCGGGTAAATGCGGTGTTAAAAAGAAATCATCAGCCATCAGATGAAAACGCAATTTTTCAGGTCGGTTCCATTCAAATTGATATGGCTAACTTGGTACAAATAAATTCAGATTCGCCCTGTTACTTTTCCCGCAGGGAATTAGATATTTTACGTTTTTTGCACAGCAACTCAAAACGCCCGGTATCTAGGGATGAATTGCTGGAACACGTATGGGGCTACAGACAGGCGGATGCCATAGAAACCCGCACTGTGGATATTCATATTGCAAAATTGCGCCGAAAAATTGAATCCGACCCCAAGCAGCCCAAATGGTTAGTGACTGTTCGCGGTGAAGGCTATCGACTGCTCCGATGAATAATTCAGACAAGCAAAAAAAACGTTTGCGCTGGATATTAGTCCTGTTTTTTTTGACATTATCCCTGCCTGTTTACTACCTGTTGCAGACTGTCTATTCAAAGCTGGAAAACGAAGCCTATTTTAATGCCCGCCATCAGGCAGAAACGCTAGCTGACCAAATTGAATTTAATCTAAAGCATTTGCTAGAAGCGGAACAAAAACGTCCTATTGCTGAATATCAATTTTTTAATGTAATGACCAATCCTCTGATATCAGAATCCCAAGGCGTTAAATTCTCTCCTCTTTCAGAGATGCTCCCTAAAACTGATATTAAAGGTCTAATAGGCTATTTTCAGATAAATACCGATGGCTCATTTCATCTGCCTGTTTTACCTGAAGTGGGACAAGACAATCTGTCGGGCTTAAGCCTTTCGGAACTTGAAAGCCGTTTGTTGTTAAAACAAAAATTACGTACTTTATTGTCGATCCCAACGGTAGAGAGGAAGCGTGCTGACAATAATAATTTTAGCGAAGCAACAAATAAAGAACCTAAAGCTGAAGCGATGGCAAAAAGGCCATCTTATATAGCAGAATTTAAACAGCAGTCGTCACCGATGACTAAAAAAGCATTTTCTTCTGCCGATAAGTTACCGTTGAAAAAGAAAACGTCTGATGATGAAACGGCATTTTCATCAAAAACCATCAGCAAACAACGGCTACATGGTAAAACAGTACGGAAATATACCACCCGTAAAGAGATGGTTCAGCTACCCGATCAGACCATGGCTGGCAGCTATTTTAACCGTGGCAGACAAAATATTGTACCTGTACCGGAAAGCCAGCAGAAAATAGCTGGCCCTGCTCCTTCATTGCATAAAACCGATAAGTCCATTATTAGCGTACTTAGTTTTGAAAGTGAGGTTACTCCTTTGCAGCTATTGCTAATCGGGCGGGATTATTTTTGTTTTTATCGTTATGTCTGGCATGCCAATAGTCGCTATACCCAGGGATTTATTGTTAAAAGGGATGCCTTTTTAGAAGCTGTTACCTCGCCATTAGCTAACGCCAGCCTTTTTAGCAGTCTGCTGTTTTCTGATAATAGTCATTTGATACGGAAAATTTCCATTAATGCCTCAGAGCATGAGTTTGAGCTGTATAGAAGGCATTTGGCTATGCCTTTTCACAATTTTGAGCTAATAGTAAATGCGGCTAAACTGGCGCATGTGCCTGGCTCCTTATTGATTGATTTATTGGCATTATCTTTATTTTTCATATTCTTCATCGGTTTTATCGCATTTTATCGTTTAGGCAGTAAACAGATTGATTTGGCTAAACAGCAGCAAAATTTTATTTCAGCAGTGAGCCATGAACTTAAAACGCCTCTGACCTCGATAAGAATGTATGGAGAAATGCTGCGTTCTGGCTGGGTAGCTGATAATGCTAAAAAACAGACCTATTATGACTACATATTTTTTGAAAGTGAGCGCTTATCTCGCCTCATTGCTAATGTACTGCAGCTTGCCCGCCTTGGTCAGCAGCATAGGCCAGAAATGATCAACGCCTCGGCACAGCAATTATTAAATCAGATAGCCCTTAAAATTGAAGCACAGATTGATGCCTCCTCTTTTATCCTACACATTATTCAGCCTGAGGATAATGCCACTGCTGATATTAAAGTAGACGAGGATGCTTTTTTTCAAATCATTATTAACCTTGCGGATAATGCTATTAAATTTTCCAGCAAAGCCGAGATTAAGCAGATAGATATTGGCTTTAAAGTCATAAAGAAACGCAGGCAGGTTGCTTTTTTTATCCGTGACTATGGTCCAGGGATAAAAAAGAGCCAGCTAAAAAAAATATTTACTTTATTTTATCGGCCTAAAAATGAGCTAACCCGAACAACCTCTGGGACGGGTATTGGGCTGGCATTGGTCGCCCAGTTAGCTAAATCCATGCAGGCTAAAATTACTGTCATCAATAAAAACCCTGGTGCTGAGTTTCAGGTAACACTCCCGGTTGTTTATATTTCTACTAGTATTAAGAGGTAACTTATAACAACTAAACACTTTTCATATGCTGTGCAAATTTAAGAATATTTTGGATTATTGCCTTATCTGTTTTTTATGCTTAGGAAATATTTCAAATGCTTTATCTACTGATCGTAACATTCAGAAAACATCTTCAAACATATTCGAAAGCATTAAGGTTATACATAATCCAAGTCAGGCGCAATTGGAAGAACTTGATGTTTCCCACTGGCCTACATGGCGTAAAGAAATTTCTGAGTTTACCTGGTACTTTTCGGGGGAAGAAACTGCCTATATTTTAGCGGGCGAAGTCCTTGTAAGGCCTGAGGGAGTCCCGGAAAGCAAGGGGGTACTATTAAAAAAGGGAGATTTGGTTACTTTTTCAGCAGGGCTGATTAGCCGGTGGACTGTAAAAAAAGAAATATATAAACATTACAGCCTTAAAGAGTCTTTTTGGGGTACCCGATATTGGTGGGTTATGTTCAAGCTAAAAGCTGCAAAAAAACACCTCGACCAATTTTTTCTTACTCTGCAGTAAAAGACAGAGGAATAGAAACATGGGCATTTATAGCCGTTAAACTGCCATATAAACTTCTACGCCCTGCCTGCTGGTTATGCAAAACAACCTTTTTGCTATGTTTAGGTGCCAGATGAAAATAGGCATCATCTGCAGTGAAGCCTTCAACCTCAAAATGTACTGCCAAGGCTAAACGCTGGCACGTTATTTCTACTTCAACATCGCCATTATCTAATGAAGACATTTTAGCTTCCAGACCTATATCGCTTTGAGCTATGCCAGAAAACCCTAACGGCAAAGCAAATGTTTCTGTCAGTAAGTCTCCATTTTCTGCTTTCAGCTGCAGATAAATGCTATCGGCAAAAGCAGGACCAAATCGATAGCTGTAGTTTAGATCTAAAAAACCGTCAAACCAGAGAGCAAGCGGCTGCGATAAATTTTCACGGCCGGCAAGTTTAATAGTTCGTGATGCATTCGCCACAAGAGTTTGTCCTGTCTGATATGCCTGCACCTCGGCTGTTACCGTTATAGGCTCAGGACACTCATTAATGATATGGACGTAATAGCCGTTGCTGCCTTCATCTGATAAAGATACCGAAATTGGCTGTAATGCCCGCTTAAGATAGTAGTAGGTGCTTTTTGGCTGTCCTTGGCTATCTATAACGCCCCAGCCGGCACTTGGCCAGAGGTCACGTAAAAACCAAATCAATGCGCCCTGGCATAAAGACATTGAAGAGCGCCATTCATTATAGGCTCCAGCCATCATTTCCCCGCTGACTACCTTGCTCAGCATAAGATAGCGCTGATAATCCGTATAACGCAGCTGTAAGGGGTCAATGTTAAAATATTGCGCTAAATAATAATCACGAACGTCATCAAAATCCCAGCCGGCACCGCCAAGGTCTCTTGGTGAACGGGATTTCCAGCTGGGGTGATGGACTTTGGGAATTACCTGGGCATCGCCAGGCAGTAATTTTAAATTTTCCGACTCGGGAATATTGGCTATTGCCAGGCATTCTGTTGCAAAGCGTAAATTGGAGAGCCGTGTATCTTCAAAGGATTTAAGATAGGCTCCAAACCCATAATAAAAAGCAGTTCCAGTGTCGCATTGGTGTGGAAATGCACCGTCATGAGTTGCCGAAGGCCAATAGAACGCTCCAGGACACCATTCTTTTGTCCATTTTGGCAGCTTTTCATGAAACAAAGCCGTCTGCCATAATGACCGGTCAGCTCCCCACATAGCAGCCTGCTGCTCTACTTCTGAATTTCCGCAGATCACAGTAACAGAGGGATGCGTTTGCCAACGTACCAACTGCTGCTGTACTTCCAGCTGTACTGAGGCAATAAATTCTGCGTCATCGGGATAATCCATCCCGGCGAACATAAATTCTTGCCAAACCAAAATGCCAAGCTGGTCGCATAGGCTAAAAAACAAATCAGACTCATAGCAGCTGGTTCCAGAAATACGCAGCATATTCATGCCTGCCCGCTTAACTTGCATTAATACTGCTAAATAATCTTCTTCTGTTGCCTGCAAGCTGACCGGGTCAAGCGGCATCCAGCTGGCCCCTCGACAAAAGGTGGAAGTGCCATTGATATTTACAGAAAAGCTGCCCTGCTTGCGTTCAACATGAACAGTTCTAAAACCCAAGGCGCCCAACTTAAATTCCATGGCTTTTGATCCGGCATTTGGAATAACGCGAAGTTTTGCGGAGTACAGTGCCTGACTGCCATGAGTATGAGGCCACCAAAGCCTAACTTGCTCAAGCTGATAGTAAGCTGAAAAGATATTGGCGTTCGCATCCAGCTCTAACGGGATAATCCACTGCCCCTGCTCATTCTGTAGAATTAATTCTACTTGGAAATCTGCTGGTTTATAGGGTTGGGTAAAACCCTCAAACTGACATAGAATATTAACGATGCCGACTCCGGAATCAACACTAGCCTGCAATTGCAATGAGGAGATGGCAAGCTTGGGTTGCCGCTGTATCCATATAGGCTGCCAGGGACCAACAGTTGCGTAGGGCGGAGTCCACCCTGGAGCACGTCCTAAAACTGTAGTACGAATCCAGCGTAGCTGCTGATGCGACATCATGGGGGAACGCCATCGCGGTCTGGGCCGGCGCTTTTTAAGCAGCTGTCCTACTGAGCGAAAAGCTATGATTAATTCATTGCCTGCAGCTAAAACATTGCTACCAATATCTAGCTGATGTGAATGAAACATATTGTCGCTATGCAAAATCGCTTCATTGTTTAGCCAGACCTCTGCAAAGGTTGCCAAACCATCAAGACCTAAAATGACCGAATCACCTGTTTGATGGCTGGGCAAATCAAATTCTAATTTATAAAACCAGTCCAGCGCATCAAAATCGACGGCATTATCATCAACCGTCCATTCACCTAGATCTCTAAGCATTGCACTGGCTGGCCCTAATCCATGAATGGCTTTCCAGTTAAAGCTGCTTAATAACTGGCTTGGGTTAGCTATCTGTTCCGCCGGGGCTGAATAAAGCCGCCAGTTTTTATCCAGCTGAATGCGGGGAGCTGAGCTGTTTAGCTGATAGTACATGCCAAGGAATTATGCTGTTAATTCTAGTATAGCTTCACGAATAGAGCCTACACAGCTAAAAACTTGAACGTTCAGCATCCGGTCCGGAAATTCCAAGTCAAAAGCATCTTCCAGGGCGAGCATTACATTCACACTAGATAGGGATGTCATCCCCGATGAATATAGATTATCATCAATGCCCAGATCTTTTACATCAATCGCCAATTTGGCATGATCCGCTATAATTTGGATAATTTGAGAATCAATAGATTCAGTATTTGCCATTATAATTTTCTCCTAAAATGTTTTTTTAATCTAAAATATCCAATGTGTTTACTAAACACTGCATCCCTTGCTCCCAGTCGTTTGCCATTTGTTCAAAGGTCTCACTTAAATCAAGGGGGCGTTTTTTATTAACAGCTCTGGCCACTTTTAAAATTAATGCTTTATTGCTGTCAGATATCTTATTAAAACTGTTAATTGCCGGGGTAAAGTCGGCCATCTTAGCCTCGGTTAACCAGTGTAAATTTGTCGCCGCCAGTTCAAAAGAAGCACCGAGCTGACGGGTATTGTTAAATGCCCACAAATGATAATAATCGAGGCCTTGCTCTTGAATATAGGGCAAGTCATTGGCAAACTTCATGGCATAGCGCTGAATGGGGTTTTCTTTCGGACGCAATCTTACATATTTTTGCAACAGTACATAGGATATCTCAGCCAATGTCTCAGACGAGTGCCTGACAAGGGATTCTAGATGAATTAATTCGGCATACGGAGGCAAGTAGTCTTCCGGAATAGCAATGCCTATTTTAAAAATTTGTCTAAAATCTTCACCGCACAATTTATAAAAACCGGCATTATGAAAGTAGTGCAACTGTTCGTTTTCAATATCCAGTTTAATAATAGCAATCGTTGTTTTTCCATGATGCATATGATAATCGGTGGCTGCCGTATCAGGCAGCCAGTAGGAGTCAACCTCTACCCCTATAATCCGACCACTGCCCGTATGCTCAACAGCATGCTCTAATAAAGTACGCCAGTGGCTCATTTCCTGAATATCTATTCCATATAAATCACGTATTTCAGAAATCTGCGGTTTAAAAAAAGTCCATTGATCGCCGGAAAAATCGCTGGCAACAGTAAACGGCAGCATAGCGCAAGGATCCATATTAAATGCATGTATAATTTCTATATACAGATCGACGTAGCAGTTTTTTTCTACCCAGGTGTATTTATCGCTATGCAAAGCGTGTGGCTGGAAATTATCCGGGGTTAATGCAGGTAAAATATTATACTGAGACATAAGGGCATTTAAGTATTAGGCCATAATAGATCGCGCACTTCAGCAGGCCATTTGCTGTGGTCTAGTCCATGCGTTTTAAAAAGTGCCATGGCGACCCGCTCCATACCAAACCCCATACAGGCAGTGTGAGCAATTTGGCCGTCTTCTGTAAAGATATCAAAGGCAGTGCCAAAATGATTATGATGGTAATTAAATGAACAGACTGCTGTAGGTTCTGTGGTGGAAATAACCGGAATTAAAACCTCAAATTTAAATTTTTGATCGCGCTGACTGATTGAACGCATTTTGCCGCCACGTCCAAAAAATGGATCAGAAGCAACATCAGAAGTAGCAGGAAGCTTAAGCGAGTGCAAAATATCCAGCCCGCGCTGCAGCCACATATCGCGCCATGGCACCACTTGCTCTGGCGTACCAATGCGGATAAATTCACGCATCCGAAAAGACTGAAGCCGTGTAGGCTCATCAGAAGGCTCATGACGATAAACCCAATTAAAGACAGTCACTAGACGGCCATCAGCAGGAACTGTTCCAGTTAAAGTTGGGTACACCGGATAGCAGGCTGCCGGGCTAAGCACTACATCTGTCTGCTCTAACAGATCCCCCCATTTTCCACCTTTTTCTGCTTCTTCTGCAAGCTGCCGTGCGTCACGCTCTGAACCGAAAAAACTGTGAACAGAACCGCAAAGATGGGGGAATGTTTCCAGATAATGCACTTTTTCCATGATTTTACGATCTATGACCGGTGGAAAAAAACATACATCAGCATTATCATTTTCGGCTATCCGAGTGACCAAGTCATTGAAACATTGAACCACTTCTTCAAATAGTTTGCCTCGTCCAAAAGTTCCTTTCACACCTGTCGGAATGATCAGTCCCTTCTCAACCATACCCTCGTAAAATTCCTTGTATTCAGCATCATCTTTCATTTATATATTCTCCAGAAGGGGTGTCAGGCATCTTTATAAATCATTAGCAAGGCTGCGCTTTTACCGGCAATCCTGTCATTTGAAATCATCAGTGATCCCGATAAAGCGTCACGGTATTCACGGCTTAAACTGTATTTGCTGTCATTTTTATAGCCTTGCAATCCCAGTATCTGCAATGCCTTATGGACAATCTGCGGTGCCTGGTCAGAGGTACTGATCTTTAAATTATTCATTTTTAATGCCCAGCCTAAATCTTGCAATTTTTCCCTGGCATCAGATAAAGCAGAGATTTCATCAAACTCAGAGGCTAATGTCTGCCAATTATTTTTGACTGACTGCAGCTGCACATTCGCCTCAGCCAGACGGGTTGCACTTGGCGGCATGGTTCCTGGCGTTTTTCTTGCCTGAGTACGAACAAAAGTGGCCGCTTTATGTACGGCACCATTTGCAATCCCCCACCATAATGCAGACCAAAGTATATGGGAGTACGGCACCATTGTCTGAGCTGCGATTTCAGCAAAGCTGTCGGGCAGCACTTGCTCCTCACAGCCCTCAGCTTCCAGGTTAAAGCCAGGACTACAGGTGCCGCGCATGCCCATTGTGTCCCAGGAAGTCGTCTGAGTTAACCTTGTATCGGCAGGTTTAACCAAAACCAGTATCTGTTCGCTGCTGAGTGCTTCGCTATCTCTTCGGCAAGTGACTAAAATTGCATCTGCATGTGCACAATAAGACCCTGTTGTAGCCTGCTTATTGAGAATAAAGCGTCCTTCTTTACGCTCTAGTGCACAGATGCTGGAACGAGTATCGCCATAGGTTCCTACTTCAGACGTAATTGATGCCAATAAATATTGGTGCTCAACAATCTCTTGCAAATAATGCTTAAAAAAGACATCTTCGTGAGCATGCCTTACGATACAGGCTAATTTAATATAATGCATGGCCAAGACCATGCCGCTGGAGCCGCAAGCAGCTGAAATGGTGGAGCATAACTGAGCCAGTTGCTTTAAAGTGCATCCTAACCCGCCAAGTTCTTTAGGAATTGGGGCAGACAAGGCTTTACTGCTTTTTAATGCGGCTATGGTTTCAATAGGAAAGCGTGCATTTTCATCAACATCAGGTGCATGGATAGCCGCTATTTCCATTGCGGTTTTTTGTACATTTAACAGTAAAGAATTAAAGTCCTTTGGCAAATCAGACATGATTAAGTTCTCCTAAAGAATATGATGCTAGGAAATTGAGGATTTGCATCCAGCCGCCTAGATTAGTGAAACAACGATTTACCATGTCTGAAGACACCTTTGCATAGCAACAGCCAAAAAATCGACAAGAGTAAAGTGCATTATGCGTACCCGAGGGTTGATAACTAAGGCAACTCGCAATAAATAACCCACCAATCTTGCTTGTCTTTTTATCCATCTTCAGCGTTGCAACTTCGGTCACATAGCTTGCTATGCTCCCTTCGTTGCGCCTTGAAGACGAATAAAAATTCTGCGCAATCTGGGTAGGTTATTTATTGCGCGTTACCTAAAAACCTATAAAAATAAAAACTGTGAATTACTTCACATAATTATTACCTATTTTGATAACTATGTCACAGTTTTTTTAAAAATATTAAATTATTTATTATTCCTCACGAAATTTCTTCGAGGATGACTCATCTATCAAGTGCTTCACAATTTTAGCCACTTTATTCCAGTCCGGCCGATTGTGCCACCGACCATTAATGGTATGAAACTTGGCACCGCCAAGCGCAACATCATTCCAAAATTTCTGGAAAAAGCTAAACCGGTAAAAGCCCAGCACCCCCCACTTTACATAAATCAAATGGATCTTTTCAGTTTGAGGTGAGAGTTTATATAAGGGTTCAGATGACTCAGATGGGTTTTTTTTCGGTTTATGAAAAAATCGAAATAAAAGTTTACTAAGCCTTTTAAGCTGCAGCATTTTTGTATGCATGACTTCTTTAACACATTGCCATGGATTTGCCACAAAATGAATTATGCGTAACTCCACATTTTCACGCAGCTGGTACAGAGCTTTAAAAAAAACAATACTTCTGTTGCGTTTAGTTACCTCTCTTTCACAAAAAACCAGCAAATCAATTTTATGTCCGAGTTCAGTCAATATTTTTGCCACTTCAAAGGTAATTGCCCCGGCCTCACAAAACCCTCCCAGCAAGTAAGGCCCGGAGGGTTGAACCTTAAGAATTTCTGCAACATAATATAATGCCAATGATTTAATATTGAATTCAGTTGGCGGTACCACCTCCCAAGTTGTACTCATGCAGTAAATGGGGCGTTCGCCAGCAATCTGCTGATTAAAACTCTCCAATACATCTGGCGAACCCGCCCAATAAAGGGGGGCCTTATCCTTGCCCGGATAAATTCTAACCAGCAATGATCCAGAGTCCACTCTTGAACCTGGCCAGGCTGCAGTTACCATTAGAAACCGTCGATAAAGCCTCGAAGGCAGCTTATAGTTTGCAGGGGATGGTGTCGACATAAAACTCAATAAAAAATAATTCGCATAATTAAAAAACTTGAATTAGTCAATATAAATTAAGTACTTAACAAATTAATCCAAGACAATAAAACGGTAAAAAATAGCTTTTTGGCAGAAATGTCATATAATTATTACCTATTTCGTGATTTAAGTCACAGATTTTTATTTATCACAATAAAAACAATTACTTGCACTGTAATAAATATAAACCTTTTTTCATTATGGAGTACTAATTGTCTGCCAGTTGCTAACCTCATCTTTAGCATAGGTTAAAATCATTCACCCAATTAACTTACCTATCTAAATGTGATGCATTACACAATTCAATTTGCCAATACTGATCAAGAAATTGCAGCTACTTTTACAGCCATGCATTATTTACGTCCTCATCTAATTGAGCTGCAATATATTGAAACCATTAAGCGAATGCAGCGACATAATCATTATGAATTAGCCTACCTGTTTGCAAACGGCAAGGTCTGTGCATTGTCTGGGTTTCGCATTGCCGAATCACTTGCATGGGGAAAATTTGTATATATTGACGATTTGATTACTATCGAACAATTTCGCTCCAAAGGTTTTGGGCAAGCGCTGCTAAATTGGGTTTCAGACTATGCAAAACAGCGTGACTGCCATGAATTGCACTTGGATTCCGGAGTTCAGCGTCATGGAGCACATCGCTTTTATCTACGTGAACGACTTGATATTGCCTGCTATCATTTTAGAAAAATACTGATTTAAAAATATGTGTTGAATACGGATTTTGCGGAATATCTATTGAAATGACTCTGCTAGAAAGCGAGCATGCAAATGCTGACTTTCTTTAAAACTGGTATAAACCCAAGAAAGGTTGTTATCAATTGAACTTAGGTATATTATTATTATCTAATATATGAATTTAATATACAGCAGGGGTGGCAATATGACTAAAGAAATAAACAATCAACGCCGAAAGTTCATGCAATATGCAGGGGTAACGGCCACAGCAGTCGCGACCTGCCCATCTTTAGCACAAGCCCTCAACATGGGGACCTCAAGCCGGCCTTCGGCAAACTTTCATGCTGACGTTGAAATTGAATTGACCCAGGAAGCAGTTAAAATCCCAATTTTTAAAGGCCCTGAAACCAGGATATGGAAAGTATTCGGAAAAGTATTAAAAGGCTCGCCTGATACCATTAGCGAAATACCCGGTTCGTATCTGGGTCCCACACTTAATTTTCAGAAAGGCCAGAAAGTAAGAATCTATTTGAAAAACAATCTTCCAGCGCATTCTATTTTGCATTGGCATGGGTTGCATGTGCCATCAAAAATGGATGGCAACCCAATGTATGCCATTAGTCATGGCGAAACTTTTGTTTACGAATTTGAGGTTCTTAATAGGGCCGGCACCTATTGGTACCATGCACACACTCATAGTGTAACGGCTAAGCAAGTATATTCCGGACTTGCAGGCCTGATTATCGTCAGTGATGAAGAAGAAAAGGCTTTAGGCCTGCCTAGCGGAAAATATGATGTGCCTATTGTTATCCAGGATCGTAATTTTGACAGCCGTAATCAGCTGGTCTACATAACGCACATGATGCAGCGAATGATGGGTTTTCTGGGCGATCAAATCATGATCAACGGCAAACCTGATTTCGTATTGCCTGTAGAAAAACGATCATATCGCCTACGGCTATTGAATGGTTCCAATTCACGGATTTACAAACTAGCCTGGGATGATGGCTCACCTGTTACTGTCATCGGTACAGATGGTGGTCTGATAGAAAAACCAGAATCTATGCCTTATGTAATGCTGGCTCCGGCGGAAAGACGTGAGTTGTGGATTGATTTTAGTGACAAGCCGATTGGCACCGAATTGACTTTGCGCTCCATCCCTTTTGAAGCCTCTTCTATGCATGGAGGCATGATGGGGGGAATGGGCGGAGGCGGGATGATGGGTGGACGCGGAGGCATGGGCATGATGGGCGGAGGCCGTCGTGGCGGCATGGGAAAAATGATGTCCGGCAATTCATTGCCATTGGGTGGAGAGTACTCGGTGCTAAAAGTAAAAATAGTGAAAAATGCGAAAAGCAATGATTCATTTCCTAAACGCTTAACCCCTATTACTCCGCTCCGCTTAAGCGATTCAATTAATGCCGGCAAGCCAAGAACCATTACTTTATCTATGCGCCGTATGTCAGCATTGCTAAATGGGCGATCTTATAAAATGGATGATATTAGACCCGATGAAGTTATCCCCGTCAATACATTGCAGTTAATGGCCTTTGATAATGGCTATAGCCGCAGTATGGGTATGATGGGAATGCCCCACCCTATGCATTTGCATGGCGAACAGTTTCAGATAATAAAGCGTGAAGTCAATTCCCGCCACAGATCGGCACATGCTTCAATTTCTGAGGGCTTGGTTGATAGTGGCTGGAAAGACACAGTCTTGGTTATGCCGGGAGAAAGAGTAACATTTTTAAAACCTTTTAATGATTTTAAGGGGATGTTTATGTATCACTGCCACAATCTAGAGCATGAGGATATGGGAATGATGCGTGATTTTTTAATTAAATAAAAGTGAGGCTGAAGTAAAAAACATCTAACATTCTCCCTAGGGGACATAACAGGCGATGCAAAGTAAACTAAGGCAGTCGCCTGTTATGAAGACGCGAAATTGCCGATTTAGGGATGATCGCTAAATTTGAATACAACCTATTAAATTATAGGCTTAAGGCAACTCGCAATAAATAACCCACCAACCTTGCTTGTCTTTTTATCCGTCTTCAGCGTTGCAACTTCGGTCACATAGCTTGCTATGCTCCCTTTGTTGCGCCTTGAAGACGAATAAAAATCCTGCGCAATCTGGGTAGGTTATTTAATGCGCGTTACCTAAGCAAGTTTTTCAGCTCTCATCAGATGAGTGGGACTATTTTATCGCCTGAATCAGTTTAACCATATCACGGCTGGCTGGATCTAAAATCACTTTATCAAAGCCACAGGACTGAATACTTTTAACTGTCTGTCTATTAATATTTGCTCCAAAAACAGAAGCAATAAGCGGATTAATCATTTTCATCATTTTTGCCATCATCGGTTTAGAACTCAACACATGCTCAAGCAGCAAAACTTGCCCTCCGGGCTTGCAGACTCGATACAGCTCCTGCAAGCCTTTGACTGGCTGAGGAACAGAGCAGAACACAAAGGTTGCAATAACGGTATCAAAACTATTGTCAGCGTAGCATAAGGACTGGACATCCATAAGCTCCAGTTCAACCGCAACATTGCTGCGCAACTTTTTTACTTTAGCCCTTTCCAGCATTTTTTCGCTAAAGTCCAATGCCGTTATTCTGGTATTTTTAGGATAATAGGGAAAGTTTTTGCCTGTCCCCACACCCACTTCCAAAATATGTTCACCCTGCACTTTACCCCATAAAGTCTTGCGCCATTCGCTAAAAAACAAACCTTCTAAAAAGCCTTCAAGGGCATCAAAATAGGGCGCCAGCCGATCATACCTATTTTTTGTTTTTTCGCTTTCAGTTTTCATCTGGTTTCTTTATTGTTCTAACTGCTGAATGCCATCCAAATACCATTTTGGCTGAATACTGTTTTTAGGCTTTATAAAATGCCAGACTTCTCTTATCTGTTCGGCCTGAGCATTTACTTCTTCCCTTATTATAGAATCGAATAAAACCACAGCTTCCAGCTCAGAACCTATTTCTCTAACACTTAATAATTCAGCATCAATTTTTAACACGTCTGTATGGTTGGTCTCTGCAGATTCTTTTAATTGATCCTGAATTTCTGCAAAAACTTTGTCCGTAGTTAACCCTCTTATATCGGCAAGATCACGATTATCCCAGGCTTTTTGCAGATCTTCATAAGCAGTTTTTGCACCTGCAAGAAAGTCATCCTCATCAAAACCAGCGGGAATAATATTTTCTTCAAAATCGGCATCAATCTGATCGGAAGGCTGTTGAAAAGTTTCTTTGTATTTTTTATCTTTATTAAACAGCATGTCAGTATCAAAACCTGCCTTCTGCTGCGCTGTCCCGCCAAATGGTTCGGGGGTGTACTGTGACTGCGTTTGCTGAGAACTATAACCGTCACTGCTGTAGGCAGACCCTCTTCGTCCGGCACCGGCCTTAGCGGCAAATAGCCTGAATAGCAGATAGCCAATGCCGCCAAACATTAGGATATCCATAAAATTGATTCCTTCAAATGCACCGCCAAAAAACATAGATCCAAGCAAACCGCCCAGAGCCAGGCCTCCAAGCATACCCATTAATCCACCGCGTCGACTCATACTTTGTCTAGCCGACTGATTTTGGTTATGGGCTTTCTGCTGACTGGCTGAACGTGCAGCTGTCGATTTTGCAGATCGCTTAAAAGGTGATCCATAGGAAGATTTTCCGCCAAAAGAGCGACCCGCACCAAAACGTCTCGCTTCAGCATCTGAGACACTCGCTATAATAAGTGTAAGACTAATTAATACGGTTGCAAAAAGCCCTGTCATTTTTTTCATAATTTCTCGTGTAAACTTTTATTGATAGATTAATAAATCCTCCCTTTACAGATGGCAGGAATCTATGTTCACTTGATTATACTCTCTCTTTACTACCATGAATCGCGAAAATGCCAATTTTGCAGGCACAGTTTACCCGTTCACCTCGCAGCACCTTCTAATATTGATGAGCCAGCGACTAGCAGTTATAATCATTCAAAATCAATGAGGAACGCGCACAAAATAACACTGTCAACTGCGCAGAATTTTTATTGGAGCATAGAGAAATGTCGAACATCACAGAAAAAAGACACCCATAACCCTAGAAAATCAGCCATTGGGACAACGCTCGGACACATGATAAAAATATAATACAATGGACTGGGCGGACATACAAAATAAAATCTGCAGTCTGGATTTAGAAAGCGATGAGAATGGAAAAATTTTTGCTTTCGGTGCTATTTATCAGGGTCAGGATTTTCATCGCCGTGCACCATTTAAAATACAGCATGTTCTAAATGAATTTGATGATTTTTCCAAAGATGCTGAATTTACTCTAGGTCATAATATCATTTTGCATGACCTTCCTCTTTGCCGTGCAATTAAGCCAAAGCTAAATTTCCTAAATAAACCGGCGATTGATACGCTATATTTATCACCGTTAGCTTTTCCGGAAAATCCTTATCATAGGCTAGTTAAAAACTATAAATTAGTCAGTGACAGCTTAAATGACCCATTAGCCGATGCAAAACTAGCACTATCATTATTTCAGGATCAATGGGATGCATTGCAGACACAGCATGCACAATACGCCATCTCATCCTTCTATCATTACGCATTCGCCGACAACCCTCAATTTTCAGGCATTCAGCAAGCATTTTCTGCAATGGGAGCAGAAGCTATAAAGGCCAAGGCTGCATTTGATCTGTTAAAAAAACTAACTAAGGATAAAGTCTGCACAACTGCTTTTAATAAAGTCATCCTATCATACTTACCAAACCCAAAATCACGCCCAGCATTGGCCTATTGCCTAGCCTGGATAACAGTAGCCGGCGGCAATTCTATTTTACCTCCCTGGGTCAGACAGCAATTTAATGAAGTGGCTCCGGCACTGCGCCAATTGCGGGATATTCCCTGTCAATCAGATAGCTGTATTTACTGTCGAGAAACCCATAATTCCGTGAGCCAGCTGCAACGATTTTTTGGTTTTCCTGCCTTTAGAATAAAACCAAAAAATGAACAGGGAGAAAGTTTACAGAAAACAATCGTTAATGCAGGGATGGCAGATTCACCTATATTTGCGGTGCTGCCAACAGGCGGTGGCAAATCTTTATGCTTTCAGCTGCCCGCTTTGGTTCGCTACCAGCGACGAGGAATGTTGACAATTGTTGTCTCGCCACTGCAAGCCTTAATGAAAGATCAGGTTGATAATCTGCGTAGCAAAACAGGATCTCCCAGTGCCACTGCTTTATATGGCATGTTAACTTCTCCCGAAAGAGGCGAAGTTTTAAAATCCATACAAATGGGTGATATTGCCCTGCTTTATGTCTCCCCTGAACAGCTACGCAATAGCGGATTTCAAAAAGCTATTGAACACCGAGAAATTGGATGCTGGGTCTTTGATGAAGCGCATTGTCTATCAAAATGGGGGCATGATTTTAGACCTGACTATTTATATGCCGCCCGCTTTATCAAGGAATTTGCAAATAAGCAGCATGCTCTGATACCTCCCGTACAATGCTTTACTGCAACTGCCAAGCAAGATGTTAAAAGTGAAATAGTAGATTATTTCAAATCACATTTAGCCCAGGATTTGCGTATTTTTGAAGGTGGAGTTGAGCGGAATAATCTGCAATTTGAAGTCCAAATTGTAACCTGTGCGGATAAATTTCCACGTATTAATAAGCTACTGCATGAACGCTTAGATGATCTAGAAACCGGCAGTGCCATTATCTACTGTGCCAAACGCAGTCAAACCGAAGAAATTGCTGAGTTTTTGCAGTTGCAGAACTGGAAGGCTGAAGCCTTTCATGCCAACAAAGAATCTGCTGAGAAAAAGCATATCCAAGAAAACTTTATCAGTGGCAGCACCCGTGTCATTACAGCAACCAATGCTTTTGGCATGGGCATAGACAAAGAAGATGTACGGCTAGTGATTCACGCTGATATTCCCGGATCTCTGGAAAATTATCTGCAAGAAGCTGGGCGGGCAGGGAGAGACCAGGAACAGGCAGAATGTATCTTACTGTTTGATGAAAATGATATTGATGCCCAGTTTCAGCTTTCAGCCTCCTCACAATTGAACCAACGGGATATAGCTCAGATATTAAGAGGTTTACGCAGAACTCGCAAGGATAAATTGGGCAATGCGGTGGTAACTGCGGGCGAACTATTACAGGATGAAGCTGTTGAGACAACCTTTGATGCTGATGATTATGGTGCAGGAACAAAAGTGCTTACCGCTGTTTCCTGGCTGGAACGGGCCGGATTTATAGAACGCAACGAAAACAAAACTCAGGTGTTTCAAGGCCGGCCTTTAGTACAAAACAGAGAAGAAGCAGAACAGAAAATTGCTAAACTTGGTTTATCCGCGAGACAGAAAAAACGCTGGCTGGCTATTTTAGATGAATTATTTAATGCTGATAGCGATGAAGGCTTTAGTGCCGATGAATTAGCTCAGCTAAGCGAATTTTCCAAAGACAGTTCAGAACAGAAGCCAGCACGCAATGAAACAGCCAGTCAGCTTGTTATCAGAACCTTATATGATATGTCATCAGCAGGCATTATTCAGAAAAACCTGCTATTGACCGCTTTTGTCCGCTATAAAGTAAGCAACGCATCAACACGCTTGCTGCAGCAAATCTGCCAGCTGGAAATTGCATTGCTAAAACTGTTACAGGAACAGGCGCCTGACGCGGAGCCTGAAGATTGGCAAGTATTATCATTAAGGCATGTTAATCAGCATTTGCTGGATCAGGGTTTTAAAGACTGCAATCCTGAAACCCTTAGACTGCTGCTGGTTTCTATAAGCAGGGATGGACAGGGGTTGGCGGCAAATAAAGGCAGTCTGTTTCTTAGACATTCATCTCAAGACCAATATCGCATTAAGCTAAACCGTGGCTGGAAAGCAGTAACAGCAACTGTGGTGCGCAGGCAAACAGTTGCTCAAATAGCACTGAATACTATATTGCAGAAAATTCCTGCTGATACTAGAGCCGGGGGGGATATACTCGTTGAGTTCTCAATCGAAGATATCATTGCCGCTTTAAAACAGGATATTGAACTGCATGCACATCTAAAAGATCCTCTGGCTGCTGTTGAGCGGGGCCTTAACTTTCTGCATGAACAAAAAATTATTACCCTGCAAAAAGGACTGGCGGTTTTTCGGCAGGCGATGACTATTCAGGTATTGCCAGAATCTAAAGGACGGCGCTATAACAAAGGCGATTTTGAGCCTTTATCACAGCATTACAGCGAACGCATTTTTCAGGTGCATGTAATGAATGAATATGCCCGTAAAGGACTGGAGAAAATAGGCCATGCCTTGTCTTTTGTGGTTGCCTATTTTTCTCAGGATAAAACTGAATTTGTAAAAAACTACTTTAAAGGCCGTAAAGAAATAATACAGAGGGCAACCAGCCAGCAATCATTTCAGCGAATTGTAAGTGATTTGCAAAACCCCCAGCAGCAATCATTGGTTGCTGCCCATGAAAATGACAATAATTTAATATTGGCAGGACCTGGCTCTGGCAAAACACGAGTTGTTGTTCATCGATGCGCCTATTTGCTACGAGTAAAGCAAGTCCCGGCAAAGAGTATTTTAGTGCTGTGCTTTAATCGAAATGCGGCCATAGAATTAAGGCAAAGACTGATGGATTTAGTCGGGAATGATGCAAAATTCGTTACCATACAGACCTATCATGGTCTTAGCCTACGAATATCAGGTCATGCATTAACCGGTATAGATAGTGTCGATGAAAACAGTTCCATACAATTCCAAAACATGATCAAACAGGCGATTGAGCTGTTAATTGGACAGCACTCCTGCCTGAATGTTGCTGGCGATGAAATGCGTGACCGATTGCTTGCTGGCTACCGTTTTATTTTGGTTGATGAATATCAGGATATAGATGAGCTGCAATACCAATTGATTTCGGCATTAGCAGGACGTAAGCAAGACGAAGACCGACAGCTGAGCATTTTAGCCGTCGGCGATGATGACCAGAATATCTATCAGTTTAGGGGGGCCAATATTGGCTTTATCCGTCAATTTGAACAGGACTACCAGGCCCGTATGCATTATCTGGTAGAAAATTATCGTTCTAGCAAGCATATCATTGATGCGTCTAACCAGCTGATTGAAAAAAACCAAGACCGAATGAAACAGCAACACCCTATTCGGGTCAATCAAGCACGGAAGCAATTGCCAGCAGGCGGACGCTGGAGCAAATTGGACCCATTGGCAAAGGGACGGGTGCAGATGTTACTCTGCAAGAGTGAAATTCATCAGGCACAGGCGCTGATACTGGAATTACAGCGCTTACGGCAGCTTGATAACAGTCTTGACTGGTCTCAATGCACAATATTAACGACGGAATGGCGACTATTACACCCGGTAAGAACCTGTTTACAAGAAAACGATATTCCGTTTAGTCTGGCATTGCCAAAACAGAGCCAGCCGCCGCCCTTTCGCATTCGAGAAAACCTGGCTTTACTCAATGCAATCAAGCAAGATTCCAAAGCACTATGCACTGCCAGTGACTGGCTTGATTGGCTACAGAAAAAACCTCAAAATTTCTGGATGCAGCAATTGTTACAGCTGCTGAAAAACTGGCAAATAGAAACGGACAATGAAAATACCAGTAAACGGCAATTATTAGAATACTTATACGAATCACTGGCCGAACATAGCCGTAACAGCCGTTTAGGTCAAGGTGTCTTCCTCTCCACCATTCACTCTGTTAAAGGCATGGAATTTAGCCACGTCTTTATCCTGGATGGCGGCTGGAAACCGGTAGCCTCAGAAGAACAGCGCCGGCTGTTTTATGTTGCTATGACTCGGGCACGGGAAACACTTTGTCTATTGCAGCGACAAGATCAGGACAATCCCTATTGCCAGACATTGAATGGTGATTTTATATTGCAAAGAAGCAGCAATCCAGAGTTTGAAACTAAAATGCCATTAGAAAATAAACAATATATAGTGCTGGGACTGAAAGATTTTGATTTAAGTTATGCTGGAAGTTTTGTTAAAAAACACCCTATTCATCAATTGCTGTCCAATCTATCCGTTGGCTCAAAGGTGATGATTATCAGCCGGAAGGGTAAAATAGCAATTGAAGCAGAAACAATGACTATTGCAATTCTATCAAAAAAGTCCCAACTGCAATGGCAAGACAGACTTAAAAATATACAGTCTGCCAGTATAGTAGCCATGATTACCCGCTATCAGACAGATAGTGATAAACAGTATCTGTCCCGCTGTAAAGTTGAGCAATGGGAAATCCCTTTAATTGAAGTTGAGCTGAAATATGATTGAATATGATAATCCAGCGTTTACAGAATGGATGCAATCACTGATTAAACTGCAATAGAACCTTTAATATGTTTATGCGCCTGATAATTTTCTATTTCAAAATCTTCATATTGATAATCAAAAATAGACTCAGGCATTCTATTTATTTTTAAGGTAGGCAAAGCATAAGGCTGGCGTTGCAATTGTGTCTGCGCCTGCTGCTGATGATTTAGGTATAAATGCACATCACCACCTGTCCAAATAAAATCACCAACATCCAAATCGGCCTGCTGAGCCACCATATGCGTCAATAATGCATAACTGGCTATATTGAATGGCAAACCCAAAAACGTGTCACAGCTGCGCTGATAGAGCTGACAGGATAGCTTTTCATTCGCCACATAGAACTGAAAAAACGCGTGGCAGGCTGGTAGCGCCATTTTTCCTTTTTTTACATTTTCCTGCGGACTGATGGATTCATCAGGTAAATCTGCTACATTCCAGGCTGAGACAATAATTCTTCGGCTATTTGGGTTTTCTTTCAGCTGCTTTATGATAGTTGCTATCTGATCTATACAGTCTCCTTCCGGTGTTGGCCATGATCTCCATTGCTTACCGTAGACCGGACCTAATTCACCCTGCTCATCTGCCCAGGCATCCCAGATTTTCACCCCATGCTGTTTTAAATAGGCAATATTGGTATCGCCTTTTAAAAACCAAAGCAGTTCATGAATAATGGATTTTACATGGACTTTTTTTGTAGTTATTAAAGGAAAACCCTTTTGCAAATCAAAACGCATTTGGTGACCAAAAATTGATAGGGTCCCACTGCCCGTTCTGTCGCCTTTTTGCACACCTTCATTAAGCAATTTATCCAGTAGCTGTAAATATTGTTTCATGCTGTTTTTTTATGTGCGTAAACAAATAGGAAGGCACCAATGATAATCATGGGCAATGATAATATTTGCCCCATAGTTACCCAGTTTAATGCCAAGTAGCCTAATTGGGCATCTGGCAGACGAAAAAATTCTACAAAAAATCTGAAACAGCCGTAAAGAAAGAGTACCAGTCCTGTCGGTGCCATAACAGGCCTTTGTTTACGTGTATAAATCCACATAATGATAAACAGTGTTACTCCTTCCAGTAATGCTTCATAAAGTTGAGATGGGTGCCTTGCCACCGATCCTGCGCCTGGAAAAACCATTGCCCAGGGCACATCTGATGTTTTTCCCCATAATTCATTATTAATAAAATTCCCAATTCGGCCCGCACCCAAGCCTATGGGCACTAGAGGTGATATAAGATCAGTCAATTCCAGCATGGAGCATTGCTGTTTTTTTGCAAACCACCACATAGTTATAAAAACACCTAGCATACCCCCATGAAATGACATGCCTCCTTCCCAGACTTTAAACAGAATTAATGGATCTTGAATAAAAATGGAAAAATTATAAAACAGAATATAGCCAATTCTGCCACCCAATATAACGCCTAAAGCACCGTAATAAACTAGGTCTTCCATTGCTTCCGGTTTAATCACCGAATAAGGCTTTTCTGCCCTTTTTTTTCCTAACAGCCAAACTGCTGCAAAACCAACGAGGTACATAAGGCCATACCAGTGAATTTTTAGCGGACCTAAAGCAATGGCAACTGGGTCAATTTGAGGGTAAGTTAACATAACAGATAAAAATATAAGCAGACAATTTGATAATCTAATCCTCCTTTGAAAAAGGAGGATTGGCAGGAGTTTTAAATAATGGCATTAATTAAACATCTAAGTTAGTTACATCCAATGCATTTTTAACAATAAAATCACGGCGGGGTTCTACAACATCCCCCATCAGTGTAGTAAAAATATCATCTGCCGCTATAACATCTTCAATTTTCACCTGCAACAGTCTTCTGCTATTCGCATCTAAGGTAGTTTCCCATAACTGATCTGGGTTCATCTCTCCCAAACCTTTATAGCGCTGAATATGCTGTCCCTTCTTAACCTCTCTCATCATCCATTCAAAAGCCTGTTTAAAGTTACTGATGGCCTGCTTCCTTTCTCCCATCCGCATTACGGACTGTTCGGTAAATAGACCGACAGTATCTTCTGCATACTTAGCAATGACTAAATAGTCTTTGCCTGAGAAAAAGGTATTATGAAAAATAAAGGTCTTGGTAATGCCATTTAGCCTCTTATCAATAACAATATTAAATTCATCACTATCTCTATAGTTTAGCTTTGTAGAATAAATGGCTTTGCTACCGTTGTTGTTGGCTCTTTTTTCTAAACGGCTAAACCATTGAAGCATGCTTTCTTTACTTTGCTTAATTTCTTCTGAGAGAGGAGAAACATACGTCATTTCCTCTAAGAAGATATCATCATAGCGTCTACTTAAACGGTTAATCACCGCTGTCACTTCTGCATATTCGGTAGCCAGCTTTTCTAAGCCCTGTCCCTGAATAACCGGCGTTGATTCGTCCGTCTGCAACTGAGCCCTATCCAGTGCAAGCTGAATTAAATATTGATTTAATTCAGTATCATCTTTTACATAATGTTCTTGCTTGCCTTTTTTAATTTTATATAGCGGAGGCTGTGCAATATACACATAGCCTTTCTCAATAAGTTCTGGCAATTGTCTGTAGAAAAATGTCAGGATCAAAGTACGGATATGAGACCCATCCACATCGGCATCTGTCATAATAATTATGCGGTGATAACGCAACTTTTCAATATTATATTCTTCTTTGCCAATACCGCAGCCTAAAGCGGTAATCAAGTTCCCCACTTCATCGGATGAAATCATTTTATCGAAACGCGCTTTTTCTACATTAAGAATTTTTCCTTTAAGCGGTAAGATCGCCTGTGTGCGTCTATCTCTGCCCTGTTTGGCAGACCCGCCGGCTGAGTCCCCTTCCACAATAAACAATTCTGACAATGCCGGGTCTTTTTCCTGACAATCTGCCAGCTTCCCAGGAAGCCCTGCAATATCAAGCGTTGATTTTCGACGGGTCATTTCTCTTGCTTTACGGGCCGCATTACGAGCTCTGGCTGCGTCCACAATTTTATTCGCAATCGTTTTAGCTATTGCAGGGTTTTCCAGCAAAAACTCCTGCAACTTCTCATTCATAGTCGATTCAACTAAAGGCTTAACTTCAGATGAAACCAGTTTATCTTTAGTCTGTGAAGAAAACTTAGGGTCAGGAACTTTAACAGAAAGTACAGCTGTCAAACCTTCCCTTGCATCATCTCCCGTTGTTGCAACCTTTTCTTTTTTAGCTATGCCACTGGATTCAATATATTGATTGATTGTCCGAGTCAGAGCACCTCTAAATCCAGCCAAATGACTACCGCCATCGCGCTGTGGAATGTTGTTGGTATAGCAAAATATATTCTCCTGATAAGAGTCATTCCATTGCATTGCCACCTCTACCGTGACCCCTTCTTTCTCAGCAGTAAAATGAAATACATCTTCAAATAGCGGCGTTTTGTTTTTATTTAGGTTTTGAACGAAAGCGCTAATACCGCCTTCATACTCAAACACATCTTCTTTACCCGTCCGTTCGTCCTTTAAAGAAATCCTGACGCCTGAATTTAAAAAGGATAGCTCTCTTAGCCGTTTGGCTAAAATATCATAATGAAACTCTACATCGGAAAAGGTCTCTTTACTTGGCAAAAAATTAATTAAAGTACCAGTTCCTTCAGCATCACCTACTGCTTTCAATGGTGCTACAGGCTCACCTTTTTTATACTTTTGCTTATGCAGCTTGCCATGTTTTCGTATTTCCAGCGTCATTTCTTCTGATAGAGCATTTACAACGGAAACGCCGACACCGTGCAATCCTCCAGACACCTTATATGCATTATCATCAAACTTACCGCCTGCATGCAATACAGTCATAATTACTTCTGCAGCTGATCGACCTTCTTCTTCATGTATATCAACCGGAATACCACGACCATCATCTAAAACTGAGACTGAGCCATTTTCATGGATAATCACATCAACACCTTTACAGAACCCGGCCAAAGCCTCATCAATTGAGTTATCGACCACTTCAAATACCATATGGTGAAGACCCGACCCATCATCGGTATCACCTATATACATTCCAGGTCTTTTTCTAACAGCATCTAAGCCTTTTAGTACTTGAATATTCGAACTATCGTATTCTTGATTATTATCACTCATTTCTTTTCCATTTTATGTGTTCCACGTGGAACATGATATTTAAATTACTTCTTTAATTTTTCCATGTTCCACGTGGAACTTTTTATAGTTATCCAAATTTGTTAAATCTCCAAAATTAGAAAGTTCAGTCGTAGACATAAAAACCTGGCAATGTAACCCAGATAAATAATCCAGTAATTTTGCCTTATTATCTATATCCAATTCTGCAGTAAGATCATCAATCAACAAACAGACTGAATTGTTTTTTTCTGTATTAATCAATTTAACTTGCGCTAATTTTAAAGAAAGCATTAACAGCTTTAACTGCCCTCTAGAGACTACATGTTTTGCCAAACGTCCATCAACCATAACCCCAACATCAGATCGATGGGGGCCGCTATGAGTAAAACCATAACGTAAATCTTTTGGTAAATCTTTTCTTAAAGACATCATAAAACTTTCACTTTGATCCCAACCAGGGTTATATTTTAATTCAATCTGTTCAAAGTTTAGAAAGCAGGAACAAATTTCAAAAAAAAAAGGTTCTAGCTTCTTTAAGTATTGTTCCCGGTAATTAGAGACTATTGTACCGTACTCGACTAGTTCGTTATTCCAAACATTAATCTGATCAGCTTGTTTGTTTTTTAACAGTGAGTTTCGCTGCTGTAAAACCTTCTTAAACTTACGCCAGCAAATTAAAAAATCTTCTTGAAAGTTAAAGACCCCCCAATCTAAAAACTCACGCCTAACTTGTGGACCACCATCCAATAATAAATAGCTTTTTGGGTGAATCAATAGAACAGGGAGGGAATAGGCTAGTTCAGATCTATTGCTATTTTCTTTATTAAGCCTAATTTCACAGCCTTTGCCATTAAATTGAATGCCTAAATGAAAAACTTGGCCGCTTTGCTGTATAGATTGACCAGATACTATCAATTCAGTTTGTTTAAACTGGATCACTTGCTTAATATTTTTAGCCCTAAAAGACCGAGCCCTTCCTAAGATAAAGATAGCTTCTAATAATGAACTTTTACCACTGCCATTTTTACCAGTAATTAAATTAATGCCGGGGGAAGGCGAAATAGAAGATTTTTTAATATTTCGTAAAAAATAAATATCAAGCTTTTGTAAACTCATTATGATGCAAGTAAAAAATATAGGCCTGTCATTAAACTGAATTAATTTACAAACGCATAGGCATAACAATAAATTTATAAAGTTGCTGTTCCGGTTCTTCTATAAAACAGCTGCTGGCATTGCTTGCAATAGTCAGTACTGCCAATTCTGAATCTAAATTGCTTACTGCATCTAAAACATATTGAGAGTTAAACGCAATAGTTAAGGGTTCTCCCTGATATTCAATAATCAATTCTTCTGTAGCTTCATCGTGTTCTGGGTTATGAGAGCTAAGCCTTAGAAGGTCTTCTGAAATATCAAAGGTAATACCTTTAAATTTTTCGTTAGCCAGAATGGAAACTCGGGTTAAGGCATCTTTTAGTAATTGCCGTTGAATATGTATTTGGTTAAAAAATGGCTGATCAAACACTTTACTAAAATCAGGATATTTAGAGTCAACCAGTTTCGCAGAAAAAGTCAATTCTTTGATATAAATTCTAATATTGCTGCTAGAAAACTGTATGTTTAATTCGGTATCATCATCTTCTAATAATCGTGATAACTCCACTACACCTTTTCTGGGCAAAATAATGCGTGATTCATAGCCAGTGGCTGTTCCGATATTATCTTCATAAATGGATAAACGATGCCCATCTGAAGCAACCATTTTTAATTTGCTATTTGATACATGCAATAGCAGGCCATTTAAGTAATAACGAATATCCTGGTTCGCCATGCAAAAAACTGTTTTATTCAATGCTTTTTTCAATTGTCCAGCATTCATTAGAAATTGATTATCCAATTCTGACTCTGAGAACTCTGGATAATTATCTGCTGCCAAAGTTGATAGAGAAAATCGACTGCGACCCGAAGTTACTTTAACTTTATCATCTTTTAATTCAATTTTAATTTCAGCTTCATTAGGCAATAGCCTAACAATATCTAAAAATTTTCTTGCCGGAACTGTAATTTCACCAGATTCATAAGATTGAAGATAAATCTTAGCAACCAGCTGAATTTCAAGATCAGTGCCTGTTAACACAAGTTCATTGTCATTTACTGTAACAAGCACATTTGAAAGCACAAGCATGGTTTGCCGCTTTTCGATAACGCTCACGATTTGCTGCAAAGGAATAAGAAGCTGTTCTCTATTAATAATAAAATTCATAAAATATATTTAAACTTATTACTGTTATTAGTCTGATAAAAACTGTTGAAAAAATGTATTTTCACTTTAAAATCAAATGATTAAACTATAATTAAGACTGTTAATTAAATGATTGTCAGGCTGGTGATATGCTGGTGACAAAATATTCCATATTAAAAGGTAACAGTCAACGAACAACATAAATTTAGTCATGAGCACAGGTTTATCCACAGAGAACTAAATCTAACATAAGCAAAATATTTTGTAATGAATTATTTAAACGAGTCATTTAGTCAGCCAATTAATAATAAAAGTATATATCTTTATTTACTTATTACTATTAGGCATCTAAAAACTTGTGTATAAGACTATTTTTTTTAAAAAAGTCAATAAGTTATATTGTTTTTAAAGTACGAAGTTTCTTTGTTTTTAAAATGTGGATAAAGTAGAAGAGTTATTTTACCTTAGTTTTATCCACAGGTTTGCCGCAACTATTGAGTCAATGTTCTCAACAGGTTCTGGTAGTCTTCAGACACTTTAATATCACTGTCCCGCAATGCTTTAATGCGTTTACAGGCATTAATTACTGTTGTGTGATCTCTGCCACCAAATGAATCACCAATTTCCGGAAAGCTATGGCTAGTTAGTTCTCTAGCCAAACACATGGCAATTTGCCTGGGACGGGTAATTGATTGTCTACGGCTTTTGGATGATAAATCAGCAACTCGAATTTTAAAATATTCAGCTACTGTTTTTTGAATGTTATTTATGTTAACTAACTTGTCCTGCAGTGAAATTAAGTCATGCAGTGCTTCTTTAGTAAAATCAACAGTAATTTCTTTGCCTGTAAACTGGGCATTTGCAAGTACCCGTCTAAGAGCACCTTCTAAATCTCTGACATTTGATGGGATTCTTTTCCCAATAAAAAAGGCAACATCCTGAGCTAGATCTACGTTAGCCAAAGCGGCTTTCTGGATTAAAATAGCTGCGCGTGTTTCCAAATCAGGAGGCTCAATGGCAACTGGGAGTCCCCAGCCAAACCGAGATTTTAAACGGTCTTCCAAACCGTCAATTTCTTTTGGATATTTATCACAGGTTAAAACTACCTGATGTTTTTTATCCAGTAAATTATTGAAGGTATGAAAAAACTCTTCCTGAGAACGCTCTTTTCCTGCTAAAAACTGAATATCATCGATCAATAAAATATCTATACTGCGATAATAATCTTTAAAAGCATTAATGGTGTTATGCTGAAAAGCCTGAACCATATCCTGGACAAACTTTTCTGAATGCAGGTAAACCACATTTACTGATGGGTTTTTGACAATGGCGGCATTACCGATGGCATGCATTAAATGCGTTTTACCTAAACCGGAACTGCCATAAATAAATAATGGGTTATATGCTTTGCCAATATTTTCAGAAACCTGTATAGAGGCTGCTTTAGCTAACTGATTAGATTTTCCTTCTACAAAATTATCGAAGGTGAATGCTCTGTTTAAAAAGGTAGAACGTTTTGGCTTATCTTTTTCTGCTGATTTCCTAACCTGTTTAGGCTGAATAAGGGGAGGCGTCTTTTTTGAACCAATTTCAAACTGCAGCAGTAAAGTACCATTGGAAAATTCATACACAGCATCTTCAATTTTACTGATAAAATTTTGTTTAACATGGTCAATGATAAAACGGTTAGGTGCCAATAATTTTAGCGTATCGCCTTTTTCAACTGCCTGCAGCGGTCTGATCCAGGTGCTGAAATCACCGGAAGGAATTTCGTTTTCAAGTTTAGATAAACAGGTGTTCCAAATAGAGCTCATTGGTTATTTTGAATTTGGTTGTATAGTGGTGGTTTTAAGTAATGTATTTTATACTTTATAAAGGAGCTGACTATAGTGTTTTTAAGATAGAAAAAAGTAACTAGGAAAATATGCATTTTGTAAAAAGTAGAAAACTTTAAGTAAATGTAATTGACAAAGTACATGGTTTTATCTTATCATCCCGAGTCTTTTTTATCCGTTTTTTGTTAAATTATTATTAAGGCTTAGGCAAATGAAAAGAACTTATCAACCAAGTAAACTTAAACGCGCAAGAACTCATGGTTTCCGCGCTAGAATGGCTACAGTAGGTGGCAGAAAGGTAATAAATGCTCGCAGAGCAAAAGGTCGCGCTGAGCTAACCGTATAATTGGTTTGTAAAAGATGCAGTTTTCCCTCCCAGTTAAAACTAGAAAATCCTGCTGATTATAAAAGGGTATTTGCTAATCCAGTAAAATCTACTGATAAGTTTTTTACCCTATTAGCTATCAGAAATGATTTGAGTCATCCTAGGTTAGGTCTTGCCATTGCTAAAAAAAATATAAGAAAGGCAGTGACAAGGAATTTTATTAAAAGAACTATTAGGGAAAATTTTAGATTGAAACAATATGATTTAATTAATATTGATATTGTTGTTCTGGCAAGAAGGGATGCAGCAAATGCGTCACCTGCTTTATTAAGAAAATCACTAGATAAGCATTGGCTTAAATTGACTGAGCGATGCGAATCTTACTCATAAATCTTATAAAGTTTTATAAAACTTTTATAAGTCCTTTACTCCCCCCAAGATGCCGTTTTTATCCTAGCTGTTCAAGTTATAGTCTGGAAGCAATTCAGCTTCATGGTGCTGTTAAAGGTTCTTATCTTACAATAAAAAGATTATTGAAATGTCACCCCTTTCATGAGGGTGGCATAGACCCAGTTCCAAAAAAAATTGGTAAATAACAATGGAAAACATTAGATTTATGCTGGTCGTTGCATTTGCGGCGATTTCTTATATGCTTTGGGAACAATGGCAAATAGACTATGGACCAAAGCCCGCTGTTGAAATGTCAGAACAGCTTGCCATTGCTGGTTCCAATGAAGATTTACCCAGTACCGGAAATATAGCTTCAATACCTTCAGCTCAACAATTGGAAGCGGTACCAGCTACTGATGTTTATGCTGAAAAAGTAATTACAGTAAAAACAGATGTTTTTTCTCTTGAGATTGACACTAAAGGCGGAACAATTCGTAATTTGGATTTATTGCAATACCCTCGAGAAAAAGAGAATACAGTTGTCAATAGATTATTTGCCTTAGTAGGAATGGAGCCAGAAAAAAAGGATCTTTCACCTATTCGTCTGTTTGATGCAAATACAGAAAAACTTTTTCTTGCTCAAAGTGGCTTGATAGCCAGTAGCGGATCAGTCGCCGCACCAGATCATCATGCATCTTATGCTGTAGCAAAAGACAGTTATGAATTGCCTGATGGCCAGCAGACATTATCTGTTCCTTTGTCCTGGACAAATAATGCAGGGCTTAGTGTTACTAAAATTTATACATTTACCCGTGGCAGTTACAATATCAATGTCGATCAAAAAGTCAGCAATGATTCAGCAGAGACTTGGACAGGACGGCAGTATGGTCAACTTCTGAGAGTACCCTATGTTGATGATAAGGGAAATACCTTTATCAGAACATACGCGGGCGGTGTCGTGTATACAGAAGAAGAAAAATATCAAAAAGTTGATTATGAGGAAATGGAAGAAGAGAACCTAAGTGTTTCTTCTTTAGGTGGCTGGAGTGCAATGACTCAGCACTATTTTGCTTCTGCATGGGTACCGCCTGCAGATCAGGAGAATCACTTTTATACTAAAAAATTAAAAGACTGGCGCTATGTGATCGGTTCCTATTCTCCTTCAGTAGAGGTAGCACCACATACGGATGCTATTTTTAATTCACATTTATTTGCTGGTCCAAAAATTCAGCCGATGATGGAAAAAGTAGCGCCAGGATTAGAGTTGACCGTAGATTATGGCTGGTTAACAGTAATAGGAAAACCTATTTACTGGCTGCTAAATAAAATCCATGACTATATAGGTAACTGGGGATTTTCTATCCTTGGTGTCACTCTGTGCATTAAATTGATGTTCTTTAAGCTGTCTCAGGCCAGCTATCGCTCTATGGCTAAGATGCGAAAAATTCAGCCACGCCTTAAGGCACTGCAAGAAAAATTTGCAGATGACAGGCAGCGGTTCAATACTGAAATGATGGCAATGTACAAAAAGGAGAAAGTTAACCCTATGGGAGGCTGTCTTCCAATTATGGTGCAAATTCCGGTATTTATTTCCTTATACTGGGTATTGATTGAAACAGTAGAATTGCGTCAGGCAGACTTTATATTATGGATACAAGATTTATCAGCACAGGATCCTTTCTTTATTTTGCCGATTATCATGGGAATTACCATGAAAATTCAGCAAAGTTTAAACCCTGCGCCGATAGATCCATTACAGGCAAAAGTGATGAAAATGTTCCCAATCATTTTTACTGTTTTCTTCTTATTCTTTCCTGCAGGGCTGGTACTTTATTGGGTATGCAATAACACTCTATCTATTATTCAGCAGTGGTACATCACTAAACAAATTGAAGCTGAAAAGTAACGATTAGGGATACTTAGGAGCGAGATTTTAAAAACCTCGCTCCTAAGTATCCCTATTTAAAAAAAGGGGAAGGTATTATAAATCCCTTAAAGCTTTTTTAATAAAATTCTATAAAAATCGTGCAGCAAACTAATAAAGATACCATTGCAGCCATTGCAACTCCTTCAGGAAATGGGGGAGTCGGTATTATCAGGATTTCAGGACCTGCAGCACTTGATTGTGCCAAAAGTATCAGCAATAAAACTCCTCAGCAAAGACAAGCGGTATTTACATCATTTAGAGATGATAATGCTTCAGTGATTGATTCCGGCATACTTCTTTATTTCCCTAACCCTTTTTCATATACAGGTGAAGATACAATAGAATTGCAAGGACACGGCGGAGCTGTTGTTTTAAATATGCTGTTAAAAAGAATCCTTAGTTTAGGAGTAAGATTAGCTAATCCGGGGGAGTTTACCGAAAGAGCTTTTCTTAATAACAAGCTGGATTTGGCTCAGGCTGAAGCAGTTGCTGATTTAATTGAGAGTAGTACAGAGCAATCAGTACGTTCCGCCCAAAAATCTATGCAAGGTGTTTTTTCTGAACAAATTAATGAGCTGGTAGAAGAGCTTATTGAATTGAGAATATATGTAGAGGCTGCAATAGACTTTACAGATGAAGAAATTGAATTTTTAACTGATGGCATTGTCGAAAAAAAAATAGTAGAACTGACAGAAAAAATCCAAAAGATCCAAAAAACAGCCCAGCAAGGTCGCTTATTGAGAGATGGAATGACTGTTGTATTGGCCGGAAAACCCAATGCAGGAAAATCAAGTTTACTCAATGCATTGGCAGGGCATGAAGCGGCAATTGTTACTGATATTGCCGGAACAACTAGAGATATTTTAAAAGAACGGATTCAGATCGATGGAATGCCTATTCATATTATTGATACTGCAGGGCTGCGAGAAAGTGAAAATGCGGTAGAAAAAGAGGGAATTCGTCGCGCACATGAACAAATTAGACAGGCTGATAAAGTATTATTATTAATTGATAGCACAGATCCGGAAATTGATTCTGTGATTAGAACACTGCCTTCTGGTTTAGATATAACAAAAGTCTACAACAAAATTGATTTATTGGAAATAGAGCCAGAAATAACAGAAACAGAACATGCCAGTCAAATTTATCTGTCAGTAAAAAAAGGCTTGGGGATGGAGCTTTTGATTGAACATCTTAAAAAGAGTGTTGGTTTTAGCGGTGAAACAGATGATGTATTTATTGCAAGAAAAAGACATGTAGATGCTTTAGCTCAGGGACAGAAAAGTGTTGAAAGTGCATTGGAGCAACTGCAAAATAATGCCGCTGAGCTAGTTGCCGAAGATTTAAGGCAAGCTCAAAATAGTCTTGCCGAAATTACAGGCGTATTTAGCTCAGATGATTTACTCGGCAGGATTTTTAGTTCGTTTTGCATTGGAAAGTAAAAATTTTTTAGTAGGAGTCTGGGCTAAAGGTTTATATGCTAAATCGTAAGTATTCAAGATTTTGTTATCTATTTTTTAGGTGTTTTTGTCTATATATTTTACAAATAGTTATTTTTTAAATACTTTATATTTTTTTATATTATTGATATTAAAATTAAAGTTATATTATGGAATGTTAATTGCTTATTTATATCTGAATTGTTTGTTATAAATATGCTAAGACAAGGAAATTGTTAGTAGTGGCAGGATGCATTATAAATACAATGAATTGCACAGTAATTAGGTTGATGCGTTGGTTTATAAAAAACAGGGAAGTGCTCTTAGTGATAGATATGTTTTATAAATAAAGGTAATAAAAATGAGTGGTAATTTAACAAGAACTTTTTTTAGGCCGGTATGCAGTACTATTTTAATGGCTGGCATACTGTTTTCAAATACATCTACTGCTGCTACCTGGCAAGAACAGGGGGATGCCGGCAGCCTATTAAATTCAGCTCAATCCATTTTGGGTGTGGGTAATGTAGAGACAATTGAGGGAAAAATTTCAGCACGATCTGATGTTGATTTATATAAAATTTATATTTCTGACCCTAGTGCATTTTCTGCAGTTGTATCAGGCGGGGGTGATGTTGCGGGCGATACAGACTGGGATTCCAAGTTATGGCTGTTTGATGAAAATGGCTTAGGAATATATGCGAATGATGATGCAGTAAATAGAAATGAAGCAGATGCAGGTTTGCCCAGCAGCCATGCGTTAGGTCCTCAAGTAGCAGGTAATTATTTTTTAGCAATATCGGATGATGATGTAAGCCCTTTCAGTGGACCGACTTTAAATGATCTTATTTTTGCAGTATCAAATTCTCCATATACAGCTATACTTGCCCCTACAGGTGGCGGCAGTACCTCGCCCCTCACTGACTGGCGTTCTGCCAGCTCAACAGTTATAGATTATGCTAATGCAAATTATAGCATTGCTCTTAATGGAGCCGAATTGGTTCCAAGTGCTGAAATGCAAAGCCAAATAGAATTTATAGAAAGGTTTTATGTAAATATATTAGGCAGAGCATCAGACCAGGATGGATTGAATTATTGGCTAAATATTATCCAAACGCAGTCAGGCGCTAAAGTTGCTTTTGGTTTTTTAAATAGTAATGAGTTTCTAGCACTGAATTTGGATAAGCCTGATTTTGTGAATATTTTATATAAAACAATGTTTGATAGAGAACCTGATGAATCAGGTCTTGGTTTTTGGCTATCAAACCTTGATGCAGGCTATTCTAGAGATGAAGTTATTTATGGGTTTGTAAGTAGTTTGGAATTTGCAGCTTTAGCAGATAGTTTTGATGTGACTCCCATTAGTGAGAATGAAGAGACAGAGTTCCTTATAGATAATTTCGTACGCCGTTTTTACAAGTTTGTATTAAACAGGGATCCTGATACAGTTGGTAATGATTATTGGACATCTAAGCTATTGAATGGAGATGAAACAGGAGGAAATATAGCTAGAGGTTTTTTTAAAAGCTCTGAATTTTTGGCTAGAAATACTACAGACGATGAATTTGTAGAGATTGCCTATCAAGCTATTTTCGGTAGGACTTCGGATTTAGATGGCAAACAAAATTGGCTGGGCCGGCTAGCTGCTGGAACTACTAGAGAAGAACTTATCAATGGGTTTATTATTAGCCAGGAGTTTAGTGTGTTGGCTGAGCGCTTTGGAATTAGAGCAAATTGATTTAGCTATTTAATAATTTAAAATGAGTACAAGCTTTTGAAGGAAGAGTCCTTTGAAAGCTTGTTTTTTCAGTTTTAGGGAGTTATAAATTTTTATTGAAGTGAACGTAATATTTTGATGAAAACCTATGTTAGTGGCTTATTTTATCTGTTTTTACCACTTTCAACAAAGTAATCCACAAAATCTTTAAATCAAATAAGAAAGAACGTCTTTTCAGATATTCAATATCTAGCTCAACTTTTTCAGCAATAGTCAGTTCATCACGTCCATTAATCTGTGCCCACCCTGTCAAACCAGGTAAAAGTTTCTCCACTCCTTTTTGTGTGCGCATAGAAATCAAGTCATTCTGATTAAACAATGCAGGCCGAGGCCCAACAAAACTCATTTCTCCTTTAAAAATAGACCATAGTTGAGGCAACTCATCTAGGCTTGATTTTCGTATAAAATGACCGATGGATGTTAATGTGCTTTCTGGATTTTGCAGTAAATGAGTTGCTACAGCAGGTGTACCAGTCTTCATGCTGCGAAATTTAGGCATTTTAAATATAATTCCATCTTTTCCAATACGATCAGACCAATATAATACTTGACCTTTAGAAGTTGCCTTAACCAGTATAGCAACTAAAATAATTGGGAAAAAAAGTAAGGGTATAGCAATCAGTATTAAAATTAAATCAAAGAGTCTTTTCATTTTTTACTAATGTATAGGGAACAGCAATTTTTCTAGGTTTACAATAATCCTAAATAAATCAGTTGAACGCTTAGTTTAACTGTAACTTGTTAAATAAACTGTTTAATCCAGCTTTTTACTATTCAGCAGATGGGTGAGTGTATTTCGCTTCACGGTTTTGTGAAAAACCTGGACAAAAAATTCTGCAGAATAGCTCTCGATGAGGACTACGGCCATTATCTTTGAGCTATTCTTTGTCTATTTTGCTCAGATTTTCCACAAAATCCATGCTCAACTGATTTATTTAGGATAATTCATCATAAACAGAAGCATAAGCTCGGCCTAGCGCATTTCCCGAAAATAGTTTTTCATAGCGACTACGCGCAGATAGCCCCATTTTAGATGCCAATTTATTTTCCTTCAATAAGATATGCATCGATTGAGCTAATTGAACAGGATTCTCAGGAGAAACAACAAATCCAGTTTCTTCGTGATAATTAACAAAAGATGTACCTGTACCTATCTCACAGGAAATCATTGGTTTTCCCATCATCGATGCCTCAATGAGTACCATGCCAAAAGCTTCTGAACGTAGGTGTGACGGTAAAATTATTGCTTTGCAATGCTTTAGCAATGTTACTTTTTCCGCATCAGTTACCTGACCAGAAAAAATTATGTTATTTACACCCAAATCTTCAGCTAGTTTTTTTAACTTTTCACCTTCAGGTCCACTGCCTGCAATGATTATTTTGCAATCAATGTGTTTAGCCGCCTTAATTAAATTGGGTATGCCTTTATAATAGCGAAGGACTCCGATAAATAAAAAAAAGGGTTCTTTAGAAATAATGCCGAGTCTGCTCAGAATACTTTTATCACCAACCATAGAGTACGAATTTTCATTAATTCCTAAAGGTATTATACGAACCTTTTCTCGAATTGAGGGGTGAGTTAGAACAGGACTATTTTTAGCATAAGCAGGACAGTTTGCTACAATAATCTGCATTTTCTTTAAAGTTTCCCACATTAATGGCTGATAAAGAGAACCTAAAAATCGTTGCCTAATAATATCTGAAATATAAGTGAGCACCACAGGTTTATTGGGCTGGACAATTGAGTGTAAAACATCAGCAAAAGGCCAGGGGAAAAAATAATGTATAGTATCAGATTCATTTGCCAATTTTGAAAAACTAGTAAATGCTCTGATTCCTCCAATATCACATGAAGCAGGGGCCATCCATGATCGGCTTCTTACCACATGAGCTTCAGGACGTATTAATTTTGTAGGATTTGGCTTAGGTGACAAGGTGAAAATTGTGTTTGAAATCCCCATTTCAGTTGTGGATAGGGCGATCTGTCTAATAGCTTCTTGTAATCCGCCTGGGGGATCTGGAAAATATGTGCGATAAACATTTAGTACTTGCATAAGTTAATGTGCTAAGGCATATTGATAAGCAGAATAAGTTTCAACCGCACACTTTTGCCAAGAAAATTTATCTGCCTGAATGATCCCTAGGTCAGATAAACGGGAAAATTCTTTATTATCTTCACAAATCATTTCAATACTGGCCTTCATCGCATCAATATCGCCAACATCAATTAATATACCAGCATTGCCAGCAACTTCAGGAATGGAAGAAGTATTTGAAGCAATCACGGGAGTACCGCAAGCCATTGCTTCTAAAACAGGCAGGCCAAAACCTTCATATAAAGAAGGAAAAATTAAAGATCTGGCTCCACTGTATAAAAAGGGCAAATCACTGTCGGGTACATAGCCAAGCATTTTTGCTTTATCTTGATTAATTAATGCATTTAATTCTGAAATTAGCCCTTTTTCTTTCCAGCCTCTCATACCTGCAATAATAAGAGGAAAACGTTTTGCTAGCTTATTTGGCAAAGCCCGGTAAGTTTGAATGGCCTGAATTAAATTTTTTCTAGGTTCTAGAGTGCCGACAGAAATGACGTATTGTTGAAAACGGAGACCATATTTTTCAATAACATTTGATACATCAGCTTTTGAGCGGGGATAATAAATAGAGGACTTTCCCAGATGAGTAACGTGAACTTTGTTACTGGCCACGCTAAATTCACTGATTATTTCCCGTTTTGTAAAATGCGAGTCTGCAATAATGCACTGTGACTGTTCAATAGCACGTGGCATTGCTTTGTTCATCATACGAATTCTTACAGCTGGATGTACATGAGGAAATCGAATAAACGAAAGGTCATGAATTGTAATAACGGTTGCGCCATTAAATTCAAGCGGTAAAAAGTTTGGCTCGTGGTAAAGGTCAAACTGAGTATTTTTTAAACCGGAATTAAAGGCTATTTGGGATGTTTTTTGTCTGGCAGTATATGAATAGGGAATAAACCGACTTACTATTTTTTTAAGCTTACTGGTTTTTGGAGTGGCAATGGGGAGTATGTCTTTTGACCAGCTGAAGCCATAGAAAGCTTCAATTTCTATTAATGGATTATCTTTAAGAGTTTTGGATAAGTTGAAGGTATAATTTCCGATACCAGTAAGAGGCGTAATTAAACTTTTTGTACTCATAACAACTTTGATATGAGACCGTTTGAAATCACTCATTTTTTTAATTAACTATATGTTTTCAAGCTATCTTCATACATCCATCGCAATGTTTCTTCTATGCAAGGGTATTTCTGAACGCCAATTATTTTATGTAAATATTGATTATTTCCTACTAGACGCTTAATCTCATTTGGCCGGACAAATTTAGGATTTATCTTTACATCAATTTTATAGCCAGCGATTTTCTCCATAGTAGAGATAATCCTGCGTAAAGAATATGCAGTACCAGAGCAAATATTAAAGGTTTTACCAATGGCTTCAGGTGTATTTATTAATTTTTGATAAATATAGCAAATTGCACGGATATCTGAAAACTCACGTTCCACATCTAAATTTCCCAGCTCAATAACAGGTTCTTTACGGATAAAGTGATCAACAATTTTAGGGATTAAAAACTTTGGATCTTGCCCTGGTCCAGTATAGTTAAAGGGCCGACTAATGATAATAGGCAAACGATCCATCCATAATCTGGCTACATGCTCCATTGCCATTTTGCTGATACCATAATCATTAGCTGGCAGTAACGGAACAGATTCATCAATCTGCTCCACTCTAGTGTTTCCATAAACATTTGCACTGCTTGCAAGCAGCACTGCTTTAGGCCGTTTATCCAATGCTGACAGAGCCTGCAGCAAATTCCGTGTCCCGGTGATGTTTACACGATAAATAGCGTCCGCATCACCATGAGCAACAAATGAAATGGCGGCTAAATGTACAATTATGTCAGGATTAATTTTTAAAGTTTCAATTTTTACAGCATGGCAATCAGTCAAGTTGGCCTGGAATGGGTAGATTTCATAACCAGCTTTACTGGCAACTTTTGAGAAATGCGTTCCTGTGAAGCCATTTGCCCCTGTAAGCAAAAGTCGCATCAGAATGAAAGGTTCTGTTTATTGCGACGCAAATCTGCTTTAACCATCATTTCACATAATTCTTCCAATGTTGTTTTTGGCTGCCAACCTAAGTATTTTTTAGCCTTTTCTGGATCACCAATCAATAATTCAACTTCAGCAGGGCGATAGAATTTTGGGTTTATTTTTACAACGGTTTTTCCTGATTTTCTATCTATTGCTACTTCATTTTCATCTTTGCCTTGCCAATCAAGCTTAATATCAACAGCTTTAAAAGACATGTCAACAAAGTCGCGCACTGTTTCTGTTCGGCCTGTAGCTAGTACATAAGTGTCAGGGGTATCCGCCTGAAGCATTAAATACATGCCTTCAATATAGTCCTTAGCAAAGCCCCAGTCACGTTTTGCATCCAAATTTCCTAGCTCAAGCAGCTGTTGCTGGCCCAATGAAATTTTGGCCACACTGTTCGTAATTTTTCGGGTAACGAATTCTTGGCCACGCAGTGGAGATTCATGGTTAAAAAGGATGCCGCTACAGGCAAAAATATTATATGACTCGTGATAATTAATTGTCATCCAGTGTGCATAAAGCTTGGCTGCACCATATGGACTGCGCGGATAAAAAGGGGTCGATTCTTTTTGAGGAATTTCCTGAACTTTGCCAAACATCTCAGAAGTAGATGCCTGATAAAAGCGAATTTTAGAATTAACAATCCTAATTGCTTCCAGTAAATTGACTGGTCCAAGGCCAGTAATTTTTGCGGTTGCTAATGGCTGATCAAAAGAAATGCCAACAAAACTTTGAGCAGCCAGATTATAGACTTCGTCAGCTTTTGTCGATTCCAGCAGACGGATGCTAGAACTTAGGTCTGTCAAATCGTATTCTACCAAATGCAGATTAGGGTGGTCCTGTATGCCAAGCTCTTCAATACGCCAAAAATTGACTGAACTGGTTCGGCGATAAGTGCCAAATACGGTACAGCCTTTTTCTAATAAAAATTCAGCTAAATAGGCAGCGTCTTGCCCTGTTATTCCAGTGATTACAACATTTTTCATATTTCCGGCAACATCCTCAAAAAGCTCTCTTTATTGTCAAAGAGAGGATACAATCTTTATTCAGAAAAGTAAGCCAATTCTCTTTTTTATTGATTGATATAATATCATTTTTAACTTTATAAAACGGAACTTAATAATGCAAAGAGTTCATGCACTATGGATGTATCGCAGTTTTGTTGCAGGCATGGTTAAAAGGGAATTTCAGGGGCGCTACACTCGGTCTGTATTAGGGAGCCTTTGGGCGATTATTGAACCCCTTTCAATGATTCTGGTTTATTCGGTTATTTTCTCCAAACTAATGGCTGCCAGATTTCCCGGTTTTGACAGCCAATGGGCCTTTACCATTTATATTTGCTCTGGAATTATTGCCTGGGAGTTTTTTACAGAAGTCATTACCAGAAGCCAAAACATGTTTATTGAACATGCTAGCCTATTAAAAAAAACAAGTTTTCCCCGAGTCACACTTCCAGTAATAGCACTAACAACCGCCACTATTAATTTCATCATTATTTTTTCTATCTATCTGTGCTTTTTAGCCATCATAGGCGAGCTCCCTAGCTATAAATTACTTTTTGCTTGGATTCCATTGCTAATTATTCAGCAGGGGATAGCTATTGGCTTAGGCTTAATAATTGGAACCTTAAATGTTTTTTTTCGTGATATTGGCCAAGCTATGCAAATAATACTTAGATTTTGGTTTTGGTTAACGCCTATTGTTTATCCCTTTAAGATACTTCCTGACTTCATTAAAGACCTTGTGCTTAATTTTAACCCTATGGCGCTTTTTGTTATGAGCTATCATAAGATAATGCTTTATAAAGAATTCCCCATATTCTCTGATTTTAAGCTACATATTTTACTCATGTTATCTCTGATATTCATTGGCTCTTTTTTCTTTGTTCGTTTATCACCTGAAATGGTAGATGAGCTATGACTGAAATTATTTCTGTTAACAATATTGGTAAAAAATATAAGCGTTATCCAAATAAACGTTCCCGTGTTATTGAATGGCTTTCTGCTGGATCAATTCAAAGGCATGAAGCCATTTGGGTATTGAAAGGACTTAATTTTACCGTACAGCAAGGTGAATCAATTGCAATCATTGGGCAAAATGGTGCCGGAAAAAGTACTTTTTTAAAAATATTGACGGGTTCTACCCAGGCAACTGAAGGCCATATAAGCACAAAAGGTAAAGTGGCCGCTCTACTTGAACTGGGCATGGGATTTCATCCTGATTTTACTGGCATACAAAATGCGATAACAGCCTGTCAGATTATGGGCATCACAACGAATGATGTGCATAAATTATTGCCAGAAATTATAGAATTTTCAGAATTGGGGGAATACATACACCAACCCATCAGAACATATTCCAGTGGCATGCAAATGCGTCTGGCATTTAGTGTAGCCACTGCGGTACGGCCTGATATTCTAATTGTAGATGAAGCATTATCTGTTGGAGATGCCTATTTTCAGCACAAGTCGATGGCTAGAATTAGAAAATTTAAACAACAGGGTACAACGCTGTTTTTTGTTTCGCATGATGCAAGCGCAGTAAAAACTTTGTGTGACCGAGCTATATTACTTGATAAAGGGGTTTTAATCAGAGAAGGAACACCGGGTAATGTTTTTGATTATTACAATGCCATTATCGCAAAAAAAGAAACAGATGAAGAAATACGGCAACTGGAAAATCAGCATGGAACTACCAGTACACGAAGTGGCAACCAAAAAGCAGTTATAAAATCTGTTGAGATACTAGATTTACATGAAATGCCATGCCGTGCCTTTAGAGTGGGAGATGAAGCTGTTGTAAAGATAAATATATATTTTAATGAGTCAGTAGAAAATACTACTGTAGGGATATTGATTAAAGACCGGTTGGGCAATGATGTGTTTGGTACAAATTCATTTCATCAACAGATGAAGATTCCTTCTCAAGAGGGCAGTATATCTATTGAATATACGTTAGGTCTAAATTTAGGTGTGGGCAATTATTCAATTTCCGTCGCGTCCCATACTTCACATAACCATCTTGATGATAATCATGACTGGTGGGATCAAGCAGTTGTATTTCAAATTATTCCCAATGAAGAAAATATGTTTATTGGTATAGCGGCATTACCTGTATCTCTTAAAGTGATATGAGGGACAGGTAATGAATAAGTACCCAAGTAAAACTATTAAATTAATTTTACTTGGGTACTTAAAAAATTATTTTATGGCAACCCCATTTTCACCTATTAAATAGGCATCCATTTTATTATTAAAAAGATAATAAATACATTCTATTGCAGTATCTGCATCTGCATAATACAAGCCGTTATTCTCCTTGATGCACACTTTTTTAAAAGACTCATGTTTTTTTGGGATTAGAAAAGGTTTTTGCAGAGCTTTAAGCTTATTTATCTCTTCAATATCGATATTAGGATCAACTATCCAAATTAAATCACTTTTAAATGCTTCAAAACCGTCTAGCCATTCATGCATAACAAAATTTATAGAAAAATTTTCCTCTTTAATCTTTTTCAATACCTGGCTGGCAATAGCTGAAACACAAGTTCCTATACAAGATACAATGAAACTTTTCATTACCTGCTTTTTTATGGGCAATGAATGGTATAGATCAATTAATTTAGCCGCTTGATTGGAAAAACTATTTTTATAGATAAATTTATAGCCAGCTTCGCCAAATTCAATTACTTTTTCAGGATGATGTATAAAGTACTGCATTTTTTCTGCTAATGCGCTGACATCCCCCATAGGAAATAAAAGGCCAGTTTTATTATCTGTAATTAACTCTTTGATACCGCCAAAATCTGTTCCAATGACCGGTACTTTAGATGCGAAAGCTTCTGTTATAGAAACCGGCTGATTTTCTGGACACATTGAGGGAAGAATGTAGACATCTGTTTGAGAAAAAATATTATTAATTTCTTTATTGTCTATTTTTCCATGAAATATGACAGATTCATTTAAACCTTCATTTTCTACAAAGCTTTTTAAAGTATCCTTTAATCCCCCATCTCCAACTATATTTACTATAACTTTATTTTTTTTATATATTAATTTTAATGCTTGCAGAATTAATAAGGAGCCTTTATGCTCTCCTAAATATCCAATAAAAGTGAATCGAAAATGCTCATCATGCTGTTTAATTATTTTAGAATAATTATCAATATCTATTCCATTTGATAATAATTTAATTTTATCCTCATCAAAACCGGCCTTTATATACTGGTTTCGCAAGAAAATGCTTGGAGAAATAAAAATATCAACAGGTTCAAAAGCTATTGATAAATAGTCCTGTCTCATTTCAAGGGGAATTGAACGGTTTTTTCCATCATGTATTTCAGCTAAACAGCTACTGCAGTCAGTGAAATCATTACAAAAAGTGCCATTATCCCACATCATGGTGTTTTTATGACAAAACCCCCAGCTGTCATGCAATGTCAGAATTGTTTTTATCCCCCTGCTTTTTGCAATTGAGGCTAATGAAACAGATAAACCAATAATATTATGCATATGCACAACAGAAGGTTTAAAGTCATCCAAAATAGTCTCAAAATGATTTTGAACGACAGTGTTTGAAAAGTTGATATATTCGCTCGAAAAGTCTTCACGCTCCAGTTTTATTCTGTAGACTTCTATATCATCATAAAAACTTGTTTCAATACTGTATTGGGATAAACTTGATTGGCTATCACCGGCAAAAACCTTAACTTCATACCCTTTATTTTTCAATTCTATTGCATGGTAATGGGCTATCAATTCGGCTCCTCCAACAAAATGTGGAGGATAGGCATTACAGCAGATTAAGATTTTTTTGTTATCAACTGAACTGTCATGGTCATAGGAAAAGGTGTGGGATAATTCTGATTTTGATAACAGCAGACCTAAAGATTTATCAGCATACTCTTCCCAGGTTTTAATTTTTCTATGGGTCGCTTCAGTAGATAATCGGGTGTATAGCTTATCGTCGGAGGCTAACTGATAAATTGCGGCACTTAATTTATCAGCATCCAATATATCTGTAGTGAGACAGCCACCTGATTTGGCCAGCTCACCCATAGACCCTTCACTAGAACATACACAAGGCTTGCCGAACCAGATGCTTTCAAGTATCGGCATTCCAAAGCCCTCAACTATTGAGGGATATACTGTAAAATCTGCCTCATTATAGGCACGGATTAAATCACTATCGCATACAGGTCCAAGCCAATCAATCTTTGGATTATTTTGAGATTTAAGTTCAATGTTGTCAGCGATTTCAAAAGCGCCTGCATAGCGGTTTCCAATCAGCGTTAATTTAAAATCAAGGGCAGGATATTGCTTTTCGATTAAATCTATCGCTTTTAATAGGGTTGCATGATTCTTTCTTGGTTCCAGCGTCGATACACATAGAAAATTTATTTTATTTTTTTTGTTTTTAACGCTTAATACTCTTTCTGCCCCTCCAAATTCACCGGGCAGTTCATTAGTAATAATTTCACCATTATTAATGTTTTGGTCATTCCAATGAGTAGCTAAACAATCTTCAGAATATTTAGAAATTGATAACACTAGGTCACATTTAGATAACCTATTCATATATTTGGTATGATTTAGTTTAACTTCATCGTTGCAATATTCTGGGTACAAAGCAGGTATAGCATCATAAAAAACGGAAGCGATTTTTAGCTGGTTTTTCTGGGCAAAACCTATGATATCCTTAATTTCATATTCTCTAAATATTTCCATTAATATTAGCCAACGATACCGGCATGGATGTTTATTTAAATATTCAGTTAACAGGACTCTAGAAGTATCTTCTGAGACTGGTAAAGTAGGATCTTTACTTGGGCCGTTAAATGTTCCTAAGGTTTGATATTCTGAATGAGTTGGAAAAACGTATTCCTGTAAAGCTTTATCCCATAAAACAAAGATTGGATTTATTGTTTTTTGTATTTCAGCGCTAAATCTTCTTGTTACACGAATTATGCCTGGATTGGCAGGATCTAAGCATGAATTGCTAACATCCAAGATAGTTTGTAATTTATTGTACGGTAACCTTTTAGACAATTTTTTAAGTGAATGCTGATCATGCAATAGCATCTCAAAAATTTCTTTATAGTCAGTGATTACTCTGTCCCATTTAAAGAAATCGTGGAAATTTGTATAATTTACTCTCCCCAATAGTTCTTCATATTTTTTTGACAAGACTAACGAGATTTTCTTAGCCATATCTTCATCGGTTTCACATAGAAACCATGGATGAACCACAACTTCTGGATGTGCTGCAACATTAAAAACGAAAGTGGGCTTTTCAATGGATTGCATTTCAGCTAAAGGTAAATTAAAGCCTTCCCACTTAGATACAATTACCCCGAGTTCACTTAATTGCATTAACTCCAATAGTTGATCATCGTTAGGAAAACCAACGGCGATTACTGAATCTTTCAATTCATTAGGGATATTTAACTCTTCTGTATGCCCAAGAATAATGAGTTTAGTGTTAGGGTGAGTATAACGAACTAAGTTTATAATGTTTAAAGAAGCTAAGGAGTTTTTGTAATTGTCTGGTTCCCATCGGCCAAGAGCGAAAATTAATTTTATATTATCTTCACGCAAAGCTTTTATTTTCTCTATGTAAGAGGAGGTTTTTGCTTCCTTGCCAATAGACTGTTTAATGTGATCAGCCGCTAATAGCACGCTGACAATAGGTGTTTGACCTAGGCTATCTGGCAAGCTTTGAGTATTTGCAATAAAATCACTTATTGCAATTATTATTGACAGGTCTTTCAAATACTTTTTTCGAAGTTCTCTCAGTTTAGTTTGAACTAGAGTTTGTGCTTTATCAAATCCATCTAACGGTACAGCTCCGCAGTCCATATAGACAGTTTTAGCACCAAGCGAATTAAAAAAGGGAATACTGGAATAAAATGGCCAGCCAGCCAATAACACAATATCCGGTATAAATTCAGGAAGAACTTTAGAATAATTGCTGACTAGCCAAGTAGTGGTAAATTCATTCTGATTTAAATAATTTTCGCTATCAACTGGAATATCTATTACTTTATCTGCAAAATCATCAGTATTTTCGCTATCATATTTATTAGCCAGAACAACTACATTATGCCCCACCTTTTTTAGGGCTGTTCCCAATAAAATTAACACTCTATCTACGCCAAAACGAAATAGCAGTCTTTCATTAGCAATTAGCACATTCATTATATTTTATATCCTATTACTGAGTAATCTACATAGTTAGTAAAAAAACCTGTAAGTGGACTTTCATAATTTATTAATGATGGATCCTTATTAGAGCGCAATCTAATAATCTCAACATTTGAGAAACTTCTTGCCTCAAGAAAAAATTTTGCAGTATCGGGGGGGATAGGGTTGATATGAGTGGGGTCCGTGTAGAAATTGCAGGCACCTACTATTAAATTTTCTGGATTGGGCGTTTCAAAAATTACAATTCCCCCAGGTTTAAGAACTCTAAAGGCTTCATCATAAAGGCTGATTAATACTTTAAAAGGCAGATGTTCAATAATATGAAAGCCAGTAATGGCAGAAAGAGAATTTGAATTCTGTTTTTTTAGATATTCGATAACATCCGATTCGATAGCATCAAGGCCACTTTCTTGACATAAGCTGACCATTATATGATTTAGGTCAATACCTTTTGCTTCAATATCATTTTCTTTCATTAATGATAGCCACTCTCCTCGACCTGTTCCAACATCAAGAACGGGAGCATTTTGCGTATTTTTCCGAGCCTCTAAGACATAAGGAAGATAATCAATTAAACGTTCTTTAATTTCCTCTTTGCTTCCCCTAAATTTATCCTCAAAAGCTACATACATAGCATCCAATAGCAGATCTTCATCTTTAACCGCATGTTTAGTTTTATTTTGTGAAGTTGGCTCTGACATACTGCCATTTTGCTTTTCAAGCAACAGTTTCAATTGATGCTGGCTATCAAGAATATTTAGTTTATGATCCCTTGTCTGCTGTTTTAATCGATTTAATTCCAGCTCAATTTGAGTGGCATTCTTTGTTAAGGTGATGCTATCCGCTTTATTTTCAGTTTTTCTAATTAATTGATATAGCTGTTTTATATCAATATCATTTGCTTTTAAATCAATTATTTTAGAGTTTTCAATAACAGCCTTTTTTATTCTATTTGTCCTGTATAAGAGAGTTTTATTTTCTTCAGTTAACCGATTACAGTCACTTTCTAATTTATTAATATGGTTTAAAAGGTGTGGCAATTTTATCAAAGCATTTATGGTTCTTAGTAGATAGCCAATAATAGGTATATTTGAAATTGCTCTGTAAATATAATATTTTTTTAAACCCTGTATATTAATTTTATTTTTTCCACCCTCTTTTGAATAGTGTAAATTACAAAGGATACCTATTTTAGAAGTTTTTCCACTTCTTAAAAGTTCAAGGTTGGTTTTTTTTCCTATAGAATCGGGCAGTCTACCTAATATCTGCTGGTAAGCATTACTTACAAAAGCTTCATCATTGTAATTTGTAAAGTCAGTAATTTTAAAAATAGACTTTGATGGTGTTTCAGAGCCTTTTTTTAATTCCGTACTATTAAGTAATGGTTGTTCGTCGGTCTGTAAGGCTTCTTTATTTATCCCTAGCCATGACTTGAAAGCCAAATTAGTTTTTTCTAGTGCATTTTCATCAGGCGTGTTAAGCCGTAAAATATTTATCTTCTTTTTTTTAGCTTCTTCTGATAATAGAATATCTAGCAACAGTTCTTTCTTAGTTCTATTGCAATCGGTTAATTCTTTTAACTTGCTTTTCAAACCCTCTCTATCAGGCTTTCTGCTAAGTATTCCTAAATATGCTTTGCAGATAAATTCTTCATCCTCATAATTATAAAATTCACCTACATCGAAAAGTTGCTGGTTTATGAATGGATCAGGGGATTGGCCAAAAACTGCAGATTTTCTTGTCCTTACCTTTTGTTTTATTTTATCCATTACCATTTCAACATCCGGGGAAACAGGGAGATTCATTTTATGCCTTTTTTATAAAGTGATGAACAGTTGTTATAGTGAGGTCGCTGTTTTATATCTAACAATTCGAATAATTTTTTTGTACTTTCTTTCCAAATTAACCATGGCATCTTATGAGATGTCGGATGATTATTATTTTTATACAAAGTTAACCATTTTTTAATGCAGAAAGATATTGCTTCAGAGTTAGAGGTGTTTTTAAAATAGTAGGCATGTTTCCCCGCTACTTCTTTAAAAACAGGTATATCTCTAGCAACGATAGGAAGTTTGTGTTGAGCTGCTTCTATTAGAGGAAGCCCGAAGCCTTCTCCTTCGCTGGCTGCTAAAAGGCAGGTAGATATTGTATGAATTTTCTCAAGATCCCTATCATTAACGTTTTCCAGCCAAAAGAGTCTCTTGTTTAATTCTGGATGATTTTTTAATTTACTTATAAAACCGTCTACTAACCAGCCTTTTTTGCCAACTATGATTAAGTTAATATCTACTCCTTCTTTCCACAGCGTTTCAAATGCGTGTAGGGTTTGCAAGTGCCCTTTCCTAGGTTCTATTGTTCCTAACATTAAGAAGTTGGTTCCTGTAGATAGGATTTTTAAAATATTTTTTGTTTTAACCGCCGTTTCTGTTATCGGCAGTTTAGCTGTATCGATATCAGCACCTAAATGGAACCAACTATTTTGGTAATTGGATATATCAATTTTATTGTCTTCTTGCCAGGCAGCTAACTCTTTAGAAACTGATTTTGAAATGCAGAGTGCACCATCGAACCTGCTAATTGTTTTAAGCCATAATTCATGGGCTTTTTCCGAACCTTTTGGAAATTTATTAGGTAGTAAAATAGGTAAAAGGTCGTAGACTACAAAATAGATTTTTACCCCATGGTTTTTTAGATTTAATAATACTAGTTTTTTTTCTGGAATTAAAACTGGACAAAAATCTAAGCCAAGAAATATATCGCCTGGACGGAAGTCAATTATTTGGTCATCTTTTTCTATACTTATTGTTTCATGGTTAAATATTTTATCGATACAACTGTTGGATGATCTGTAGTAGATGCTATTTTTTTCTATATAGACAGGAATAATGTTTTTTTCAGAAAATGACAAATGCTTAATAATGGATTTAACAACTCGTTGAATGCCTGTCTTAGCATCTCTTTGCATTAGTTCAGATACGTCTACATAGATATTTTTTTCTTCACCTCTTGGAACAGCTCTGCATGCATGCCAAGATATTTCTGCCAAAGCAAGTGAGCTAATATTTTTGGGAATAATTTTGGCTACATTATTAAGCAGGTTCCTTTTTAATTCGGGGGGCGAAAGCTGATTTTCTTTTGCTATGCCACCTTGAATTATTTTTTCAATAGCCGTAATGGCCTTGTGGGCAGATTTTTTCCAGCTAAAGTGTGTCGCTTGTTTTTTGCCTATGCTAATTAGTTGTTTGCGAAACTTTTCGTCTGTCAATACCTGGTTTATTTTTTCCGTTATTTCAGATGTTGACGCAGGGTTAAACAAGGCCTGAGGGTTTTGAACCACTTCTGGAAGGCTGGTTAAGTTAGAGGCAATGGTGGGTGCTCCACATACCATGGCTTCTAAGGCAGGAAGACCAAAACCTTCATGTAAAGACGGAAACACAAATAGCTTGCATAAATGATAGGCTAAAACCAAGTCATCATCAGAAAGGTGATTGAAAACTAAAAAATCACTTTCATTTAAGTTTAATTTTTTTGCAAATCCAGATAGTTTATTTTTATGCTCTATTGGTATTGCACCCATGAAAACAAGCTGGTGCTGTTTTCTTGTATCAGAGGGTAAATTTGCATATGCCTCAAGCAATTTTTTTAAGTTTTTTCTCTCATCAGATGCACCAACATACAAGATAAAAGATTTAGATATTGCAAATTTTTCTTTAAATGCCCTTTGTTTTTCTAAACTGATTTTCTGCAGATAAAAGTTGTCAGAAGCAGCTGCTCCAATAGTATAAATATTGCTCTCAGAATAGTTTGTAAACTGAATGATCTCATTTTTAGTAGATTCTGAATTTGACAGTAACAAATTAGATTTTTGTACATCTTCAAGTTGTCTCATATAAAAATGAGAATATTGGGGATCTTTTTTTAGATATTCAGATGATGAGATAAGAGGAATTAAATCATGTATTAGAGTGACTGTTTTAAATTGTTTACTGCATGTTTGCACAGCATCATCCCCAAACCCATCAAAAAAACTAGGTACAAAAACCACATCTGGATATAGGGAAATGAAAAATGTTTCTCGAATGAGTTCACAGCATTTTCGGCGCCATAAATTTTTTGGGTTTGAGCCTGTAACATCACTCATCCCATCCCAAATATGGACTCTATTTTCTGGAAGTATTTTTTTGAACAAAGAGCTTATTTCAGAAGTGGACTCTAGAAAAATACCATTTAAGGCGATATGGATTTCATGACCCATTGGTTCTTTAGCAATAGCTAAAGAAATGGAAAGGCTGTAGCGACCAACACCTCGCAACTTACTTAGCCCTTGAGCTCCTTGTAAATCAATAAGTATACGCATGTTTAATTATTATTCAGTTTCGACAGCAGATCATTGTAGAAAGCTTTCATTGCATCTGGCAATTGTACGTAAGTAATATTTTTTTGAGTAATAGAAACCTGATCATTGCTGAGCTTGCTAATAAGGAAGTGATAAACTCCTGTTTTTTTAGCGACAATAAGTAAGTAACTTCGTAGTTTTGGGTGGTTGCGGCTATAAGCTATGAAATGCCTTATAGCAAATTTTTGCATTACCTTTATCCTAGCAAAAGCACCTTGCTTATGAAATAAAGAAACTTGACGGTTAACTAAGCATAAAGGTTTAGTTATTTTCCAGGAGATGCTATTGGTGACCAGCTGGTAACCTTGCTGTATTGAATGCATTTTGGCTTCTAATTCTCTTATAAATACATTATTGTGTTTTCTTCTTAACATTTTATTAGTAAATCAACACTTTGTTAGGTTGTAATTAAATGGATACAAGTTTTTATATAGATGAAATATCATATAAGCTGATTCATCCTTTATGAATTTAGAACATAAAGGATTGTGCCTGAACAAAAAAATAGAACGGGAATAAAACTCAAAAATATATACAAGCTAATTATGAAATTTGACAATTACTGGTTAATTTCTTCTGTTCTGGTAGATTATAATACTCTATTAAACCTGGACAATACACAAAGACATTGAATTCCGAAAAGAACACGGGAATGGCGCTGAATTCAAGAGTGAGTTTGTGTATAAGGATGAAAAAAGAAAAGACACTGATGGAAGATAGTGTAGTAATAAGAGAGCAAAGCAGGGCTTGAGAATGAGAAAAAGAAGGTCTCTTGGAAGTGCTTGTTAGAGAAATATGCACAGACCTGTGTTTATATCAATAAATTATAGGCAATTATTAAAGGTGTCTTTAAAAACAAATCCTCGCAACAGGAAAAACACACCTAAACCGACTGCCTTCCCCAATCTTGCTTTTTATTTCCAGCTTGGCATCATGCCGTATCAATACATGCTTAACAATTGCTAGGCCTAAACCTGTGCCACTTAATTTTTTGCTACGCTTGACTTTCGCCCTGAAAAAGCGCTCTGTCACTCTGGGAATATCTGAAGCCGCAATGCCTTCACCCTGATCAACCACTTCAAATATTGCTTCTTTGCCCACTTTTTTCCATATAACCTTAACAGGGGACTGCTCTGCAGAATACTTTAATGCATTCGTAATCAAATTAGAAAATGCACTGCGTAAATCCTGTTCTTCGCCCATAATATCAAGGCCAGTTTCAATTTCTAATTCTATACGCTGATATTGATCTTCTACTACTCTGCTTTCTAGGCTGATATTATTAATCAGATTGGCAATATCAACACATTCTGTTTCTTTCTTTTTTGCAGTTTCCAGTCGAGCCAATAATAGCAAATCATCAACTAAATATTGCATGCGATCAGTCTGGGAATTCATTTGCTGCAATGAATTGCTTAGTAAGGGTGATAGGCTGTTATCCATATCCTGTAAAGTTTCGATATAGCCTTTTAATACCGTCAGTGGGGTTCTGAGTTCATGGGAGACATTATCCACAAAATTTTTACGCATTGCCTCCATCAGTTTTTGCTGAGTAACGTCATGAGCAATAATTAAATGCTGTCTCTCCGCATAGCCCACAATTTTATATTGCAAAATAATTTTGTCATTAACTGGGGAGGGCAAGGTTAATGAATTGTTTATATCTCTTTTTTTAAGAAAATTGATAAATTCAGCTGATCTAATAAGGCTATCAACACTTTGGCCTCGGTCAGACTTTTTAATACCTAACATTATTTTGGCTAATTTATTAGACCAGACAATTTCATCACGGTCGCCTAATACAATGGCAGCATCAGGTAAAACATCGGTTGATTTACGAAACTGTTCAATAATTTTGCCGAATGTTTTTTTTCTGTTTTTCTCTTTTTGTCTAATGCGAGAAAAATGATAATAAATATCGTTCCAAATCCCCGTTCCTGTTGGTGTTTTACCGCTAGCGCCAAGGCTTAGCCATTGTTCTAGGCGATATAATAAGAATGCCTGTTTCACCAGTGAGTAGGCTAAAATTATTACCAGCATATGCATGAAATAGCCAAAAAAATGGCCTAATACTGCTGCTATTGTAATAAGCAGCGCAATATAACTTGCCTCTTTACGCCAAAGCCACAACATTTTCATTATTCAATCACTGAAAAACGGTAGCCAAACCCTCTAACAGTTTGCACTAGCTCATCTTTGCCATAATCTTTAAGAATCTTGCGCAGCCGCCTGATATGTACATCGACCGTTCTTTCTTCAATATAGGCGCTACGCCCCCAAACCTGGTCCAATAACTGGGTTCTACTGTAGACATTATCCTGATGGGTCATAAAAAAATGCATCAATTTAAATTCGGTAGGGCTAACAATTACTACTTTATTGCCAATGGTGATGCGGTGTTTGTCAATATCAAGGGAAATGTCTTTTACCTTTAATATTTCTTCTGCTATATTTTTTCCGCTTCGCCTCAGTACAGCTTTAATACGGGCTACAAGTTCTTTTGGCGAAAATGGTTTGGTAACATAATCATCGGCACCTATTTCAAGGCCCCGCACTTTATCTTCTTCTTCACCACGTGCGGTTAACAGAATGATAGGCAATTCTTTGAATAAATCATCCTGCTTCAGTCGCCGGGCAAATTCAACGCCACTAATTCCGGGCAGCATCCAGTCCAATAAAATTAGATCCGGTCTGGCATTATCTGCTAACGAGTGCTGTGCTTCTTCTGCACTGGCAACGGCAATAACATTTAGAGAGGCCTGCTCCATTACCATCACTAACATTTCCCTGATGGCATCTTCATCTTCAACAATGAGTATATTTAAAGTAGTCATTTTTTTATTTTATCTTCTTCATCAAATAAATGAGAAATGTGTGCTCTGCTTATTAAATGTTTCATTTTTTACCTTTAAAACCATCGCCCCCTTGAAAAGGGAATGGAAGGAGATTGTTAAACTAATTGTAACTGCCCCGTATGATTTGTCATTCTAAAATAGTGCTTAAAATTGATTGGCAACAATTCCATGCATTATATTTATGGTTGAAAATAATTATTTCGATTATAAAATGCTGCCAGTTATGAAGTGAGAAAGAAGTTGAATGGGCTCCAATAGTGCCCGGTGAAAAAAGGTTATTATTTTTGGCTATAGGCAGGGTATTTATGTATTTAGGCAGTGTTGCATTCAGCCGGTCTTTTTAGATTTAATTAAATCAGTTGAACGCTACTGCGGTTGTAGTTTATGAAATAAATATGACAGCTTTATGACAAGTACAGTAAATGCTGGATTAAAATTAAATATTTTTTATAACTGCATAGCATATTTGATTAGATCAATGAAAATATAGAGTAGTATTTTGTGGAAAGTATTTTTAGCAAGAGAGTTTTTTGTGTCACGGTAGGGCAGGTTTTGAATAGAACCTGAATAACATTTAAATGGAATATGACTGCTTGCAATAATCGAGGGCTATTGAGCTATACCAAGTCTTGACCTGCGGGATGATAGCAGGCCACTGAAGGTGGGCAATGCATGAAGCGATTGCCGAGAAATCTTATTAATTCCAGATTAAGTACCCAAGTAAAACTATTAAATTAATTTTACTTGGGTACTTAGGCAACTCGCAATAAATAATCCACCAATCTTGCTTGTCTTTTTATCCGTCTTCAGCGTTGCAACTTCGGCCACATAGCTTGCTATGTTCCCTTCGTTGCGCCTTGAAGACGAATAAAAATCCTGCGCAATCTGGGTAGGTTATTTAATGCGCGTTACCTTATAAGATCTCTCCAATTACCGAGATGACAGCATTCATTTAATCGGCGTTTATCCATCAGTCCAAACTTGACGGAACACTAGTCAGAAATTACTTATTTTCGCACTTTAAACAGCTTTAGCCTTCAAAGGCTTCAACATCGAAGTTCGACCAACCATAATATCCATTGCCTTAAAAAGCCTTTTAAAAACAGAATCCTGGCGATAAGGAATGCCATGTTTTTTGCAGACTTCAACAACTTTAGGCTGTGCATATTGATATTGGCTCAGTGGAATATCTGGCCATAAATGATGTTCAACCTGATAGTTCAGCCATCCATAAAAAAAGTCATTGGCATCGGAACCTGTTGGATAATTGACTGAACCTAAAATCTGGCGCAAATAAAATTCGCCTTTGCCTTTGCCTTTTTCTTCAAACATCATTACATCATCACCTGCGTGATTCGGAACAATCACTAAAAAGGTGTGCATATTGGTAAATACTTCCGCCAAAATAGAATTTAATAGCACGCTGCTTGCTGCTACTGCGCCTAAAGGTAAAAAAAGCAAGGGAAGAAATACAAAACGGAATCCGGCGTAGGGCAAAATGCTTTCAAACCACAACGCTTTTCCCTGTTTAGTAAAAATACTCCATGCTCCTGCTCTAGTAAATACAGGCTGGACTTCTCTATTTTGCCTTGCCTGACTTATAACGAATTCTTTATGCGCCCGTGGCGTGTAGTAAAGGATTTTCCAGAGTGCAGTAAAACCAGAAACTATAACAAAACGTAGCCACATGGGGACTTTGGATTGTCTTAGCCATTCCATATTATGCTGTAAATGGTCGGGATCTAACTTTTCACCTAAATTGTAATGATGAAGAATGTCATGCTCCTGATGCCAGCCAGCTGGCGTGATCCAGTCGGGCCAGTCTAAAAAGCGTCTCCAGCCCCTTGCAAATTTCTTACTGGTATATTTGGGTGGGACGTTGGCAATTTTGTCGTAGCCTTTATGCACAATGGGGTGAGTCATTTGCGTCCAGCGGGTAAAGCTGCCCTGGCTTATTAATAAAGCTGATACTGGATTGGGCATAATCCATGCTGTGCCATAGCCTAGCAATGAACAGAGCCTGCCCCAGCGCTCCATTTTCTTTAAATGCTTAAAATCCTGTTCACCTATTCTTGATAGCACGTCCTGGTGAATTTTATTTAGATCCTTGGCTAACTGCTCCCTATCTACATTTTGATAACTATTTAAACTCAAACCCAAACCAAATTCCTCTCACATTAAACCCTTTATTGTATATTGCCCACGGGTTTTTAAATTAATGACGACTGGACTGCGACTTTTATTTTCCCAGTACCAGCCATGTGCTCCAGTGAATGGGGCGACTAATGTGCCGCTTGATTCACTCTGTGTGCTTTCTTTAAAACTTTTAAAATATCCTGTGGTATTGCCCTGCGGTTCACCGTGAAAATCAAAATATAAAGACGCACCGTCTGTTTTCCAGACAAATTCAAACTTTTCGCCTTTTTCGATATGAAATTTATATTCGAGCCCCTTTTTAGGCGGGACTGTAATTATCACTGTATCTTGCCATTCTTTCCCTTCTGTCTGCTTCGCTTTAGCAGTATCAGAACAGGAAATAACAGCAGATTTTTCAGCACTGTCATCCGTCTGTGCAAGTACGGTTAAGCCCAGCCTTTTACCTAAGCCAGTGGGATCAATATTATACTCGGCTGGCAATACTGCAATCAGCAAAATAATAATCGCCAATATCAGTGAGGCAATAGATGAAAAAATTAGTGATCTAATTGACACTTTAGGTATAGTATCCATTTTATATTGAGGTGAAATAGCCGGTTAACTGATAGCCTAATAGAACTAAGCCCCCCGTCATTAATAACGTATTTGAAGTTTTTGCAAAGGTAAAATAGCTTTCATGTCTGCGCCAAAATCCAAGCAGAGTAAGAATGAACAGCAGTGCTATGCACTGGCCTATTTCAACACCAACATTAAAGGCTATCATATTTGCAATTAAATTTTCTTGAGGCAGATCAAAATCCTGTAATTTTGTTGCTAAGCCAAAACCATGAAACAGGCCAAAAATGAATACTGCTATTTTGGTATTTGGCTCTTTACCCAATAACAGCTTAAAGCCCCCCAAATTATCAAAGCCTTTATAGATAATTGAAAATGCAATGACTGAGTCAATTAAATAGGCATTTATATTTATATGGGCAAACACACCAAACAATAAAGTGATACTGTGGCCCAGGGTAAAAAGACTGACGTAAATTAAAATGTCACGGAGGCGAAATAGAAAAAAGATAACGCCGACTAAAAATAGTAAATGATCATATCCTGTGACCATATGTTTAGCACCGATGTATAAAAAAGGTACGATGGCTGTGCTTTGATTGGTGGTTAAGAAATACTCTGTGCTGCTGTCAACCCCGTGGGAAAAGCTGCCGGCACTAAAAAATAGCAGCAAAAAAGTGAGTAATATATTGTTTTTAAAAATCATGAATTTTATTTTAATTTTCCCATGTTCTATGTAGCAGAGCGCGAGGCCTCAGCCTACTAATGACTACAATTATCAATATCGTTTATATTGATAATTGTAGTCATTAGTAGGCTGAGGGTAATAATAGTCGCCCTGTCGATGAATATTATCTGCTCTCATTCCATCCGTCACAATTGCGCCTGTCGCAAAAATGATTAAAGCTGCCAGCACGGCAAAAGCAATTTTCCACACGCTATATGGACGATCGCCCTGTACCGCACCTGTCCGTCCATTAATCACAAAACGGTATGATTTGTCTCTGTACCTGAAAGCGGCAGACCAGATCGGCAATAGGCAATGTTTATAGGTATTTTCAGTATGAGCTGTATGGGTCGAGTGAATCCTCTGATGAGCACCGCCAATGTCAAAGGCGATATCCCGATAGATTTGATTGTCCATAACCTGCTTGGCATAATCAAAACCTTTGTCGATTTCTACCTGATAAAACTCGCTTTGAAATCCGCTGAGATATTTTTCATCGTAAGGGGTTAACTGATCTAAATCCCATGGCTCAAGTGCATCTGCAATTCTACGGGGCAGAGACCGGCTGGCACCGATCAGTACGTCGTCAAAAAAACGTGAAACGCGACCTGAAACAGGAGTCCATCGAATTTTAGGTACTCGACGAACCTCTGTCACCAGATGATTTCCTCGCCTTACCCGAACATTTTGCCTTACATAATAGACATCCCCCCTTTCACCATGATAGCGCGTGACGGTTTCACTATCAAAAGTCCAGTAAGGTAAATAAACACCTCTTAATTTAGTATCTCTTCTGGCAAATTTTTTAACTGCATTAGGCGCAAACCACAGGCCTTTCAGCCAATTATCAAACAGCTTGTGAGCTGTTTTCCTATCAATACTAAAAGGCAGCAATGATTTAGGCTGAATCATTTTGCTTTGCAGGGTTGATACCACGATCGGCGTACCGCAAAATGGGCACTCCCCTGAATGTACACTTGATTCAAACTGAAAAGTCGCCCCACATTCATCACAATGAATTTGTTTTTTAGGCGGTACCGGACGGTGTTCTGATAATTTTTTTAAAGCTTCCGGTAAAGGGTATTCTTTAATAACGCCTGCGTGAAGTTCTATATAATTTTCAAAGTTGCAATAGACACAGACTTGATGCTGAGTACCGGGTGCGTATTTTAATATTGCACCGCATTGTTTACAGGGGAAGCGTTCTGATACTGGCTCCTCAGTAACTTTTGTTAATTTCAAAATGCTGGCAACTTTTTATTGTGGTATCGGCGGGGGCAGGTGCTTAAAGGTATCTGAAAATACAGCAATCTGCTCTGCTTGCGTCCATTCGGCTAAGCCTGCATACCAAACCAGAGTCTTCCTGTGAATGTCTCCAGCCTGAATTTTCTGCAGTATTTGGGGTTCAGTAAAAGGCCCTTGCTGTTTGCCTTCTATTGCAATGTAATAGCTTACTGATACTGGAATAGAGGGCGGAGAAGCCTGCTGTTTATTTAAGCCCTGGCTCATTTCCCGTGCAACGGCAAAGCCCATACCCATTCCAATGCCTTCGCTGGCACTGCCTGATGGATTGTTAGCGGCTGCTTCCATTGCTTCTGCCATCTGATATTGAGTATATTTTCCCAGGTCAGCGACAATTCCCATGCTGGTCCGTTTATCCAAAGCCTCTTCAACTTTTGTCGGCAAAGAAATATTTTCCACCATTAAATTCTCAACACTAAGACCATATGCTTCAAAGGCAGGGTTAATTGCTTTTGTTACAAAGTCACTTAAATCATCGTAATTGGCGGCTAAATCTAAGATTGGAATATTGGATTCACCTATTAGATTAGAAAACCGAGAGACAATCAGGTTGCGCAATTGTTTGCTAATATCATCGGTAGAAAAATGTCCGTCTGTACCGACAATTTCTTTTAAAAAGGTTAAAGGGTCTTGGATTCTGATTGAATAAGTTCCATAAGCTCGCAGCCTTACAGGGCCAAATTCTTTATCGCGCAGCATGATTGGGTTTTTGGTTCCCCATTTCAAATCAGTAAAGCGGTGCATATTAAAGAAATAGACCTCGGCTTTGAATGGGCTGCTAAACCCACTAGGCCAATTTTCTACAGTGGTTAACACTGGCATATTACGCGTTTCCAGCTGGTATAAACCAGGTTCGTAACAGTCTGCTATCCGCCCTTCTTTAACCAGTATTGCTGTCTGTGATGCCCTGACTGTCAGCATGGCGCCATATTTTATCTCATTCCCATAGCGCTCAAAGCGATACACCATGGTGTCATTGCTGTCATCAGTCCATTCGATTATATCGACAAATTCGCCAAAAATCTTATCCAGAAAACCCATTGCTTTACTCCTTATGATTCAGCCTTATTTGCAGGTTTAGCATGTGCTTCAGTCAGGGCATGACGCAGTTCCGATTCACATTTTTCTAATTCAAGAACCGCTTCGCTGCGCATTTTTTTACCTTCATCAGCAATTTGCAAGCTTTCTTCAATGGTTGCAATCAAGGTTTGGTTGGCTTTTTTCACTGTTTCAATATCAAACGCTCCGCGCTCAATCTGTTTACGTGTTTCGGCGTTTGCCTGCTTGAGGTTTTCTGCATTGGCCTCTAATAAATCATTGGTTAGATCATTGGCGGCTTTTACTGTTTCAGCCGCCTGTGATGATCTAAAAATGGTTACTGCAGTTGCCAGCTGCTGTCGCCAGAGCGGAATGGTATTTACAATAGTGGAATTGATTTTATTTACTAAGCCCTTGTCATTTTCCTGTACTAGACGAATGCCTGGTAAGCTCTGCATCGCTACCTGGCGTGTCAGACGCAAATCGTAGACCCGGCGTTCTAAATCATCACGCGCCGAGCGGAGATCTCGCAAACTTTGAGCTGCCAATACCTTTTCGGTATCTTCAGCTTCTTTTTCCTGATTGGGAATAGTTTCAATATCTAGCAGAAGCAGTTTACTATCCCCTGCATTAATGTAATCTTCCAAGGTATGGAAATACTCCAAATTTGCCTGGTAGAGTCTGTCCAATGAGGTTATGTCTGTCAGTAAATTGGTTTTATGCTTTTCCAGCTTATCAGTAATGCTATCTATCTGTTTGCGGACATCTTCGTATTGCTGCAAAAATTTAACTACAGGTTTGGCTTTGCCAAATAGGCGGGCAAAAAATCCCTGCTTTTTGTTAGGATCAAGTTCATCCACATCGAAGCCGCGGATAGTGGAAACCATTTCATTCAGATCTGCACCTGCCGGCCCTATATCCTTATTTTTAACGCCGTCCAGCATTCGGTCAGAAATAGACGTTAGCTGTTCCTGGGCTTTGCTGCCAAAAAACATAATGGACTGGGAGTCAGAAAAATCAATTTCGCTCATTAGTTCCTGCACATGTTTTTGTCTATCTGCAGACACTTTTTCAACTGGTGTAAGTTCAGCACTAACCCCAGGAACAATTTCATTAAATACTTCGCTTCCTGGCAACTCTTGCGCTATATCTGCTGTTACTTGCTGTTCACTCATTATGATTCCTCTGTTTACGGATATTTAAACAATACCTTCGCGTTTTAATTGTGTACTTAATACTTCAATCTGAACATCTAAATCAAAAATATCATCTTCCTGCAATTTTTGATGCTGTTCCATAAACACTGTCTCAATAGTTTCCAGAACATTTCGAAAATTCTGTTCCAGCTCTCCTGATTGTGTATTTTGATGCTTGTCGGCATAGCCTTCAGTCACCTGTTTTGCACCATCCAAATAGGTATTAAGAAATTTACGTGCTCTGCGTAAATCTCGCGGATCCGTTTCTATATCTTTTAAAATGGAGTCTGCAATGTCACAGATACGGTCTATTCGCTGATTCAATTCAGCATTGCTGATTTTGTTATTGGCAGATTCTATACTGCGGATTTTTTTTGAAGACTCTTCCAGCGTATGCATTATCTCGTCACTTGAATAGCCATCTGCTCCGGCAACTTTCTTTTCTAATCTTGGGTCAAATCCATAGCTCAAATACATGCCTAAGAAAGCACCGCCAGCATATAATATAGAAACAAATAGTCCCTGTTGAGCGCCTAGCCACGCAATAATGCCCGTGGTAAATGCAACAATCACTGCCGCTAATAATTTTAGCGAAGTTTTTATGGTGCTGGCTACCTTACTTTTTAAAAACTCACGTTCTAAACGCAGACCTTTTCGAAGGCACCAAGCCGCTAGAATATAAGCGGCAAAGGCACCTGCATTGACGATGATTGCAAAGAAATGTCCTTTGCTTAACGCCATAATGATGGCAGGAACTAAGCTGATGGGCAATAAATAAAGCAGCAGGCCTCGTGGAGAGTATTGATGGAGCTTTTCCTCCAGTACTCGTTTTGGTTTTCTGAACTTGTCAAACTCGTTCATGTATCACCTATAGATTTATCATCAGTGATGTTTATCACCTTATCAGACGCGACATTTATCATGGATTGACAGGTCGCCAGGCTAATAGTTGCAAGCAATAGAATAATACCGAGTGATTTACGAAAAAGACCAGTCATTTCACCTCCATAATTAATCCAAATTTGAATCATTATCCAACACAAGCTGGCCAACTGCAAACCTGTCCTTTGGTTTATTAAGACATGGGTGAAATCTTTATAACGAATTGATTTTTTTAGGGAGCATCTCCCCCCTGTGTCAGAATAGTTGTCGCCTCTAAATTTAATTTTAAGAGGACAAAAAATGAGACAAAAATATACCGAAGGATTGAAAATACAGGCCATAGAAAAAGCACTTAACCAATCGCTGGAATTAACAGTAGAATAAACATGAGTGAAGCTGTTTTTCTATAAAATCAATGGCTTAAGGTTTTTACTATAGATTGAAACTAGGCGTGTTTCACTAATAACTCGTTGTTTTTAAAGAAAACAACGAGGGTTGGAAGGGTGTGTCAGAGTGTTCTGATTTTTTTCAATAATTAAGTGTTCTCTGATAGGTATCTACTAAAAACTGGGAAACTTCAGTCCTTAGATGCTTATCACTTTAACCCAATGACAACCGCTCAAATTAACCAAGCTAAGGGCATTTATTTAACACAGGAGCCTCTTGACTCATACTCCAGATAAGAGCGTGCACTATCTCGGCAATTATTCCTGAAGCCATGCAGTCAACGGCACAGCCTTGGCCTCCTTTCTATGTCTAGGAAAGTGAATTTTTTATGAGAAAGCTGTGAGGTTGCCACTATGCATAGCAATTGCCAGTTCTACTTTTTCAAAGCTTCCCAAACGGGCAGCACCAGCTCTTCACATTGCTTTTCAAATGTGCCACTTAACGGCTCGGATAAATCATCCGCATTTTGAAATAGCAATTGCAGTGAGCGATCATAAGTCATGCTTTTTTGTAGCTGTTCTATTGCGACATTTATTGCAGGTGTCTTTGTACGGGCACTGGTCCTGAGCTTTAACGCCTGTTTAACATAGGCAAAACAGGCCTCGCTGAAAAATACATCGGGCTGCTGCTGACCCTGTAAATAAACACGGACTAGTTCTTCTAAATCATTTAATTGCGCGCTGTCAGCTGAAAAAGTAAGCTCTTCATCCTTGCTTAATAAGCAGGTGTTCTGTGGCTGCAATTGATTGATTATCAAATGATGTAGCCAGGCCTGGATTAAATCTTTGCCTTTTAAATGGGCATAGCGATAGAACAGTCCCCCGTTGTCATACAGATTGCTCAGGTTACCGACTAAACGGATATTGGCTACGGTTATATCGATTGGCTGATCCTGTTTTCTTTCCCCTGCATTCTGCTGATAGATTAACTCTGTAAATTCCGTAATCAATTGCTGCTGTTGATTATATTCAAGCGTGCCTGCCGTTCCGGAAAGCCATCGACCCTGCGCCTGAAGTTTTTTTAATGAAAAATCCTTACCATTTAGCTTATGCTCTATCCATTGCTGATTAATGCTATACGCTTCAAGGTTATGTAAAGAAAAAGGCTCTCTCTCCTCAGCCTCTTCAGTTAAATCAGTTAAACGAAGATCTAATCGCCGGGTTAAAAAATATTCCTGAGGATGCCTATAAAAAGCAAATAATTCATTAATATCTATAACATCTGGCGTTACAGTTTCAAGCGACCCTTGCCACCACTTTGCTGTCTCTGCTTTATCTGCCGATAAAGCCAGCATAGTTTCATAGTCGGATTGGGAGAAACTAAAATGAGTAGAATCTTCCCTAAAATAATGCCGACTAAATGGCTGCAAAGGATGCTTGGTAACAGCATTTTCCATTTGGTAGCAATTTTCCAGCACATCCAGCAGCTCACTGATTACCACAGAAGGCGGTATTTCATCATTTCGAAGAATGGATAAGCCGATAAAGGTGATTATTATTTGCTGGCGAGCAGAGATTATTACTTCTAAAAACTGATAGCGATCATCGGCTCTACGTGAACGGTCGCCTTGACGAAAGTTTTGTCCGATTAAATCAAAGGTAGGATGGCGATCAATTTTGGGAAATTCTCCTTCATTTAAGCCCAATAATGCAATTACTTTAAACGGAATGGAGCGCATTGGCAGCATGGAGCAAAAAGTTAGCTGTCCGCGTAAAAAACCGGTTGATGATTTTTGTTCGGAGACTCTGCTTTCCAGCCAGGCCACAATAACCTCAATTGAAACCTCTTCTGCATGAACGGCTGAAACTTTAGTGCTTAGCTCTTCCAGCAGTTCATTTAGCTGCTGGCGCTCTAACTGCTCTGTTGATGTTCTACTGGATAAAAGCTGGTCGGCATAATAATATAGCCGATTTCCCCAGGTTTCTAGGCTGGTGGCTTTTGCCAATTCTCTACTGGCTTTAAACAATAACTGAATAAAGTCATTAAACCCGCCCAGTATTAATGCCGATGACCCTTCAATCTCGCTATAAGGCAAAATATTATCAACAAAGCTTTCTTCATTTCCTACTGCATAGCCCATCAGCAGCCGGTCCAAAGTTGCCTGCCAGGTATTTTCACTTAATTCAGGTAAACCCAGTTCTTTTTTATGCTGTGCGGATTTTCCCCAGCGCACATGCGTTTCGTTGACCCAGTGCTTAATCAGCTCCAAATCCAATTCAGATAAATCAAAATTAGCATAAACGGATGGCTGCTCCAGTAAATCCATTACCGCTTTCCAGCCAAAACGGCTCTGGCTCAGGTTTAAAAAGCGGATAAAACTGTCCAATAAAGTATTGCTTAGCCTTAAACTTTTATCGGCAATAGTATGCTGGATATCACTGAAAACTGCTGAGATAAAGGGGGCATACTTTTGTATATCAGGTGCCATCACCACTATCTGGCGCAATTCCAATGCTGAATCCTGTTCTAAAGCTAGCAGGATTTGGTTTTTCAGTACCTCCACTTCCCGCATTCGTGAATGACAGGCGTGAATGCCGATAGAATAATCTTTTGTTAATGGATGCCGTTGCAGCTGATTGTTTAAAATATCGTTTTGCAACTGCTGCAAATTATTGCCGACTTTAATAGGCTCAAAGCTTTCAGGCTCAAAGGTAAAGCTGGCCTGTTCCAGCAGCATTTGCTGAAATTCTCTGCCCTGCTGACCTAATGAAGACAGTAGCGGATGATCATTGCTGGACTGATCCGGGGCGTGTCTTTTATTGGCTAAATCTGCCCAATAAACCTGCGCTGGGTTAAGCAGAAACAAATGAATGTCACAGTGATTAGATAAGCCCTGCAAGTAGTCTAAAAATAGCGGGGGCATCGTGCTTAAACCAAAAACAAAAATACGTTCGGGTAGGTCGCTGGATAAATCGGCAGTCTGGTTAAAACGGCTGATAACACCCTGCCATATTGAACCACGGTGCCTATGGCCTAAATCTTCGGTAACTTTGCTCCATAAAGCTCTTTGCCATTGCTCACTGTCTGATTGGTAGAGATATTCATTCTGCTGCCATAGTGCCAGCATATCTGGGCGCATCATTTGATACTGGTCAAAAATCTGGGCTAGCTGCTGTGCTAACTGAAAACGCTTCAGTGCCTGATTCTCACCTTGAATATAATATTGCAGAGGTTTAAAGCAATTATCATCTAAATGACGAAGTAGCTTTTCGAATCGCCATAACATCAGTTCTCTGTCAAAAACCTCATCATTTAACTGCTGATCAACTGTTTTGGCAATAGAACTGAAAAACTTGCCGGGAAACAGAAACTCATAATTCCCCCACACTCCAAATTTATCGGCCAATTGCTGAGACAGCCAACGCTCCATACCTTGACTTTGAATAAGAAAAATTTCTTTATCTAACGGATTAGACAAAGGGGTGCTTTCAATCACTGTAGTCAAATGAATTAACAGATTTTCTGTTTTATTAGAGCTGTGTAGGATGAACATTAACCGATGGGCTTTATTATTTACAGTAATGCTAGAGAAAAAGGGGCTGTATAAAACTAACTCCCAATACTGGGTAGGTTGTTTTCTCTACAATACAACCTATCCAGCCCCAAAACAGTGTCGCAATTCCTTCCTTAATTAAAAACCGAAAGAACTAGTAGGCAGTATATCAAACTTTATGCTTTTTAAGCATAATATGGGGACTATGAGTTGCCAAATGTGAATAATAAAATCAGCTACTTATGTTTCTGTTTTTCAAGATTTACAAGGTTTTTTTGTTTCTAAGATAGCACCTGGCTTTTTGCCAGGCTTTACGCGTGTGCCGATTTTTATCTGACAACCGTATAACGATACGCTTCACTTTATTGGATGCTTTGAACATAACTGCAAGACCAATAATCATCAAGGGCAAGCCAAAAGGAACTGGCAAGGGAAATAAAACCATTCCTACGGTAAAACAAAAGCCTCCTGCAGCCAATTGCAGTTTTTTCTTTAGTCTATCCAATAGCTTTGGCCCGTTTTTCTAGCTGTTCCGGCTTTTCCGTATCAAGCAGCTTATAGCTGTCTTCCAGCCAGTTTAAAATTGACAGATGCCCTGTATCATCTTCAACTAAGGCGGTACAGCTTTCTACCCAGTCACCAGTATTGCAGTAGATTTTGCCTGACTCCATTTCAGTTATATCTGCATGATGTATATGCCCGCAAATAACGCCATCAACTCGCTGCCTCTGTGCTTCCATGCTCAATATATGCTGGTAGTTATCTAAAACCTGGACAATATTTTTAACCTTTTGCTTTAAGTAGGCTGAAAGAGACCAGTACTGATAGCCAAACAATTTTCTAACATTATTTAGCCAGCGGTTGATTATCAGCAGCTTTTCATAGGCTTCTCCGCCCAAGTAGGCAAGACGAGGGTTGTGGCAGACAATGCTGTCAAATTCATCGCCATGCATCACCAGAAAACGCTGGCTATCCGCTGTTTTATGAATAGCATTAAGCCGTATTTCGATGCCATTAAATACCATGCCGGCATGTTTTCTAAACTGTTCGTCATGATTGCCGGGAATGTAGATAACTCGAGTTCCGTGTTTTGCTTTGTTGATGACTCGCTGAACAATATCACTATGCAATGTTGGCCAGTAGAACCCCGATTTCACGTTCCAGCTCCAAAGATCAATAATGTCACCCACTAAATAAAGTGTGTTGCAATCAACATGATCAAGAAAATCGCGTAAATATTCAGCTTTACAGCCTTTAGTGCCTAAGTGTGTATCTGAGATCCATACCGTTTGGTAAAAAAGAGTCATAAGTTTCTCCAATTTGTTTTCTAGTTGCACGAAAAAATAACACCTTTTTGTGACGGTATTGCAGCAGCTTTATGACGATAGAGTGACAGTATCAAATACTTTTAGCTTGGCCTCATTTCTATGACTTTTAATTTCGAATGTCATTGATTTGTCATATTCTTGCTAGATACTCAGACTGTTTCATAATCCTAGAAAAATCAGTTGAGCACGGGTTTTGTGGAAAATCTGGGCGAAAAAGGCAAAGAATAGCTAGAAAATAATGGCCGTAGTCCTTATTGAGAGCTATTCTGCAGAATTTTTCGTCCAGATTTTTCACAAAGCCGTGAAGCGAAATAGTCTCACCCATCTGGTGAGAATAGAAAAACTTGGTTAAGCATATTATTTAACAAGTTACAGCTGAACTTAGCGATCAACTGATTTTTTTAGGATAATCTAAACCTGTGCCGTAAGGGAGCTTGCAATAATTCGCCAGCCAGTACTGTCTTGCATTGCTGTTCCGTGCGGATAGTAAGTTATGAAACCGAAACAGCAGCATCAAACACAGACAAAAAGGCAAATCTATCTGCTCTAAACTATTTGATAAATACTAAAAAATTATGATTGATATTGAAAAAATTCTGCGTGAAACCTATCCGGATTTAATAGAAAAGAAAAAGTTTAAAATAATTGTTAAAGTATTAAAGAAAGTTCTCCATGAAGATGATTTCAATAAAGTCATAAAAAAGAACAGGCATCTGCGAGGCTTTGCCTTTCTGGATAAACTGCTTCGCTATTGTAAGTTCAGTTACCAGATAAGCCCAGATTCCTACAGTAATATTCCGTCAGAAGGCAGGCTGCTGATAGTTGCCAACCATCCCATAGGCACCTTAGACGGTCTGGCACTGGTTAAACTGGTTAGAGCCGTCAGGCCAGACGTTCGTATTGTTGCAAATAAAGTTTTGACCTATATGGAACCTTTGCAATCAATCTTTCTTTCCGTCAATGTGTTATCAAATAAGGCCTCGCACAAACAGATCTACAAAGATATGCACTCGGCTTTAGAAAATGAAGAAGCTGTGATCATTTTTCCTGCTGGGGAAGTTTCCCGAATTACGCCTAAGGGAATACGGGATGGTCAATGGAAAACGGGGTTTATCAAATTAGCAAAAAAAACGCAGAGCCCAGTGCTGCCTATTTATATAAAGGCATCTAATTCTGCAATGTTTTATGCTTCATCAATAATGAATAAACCGTTAAGCACTCTGTTGCTGGTAAAAGAGATGTTTAATAAAAAAAACCAGGAGTTAAAGTTTACAGTAGGCTCGCCCATTCCCTATAAAAGCTTTGCCAATGCCGAGGGCAGCAATAAACAGCTGAGCCAGATGTTCCGTAAACATGTCTACAATCTAGCTAAAAAAAGTAAAAAGCCATTATTTGAGACTATTGAAACGGTCTCCCATCCGGTAGATAGCAAAGCCTTAAAAAAGGCACTTTATCAGTCTCATCTGTTAGGTGACACAAAAGACGGCAAAAAAATATTTCTCTATCATTTTAAGGATGACTGTTCAGTAATGGCAGAAATTGCCCGTCTGCGTGAATTAACCTTCAGAACGGTAGAAGAGGGTACCGGACAGGCACATGATTTAGATAAATACGATATTTTTTACAGCCACTTGGTGCTATGGGATGACGATGAACTAGAGATTGTGGGGGCATATAGAATTGGCGAAGGGCATAAAATTATGGCTGACCAGGGAGTCGATGGCTTTTATACCCATTCTTTATTTGAATTGAATGCAGAGTTTCAAAAATACCTGCCAAACAGTATTGAGCTGGGGCGCAGCTTTGTTCAGCCAAAATATTGGGGGCAGCGCAGTCTGGATTATTTATGGTATGGCATCGGCGCATATCTTAGAGAGCAGCCAGACGTAAAATATTTATTTGGCCCTGTCAGTTTAAGCGATGCCTATTCGCATGAAGCTAAAGAAATTATTATCAGCTTTTACCAGCGACAGTTTGGCTCAGACTTGGATTTGGCAACTGCAAAAATTCCATTTGTTATCTCTGAACAGGCTGAGCAGTTTGCTGAGTCTGAATTTAGTTCAGACTACAAAACCAGCTATAAAATTTTAAATAGTGAGCTGAAAAAACTGGGCGTTAAAGTCCCTACACTTTATAAGCAATATGTTGAGTTATGTTCAGATAAAGGCTGTCATTTTATAGATTTTAATATTGATCCTAGTTTTAGCAACTGCATTGATAGCTTGATTATGGTGGAGCTGGATAAAATCACCGATAAAAAGCGACAGCGTTATATTGAGCAAGAGTTAGCGGCTTAAATGCATATGTATTTTTGATAGCTGCAGTTTAATAAACATGTCACTATTCTGACATATTCCACCGATAGACTGAGTCCTTTAAATAACAATAAAAGGAGAAGATGATGGAGCTTGGTTTAGAGTCCGTTCTAATGATTATCGGTTTTTCACTGGCAGCCTATTCAATTGTAGCCAATGATGCCATTCAAACCTTGGGTACTTTTTTAGCATCAAATGCCCATCGACCTTGGTGGGTACTTTGGTTATTTACCATGGCAATATTGTCAGTGGTTCTGGTTTATGGCTGGTATGCTCATTTGGGTGATGTATCTTATGGACGTTTAGAAAAATTTCCGCCACCGGCTCAATTTTCTTGGGTCTATCTTCTGCCTCCTGTGTTTGTGCTTGCTTTGACAAGATTTGGCATTCCTGTCAGCACAACTTTTTTAGTGTTAACTGTTTTTGTAACGACAAATCTGGAAAAAATGCTGACTAAATCTTTAATGGGCTATCTAGTAGCAATTGTGGTGGGCTATTTGGTTTATTGGCTTGTGGCCGCCAAAGCTGAAAAATACTTTATTAGAACAGCTGATGAGGAAAGGCCTAAAGCTTATTGGACTGTATTGCAGTGGGTATCTACGGGGTTTTTATGGAGTCAATGGCTAATGCATGATTTGGCCAACATCTTTATTTATGCGCCTTCATCCGGCATTAATGCAGATGGCATTAGAACGATTAGCCAGACATGGCTATGGGGCGCCTTATTTTGGTTTTTTATTCTTCATGCCGTTATCTTTTATCAGCGTGGAGGTGGCATTCAAAAAATTGTCACAAGTAAAACCAATACTCAAGATATTCGCTCTGCCACCATTGTTGATTTTATCTATGCCATTATTTTGCTTGTTTTTAAGGAAATGAGCAATATTCCAATGAGTACAACCTGGGTATTTTTGGGATTATTAGCTGGGCGTGAGTTTGCAATTGCCACTATTACGCATATGAGAGATCATAAAGACGTATTAAAAATAGTAGGAAGCGATATGGGTAAAGCCGCAATTGGTTTGTCAGTCAGTGTTGCGCTTGCCTTTTCAGCCCCAACAATAAAACACATGATAAGCGGGGATGTTAAAGAAATAGCGACAATAGAAGAGACTTCCGGTGCTGAAATTGAAAATAGCACTCAGACTAAGCTAGAAACACAAGAGCAGGCTCTATTCCAGCTTGCATCGCGCACTAACATGGAGAATAAGAGATGAAATCAACTATTCTCAGAAACCATATTATCGATGAAGTACTCTATTTTGAAAGTGAAGATTTAAATTATTTTGAGCCATTTAGCAGTGACTTAAAAACAATTGAATGCGATATTGATGAAGAAGGTACCTGGTACACCATGGATCCATCTACTTCTGACAAGCCCATGACGGCAGTAATAGACATTGAGGCTAATGAAGACGGAACCTATACCGGACGGGTGAAAGGCGTTTATATTATTGATGTTAATATAAATAAACTGAAAACCTATGAAGGTGATCATGGTTATACTGGGAAAAACCTAGAATATTACGCTTTTCCTGAGCCGCTTAATGGTCTGATTGTTCATGCTGAAGATGCCATAGAAGATGACAATTATAGTTATACCGATGGGTTTAAGGAAACAATTCTTGATTTAATTTGCTAACACTATTGGTAGGGTGGGTTTATTAGCGGTCAGATGACATTATCACGCTTCGCTTGATAAACTTTGTTAATGGCCATTAATATTGAGCCACTCTTCCAGACTTTATTTTTAATTCTAAAGCTGTAACAGTTCCGCTTATTTAGTGCCTGACCGAAAAAGCATAAACCAAAATAAATCAAAAAATATCCACCCATAGTGGATACTATCCTATTAGCAATCCTTCACTTTTTAATGCAGAACTCCATTGCCTAGCCAATAAGAGTGTAAAAAACCATTTTTTGGACACAGCAATCCTGTCAGGGTGCTTCTCATGCTATTGAATCTTTGCCTAAGCCGCTTTTTTTTGTTCTTCGAGTAGTTTTCTTTCTCTGTCCCGTACTATACAGCCAATCTTTTGAATGTTTCGAGACAGCACCGCTAAAGCGGCGTAGCGTTCAAATCCGTCTATCCCATGGTCTGGACATTTATTCAGCCCATGCACTTGCAATGCATTAATGGCGGACTCAACAGCCGAGTGCTGCTTTTTTGCCTGTACAAATTCTTCGTCATATTCACGCACTTTATCTTTGCTGGACAATAACTGGGGTCAGCAATAACTGGGGTCCAATAACTGGGGTCCAATAACTGGGGTCCAATAACTGGGGTCCAATAACTGGGGTCCAATAACTGGGGTCCAATAACTGGGGTCCAATAACTGGGGTCCAATAACTGGGGTCCAATAACTGGGGTCAGTGTAAGAATAACTGGGGTCAGAATAACTGGGGTCAGTGTAACGTTTATCTCTGACCCCAGTTATTATACAAATTTAACACTGACCCCAGTTATTACAGTTATTACCAGTTATTACTGACCCCAGTTATTATATTACCTTGACAGAAAGACAGAATAACGTACTATAAAAAGACTGGAGGTAGTTATTATGAAAATATCAATGGATATTAAACCTGTTACGTA